>CP099863.1:2271552-2590363 GCA_024134725.1 Bacillus sp. 1780r2a1 | reverse complement strand
ATCTTTTGTTGGTTTTGAACTTATTTTTACAATTTAACCACTGTAGAAGCGTCATGAATTATCTTTGAGAAGAAATTATGACGTTTTGTTCCCTCTTATTTTTAATAAATTACGGAGTAGGTAAGTTTTGAGCTTCTTCTTTTTTCATCATATGGGACGGTAGGATAATTTCTTCATCTACTAAGAAGCTAAGAAGCTCTCGCGTAGCAAATGACATATAGCGTTCTTTCTTTAAAATAATACCTAGCTCCCACATTGGTGTTGGGGATGAAATAGGAATGCTACGTATGAGCGGGTTATTAATCTTTGGATAAACTGATTTTGGCAAAATAGCAATCCCTAGCTCAGAAGCCACGAGTTCAATGATGAGGTCCCACTGCGAGCTTTCATATGCAATTTTTGGCTGAAAGCCGGCTTCGATACACTCATGGATAATACGGTCATGAAGCGAAAAATCCTTACTAAATAAAATGAAAGGTTCCTCTTTTAATTCCGATAGAGACACGACCTGCTTTTGAGCAAGTGGATGTTTGTGATGAATATATAAGTTAAATTCTTCTTGTACAAAGGGATAAACATGAAACATAGGATTTTGCACCGGAAGTACAATGATTCCAAGGTCCACCTGTTCAGACTCAACAAGTTCAACGATACGCTTAGCACCTAATTCTACGAGCTCTAGGGTTACTTGTGGATGCTTCTTAGTGAATTTTTTGGCAATCATTGGAAAAACAATGGTGCCAATTAAAGGCGGGATACCGATTTTAATTTCTCCGGTTGGTAAGTGTCTAAGATCATCTAATAAAGCATGAAGTTCATGCAATGTCGAAACTAATTTTTGACTTTGATTATATACAACTTGACCTGCATCTGTAAGAGTCAATTTGCGAGTCGAGCGATCAAATAAATCTACACCCAATTCTTCTTCAAGCTTTTTCACAATTTTACTCAAAGCTGGTTGAGATAAATGAATAGCAGATGCAGCCTTAGTAAAACTCTTTTGGTTTACAACTTCCATAAAGTGTTGCAGTTCACGAATGTCCATAATCAAGCCCCTCACTAATATTCTTTGTTTTCATACTATTTATTCTATTTATCTATTTTACTTATGTTTCAATAAAATGTAAACTCTTACATAAGGAAACTGAATGATAATTCATCTTTTTTTACAAAAATGGTCCTTCGTACTTTGTATAAGAACACAATGTTGAAAGCGTTATCATTGATAGCTATACCCTCAGAAATACTGATTGTTAGAGCCTCCGATTTACAGAAATAATAACAGTTGTTCCCCATCTATCATCATTGATTTGTTCTTACATACAAAGAATAAGAATAAATATAGAAAGATGAAATTTATCAGACTACAAGAACACCTCGTAAATAAAGAGAAAATAAAAAGGGGAGAGTGGTCATAATGACATATGTAAAAGGTTTAGAAGGAATTGTAGCAGCTGAAACAAAAGTTGGGCATGTTGATGGAGATAAAGGTCAGCTAATTTACCGTGGATATTGGGCAAAAGATTTAGCAATTAACTATACATTTGAAGAAGTAGCTTATTTGATTTGGAACGGACAGTTACCAAATCATGAACAGCTTAATGAATTTAAAGAAGAGATGAAAGCGCATCGAGTATTACCTAAAAATATCGTAGCTTTAATGGATTGTCTACCTAGAGATACAGAAGTAATGAGTGCTCTTCGTACATGCATTTCAGCACTGGGGGATCCATCTTACAGTTGGCCGCCTACAAAAAATCAAGCGGTTGCATTAACTGCAGTTACGCCAACTATTATTGCTTACTGGTATCGTAAAATGAATGATTTAGAAGTGGTGGAGCCGAATGAGAATTTAGATCACGTGGCTAACTATTTGTATATGATTACAGGAGAAGTACCGGATTCAAGCCTTGTTAAAGCATTGAGCGCTTATTTTGTACTTACTATTGAGCATGGTATGAACGCATCAACATTTTCTTCACGCGTGGTAGCGTCAACCGAATCAGACATGGTCTCTGCGATTTGTGGAGCGATTGGTGCAATGAAAGGACCTTTACATGGCGGTGCTCCTTCTGGTGTTATTAGTATGTTTCAAGAAATTGGGTCTCCAGAAAACATTGAAACTTGGGTGCGACAGAAGCTTGAGAAAAAAGAGAAAATTATGGGCTTTGGACATCGTGTTTACAGAACTCATGATCCTAGAGCAGAAGCTTTAAAAGAAGTTTCCAAACAAATATCAAATGATAACGAATGGTTTGATTTTATTGTGAAAATTGAAGATACAACCATTCGATTGTTAAATGAATATAAGCCAGGAAGAAAGATTTACACGAATGTGGAATATTTTGCTGCAGCTGTTATGAAAGCAGTAGAGCTTCCAGCAGATTTGTTTACGCCAACATTTACGGCAAGTCGACTGGTTGGATGGACTGCACACGTACTTGAACAGTCAGAAGATAATCGGATTTATCGTCCACAGTCATCTTATATTGGTTATACTCCAGTTGAACAAAAACAATAAACAATCGAATCAAAAAGAAGCGGCTGTTGAAGAGTCGCTTCTTTTTGTGAATTAAATCATCACTAGTGTAATAGTTGATAGAAGCAATGAGGTAATGATAATTGCTATTAGTGGTCGAGCAGATTTGAAACATAACGTTTTAATGTTAACGTTTAATCCTAGACCAACCATTGCCATTGTTAAAAGGAACGTAGTTAAGGTAGGAATGGTGCTCACTATTGCATTAGGAATGTATACATATCTTTCTAAAATATAGCTATTGAAAATGCTCATTAAGAGAAAGCCCACTAAGAACCAAGGGAATTTAATGACAGTTGATGTCTCTTGTTTTTCCTTCCTTTTCATAAATAAAACAAACAAACAGCTAAGTGGAATTAACCATAGAACTCTGCCAAGTTTAGCTATAATAGCAAGTGATAGAGCTTCTTGGCCGGCAGGCATAGCAGCAAGGGTTACATGAGCGATTTCGTGTAAACTCATGCCAGACCATATTCCGTACTCTTCAGGAGAAAGGTCTAAAATTGACTGAAGAAAAGGGTAGGCAATGGAGAGAATGCTTCCAATTAGCGCAATAATCCCAACACTTATTGCAATGTCTTCTTCTTTTGATTTTAAAATAGGCGAAACGGCCCCAATGGCGGCTGCTCCGCATACGCCTGTTCCTACACCGAGTAATAATAAAATGGCCAAATCTGCTTTTAGCCATTTTCCAATCAGTAACATACAGGTAATTGATAAGATAATAACCAATGCATCTTTGAAAAAAATACCAATCCCTACGGCAAATATTTGATCAATCTGAAGCTGAAGACCATATAAGATAATAGCACCACGAAGTAAAAACGTAGATGCAAATTTAATGCCTGGCTTAAATTGAGTGGGATACCCAATGTAGTTACGATAAATAATTGCAATCAATAGTGCACAAGCAAGGGGACCTATCATTTGAAAAATTGAGAGAGATGCAAGTAAATATCCTCCTATTGCAACAGCAAAAGTAAAAGTAAGACCACCGGTATATGCCAAAAAACGTCCATTTTTTATAAAATTATTTCTATTCATGTTTTTTCACTCCAATATCATTTATACTTCTTCAGCTTAAAGGAAATTTAATTATTAGTGAAATATTGTTATTTTATTTCAATCATTAATATTTTTAATGATAAGTTCAGGATTTACATAATATGTTTTTCTTTGCTTCATACTATGACGTAGAGGTGACGTTATGGATAACAATGGAAGAGTTGTAACACTAACATCAGGGGAAGTGGGCTCTTTATGGGAAGGGTATATTGGTGAAACAATGCTCTTATGCGTAATGAAACACTTTTCACAACATGTATACGATGGGAATGTAAAAGGAATTTTAACAAAAAATACCGACCTTTTGCACGCTCGAATTGCACGTTATCAGCTAATTTTTGAGCAAGAGAAAATGATAGCTCCAGCAGGTTTTAGTGAAGCAGATGTTTTTTTGAATGCTCCGCGAATGTTTTCAGATAAGTTTTACTTATTCTATTTAAAGGAAATGGCCAGAGGCTCAATTATACAATATTCAGATGCGCTATTTGGTTCGCATCGCCGCGATATGAGAGAGTTTTTTATTCAAAACATGAACGAGTATATAGACATTTTTCACGATACGATTGAATATTTGTTGGAAAAGGGAATTGTTATTCGAACACCGAGTATCCCTATTCCTAGTAAAATAGAGTTTGTTGAAAGCGAATCGTTTTTAGGAAAGCTGCGAGGAAAGCAGCGTCCCATTACAGCACAAGAAATTAAAGCCGTGTATGTGAACTTAGATACGAATATGCTTGGAAAGTCTTTAATGATTGCGTTTAGCCAAGCGGCTGAATCAGATGACTTAAGAGAATATTTAGTGCGAGGCCGAAAGATTGCTCACAAGCATATTGAACTGTTTATCAATTTATTGACGGATGAAGACCTTCCCTCACCACAGCTATGGGATCCGGAAGTCTCTGAGTCTCGAATTGCACCTTTTTCAGATAAATTAATGATGTATCACACAGGCATTGCAAGCACAAACGGACTTTCTAATTATGGAACAGCCCTTTCAAAAGTTGCTCGTAAAGACATTACAATTGACTTCGGTCGATTATCATTAGAAACAGCTAAATTTGCTCTTGATGGCGTGAAAATTAGTATTAAAAAAGGCTGGCTTGAGCAGCCCCCTTTAGCTGCTAATCGTGATTTCCTCTCGAAATAATCAGAGTAAAATAATGTTCATCAGCGCTACAATGGTGTAAGATTATACCAGTGTGGTGCTTTTTTATGATTATAAGTAAAGGAGCGTCGTTATGAAAAATGAAATGTTAAGGATATTTGATGATAACAATCAGTTAATTGGACAAGCATCACGGGCAGAAGTTCATCGACTTGGATATTGGCATGAAACGTTTCACTGTTGGTTTATTAGTCATGAAGCAGCTAAAGACTATATTTATTTACAGCTTAGAAGTCTCGATAAAGAAGACTATCCAGATTTATTTGATATCACTGCTGCAGGACATCTTTTAGCTGACGAGACCGTTGGAGATGGAATTCGAGAAGTTGAAGAAGAACTAGGTGTAAAAGTCAAAAGGGAAGAACTAATTTCAATTGGAAAAATTCACTACCAAGCTTACAAAGAAGAGTTCATAGATAAAGAGATTGCGCATGTGTTTATATACGAAACGCCATATAAAATAAGCGACTATCAGTTACAGTTGGAAGAGGTAGCAGGAATTGTTTGTGTGGATTTTAATCATTTTTACAATTTTTGTTTTGGGAAAACAAACAGTTTTCTTGCCGAAGGATTCATATGCCAGGGCGGTGTGAAGTCTATTTTCAAAGATGACATCACCTACAACAGTTTAGTCCCTCATGAACTTAGTTTTTATCAACAGGTGGTAGAGCGTATTAAACAGTATTTAAATAGAAGATAAGCGAGGAGAAAAAATGGTTCATGTTCAACAATTTTTAGAGCATATTCACGTACATCCACAAACAGATCAAACATTACTATTAAAACACATACATAAGCAATCCGTCCTTACAATTCCTTTTGAGAATCTTGATATTCACTTAAATAAGCCTTTATCAATGAACCCAGAGGAAGTGTTTGATAAAGTTGTACGAAACAAACGCGGCGGGTTATGTTTTGAAACAAACAGCTTATTGTACACAATCTTAACAAAAATTGGGTTTGAAGTAAGGTTGATATCAGGCGCATTTTGGAACGAAACGCAAGAGAGTTGGAACAAAGACTGTACGCATCTCGCGCTCTGTGTAGAGATAAGTGGAAAAAGTTACTTAGCCGATATTGGAATTGGAGGTGGCTTTTTTGAACCTTTACTAATTGAGGACCGATATACGTATAAAGATCATAATGGTGAATATCGAGTGGTAAAGCGTAATGACGAATGGATTGTTCAAGAAAAAAACAATAATTGGCAGGATCTTTTTAAATTTTCTCTTCAATCAAGAAAACTAGAAGACTTTTATGGTGCCTGCAGGTATTATGAACAAGATTCAACCTCATTTTTTCGCCAAAAGAAGCTCTGTAGCGTAGCGACTAAGGATGGAAAAATCTCATTGTCATCCAATACGTTGAAAATTACAAACGGACTGAATAAAAGGGAAACAGCTATTAACTCAGAGGGTGAATTTAGAGCAAAGCTAAAAGAATATTTTGATATTGTTCTATAAAAGAAAAGCACAAGGAATCAAAGAATATACTAGGATCCTTGTGCTTTTTTATCTAAGTAAGGAACAAAAGGTTATGAAGATAAGAAAGGGATTTTGTGAGTTTTTAAATACTTTAAACCATAGTAAAAGCTGAAAATTAACACAAACGACCCGGTTGTTAAGCAAGTTTTCATAAGCGATCCTGCTCCTACAGTCGGACTTGCCGATAGTTTATACCCAAGGGAAAACAGCAGCATTGCTAGTATAAATAAACAAAAACTCATATATGAACAGCGGTTCTTAAAAGCAACAAATAACAGGAGAGTAAGTAAGTATAAGCCGCTCGTAAGCATCATTATAGGGAAAAATGGGTAAAATTTAGCCGCATAAATAAAATAATCCACTTGTGAAATGTCGTATCCTGATTGAATAGATGAACTAGCAACAGAAGTGTACTTTGCTGAGTCTCCCCATTCAAATGAATCATCAATTAAGTTGGAACCCTCATACCATGTTGCAGCTATTGATAAAAGAAATATGAAACAAGCTGCAAATAGCTGAGTCATATATTTAATTGACATAAATTACTTCATCTCCTTCAGATAATGCCATGCTCTAGGAAAACATTATATCAGCTTTTAGAAGAAGAATATTTTATTTTACAGAGTGTCATAAAACGTTCAAAATTCACATTAGGAAAAGTTGATGTTTCAATTTAATAAAGATAGGGGAACAATGACAAATAAACGTCATGTATAGGAGAGACAAACATGAAAATAGCAGTTATCTTAAACCCAAACGCAGGTAATAAAAAATTAATTGAGTCCATTGACCTTATTTGTAATAGATTGAGAACAATTTTTTCAGAGGTAAAGCTATATGAAACCGAAGCCCCAGGTCAGGGGAGAGAAATTGTAAAAGAAATTGCTTCTGATGTAGATGTTATTGTTGGAGCTGGAGGAGACGGAACTATTTATGAACTAATAAATGCACTTGCCCCTCTTGAACGGCGACCTATCTTTGCAATTCTTCCAGGAGGAACATGCAATGATTTTTCTCGTGCAATTGGTATGAATCAAAATCCATTGAAAGCAGTAGAGCAAATTATTGAGCAAAAGAAAACAGCGGTTGATATCGGCCAGCATAATCAACAGTACTTTTTGAATTTCTGGGGAATCGGTCTTGTAGCAGACGTTTCTGAAAACATTTTAGAAGATGGGAAAGAAAAGTTTGGCAAGCTCTCATATTATATGAGTGTGGGTAGAACGATTAGTCAAGTAGAACCTTTTGAAGTAAAAGTTGATAGTGATGAAACAACGTATGAGGGTGAAGCAGTAATGGTTTTAATTGGAAATGGCCCTTTCCTTGGTGGAAACAGGGCTGTTTTAGGAAATTGTTCGTTTCAAGATGGTCTTTTAGATGTATATGTGGTCAAACAAATGGCTCTTGAACCTCTCATCAAATGGCTTCAAACAGCGCCTGGAGAAGAGCAGATGGACCCAACAAGTCAACTATTACATTTTAAAACAAAACGAGTAACGATTGAGGCTACTCCACAGAAGACTGTAGACTGTGATGGCGAAAAAGAAACAGCTACGCCCGCAACAATTTCGGTTCTTCCTCATCATTTAGATATGTATGTTGGTAATATGTAAAGCGCCTGTAGCTGGCGCTTTTTATTATGGTATCCATTTCTTTGAAGTGAAGGTAATAATCATAAAGCTGCTCATCATGATGACAATCATCGAGTAGCAAAAAGCCGTAAAACCTACGATATGTAAGCCGATAAGCATAATTAAGCTGTCCAATAGAAAAATAACGAGGCCAATATTAATCGGCCATTTTGTTGAAATGATCAAAGCGATAAGATCAAGTCCATCTGAGCTGACTTCATATCGAAGCATTAAACCGATTCCCATACCAATTAGCACGCCTCCAATTATGGAACTAAAAAGTAAAGGTATTTCCATACTTCCATCAAAAACATTGAGCTTTTCTGTCATAAAAAAAGAAAAGAGTAGCCCAACGCTTCCATAAAAAAAATGTTTGCGATGGTAAAAAAAAGCGTAAATAAAAACAGGGATATTAACTATTAAAATAGATATGCCGATTGGTAAACCAATCATGTAATAAATAACTAAGCCCAAGCCGATAAGTCCACCATCTAATAAATGATGGGGTGCAATAAATCCGTTAAGTCCTAAGCCGATTAATAAACTACCACAAAAAATGACGACTGCACGAGTAAAAATAATCCTCACCCTATATAAAAAGTTATTCATTATTTGTTAAAAAGCTAGTACATTGATAATATATGGGAAGTTTGTCCAGTGTATGCCTTTCTTTAGAGAGATTATTAATCTATCAGATTGTTCTGTAAAATATCCAATTTATGCTATAATAAATAGTTGGATTTTCATACTATTTAACTAGAGGAGTGAGCATATGGTCGTTATTAGACGTGTAGTTGAAAAAGATGTTGAACGACTAGCAACGTTGATGAAAGAATATATTGTTGATTTTTACCATCAGCCTGAACCCCCACGAAAAGAGATAGTTTCTCATATTGAGTTAGTATTAGCTGATCCATCAAAAGGAGTTCAATACGTAGCCGAGGAACAAAATCGCTTACTTGGTTTTGCAACCATTTATGTAACTTTCAGCACACTAAAGCTAAAGAAAACAGCCATTTTAAATGATTTGTACGTCTTGCCAATGAATCGCGGAAATAAAGTAGGAGAAAAGTTATTCCAGACATGTGAAACGTACGTAAAAGAACATGATTTAGTGGGGTTGTCTTGGGAAACAGCCACTGATAATGAAGTTGCTCAGAACTTTTATGAGAAAATGGGCGGGGAAAAATCAAGATGGCTACATTATGAAAAATAATCGATTATTGCAATTTATAAACAAATTATGGTATAGTATGGAAATGGATGAGGTTGTACGTTAGTTGTTATGAAAGGAAAGGAGAAACTTACGAATTGAAGAGCAATCCAATTGTACATATGTGGAAACTTTTAACCGCGATTGGCGGGTTTCTCGTTGCTTTCTTTCTTTTTAAAGTTCGCAAAGGTAAGTAACAGATATATGAGTAAAAAGCACGATTTCGTTTATGAAATCGTGCTTTTTTGAGTTGAGGGAAATGGCATGCTAATTTTATCATGGATAGAATCCTTGTAAGAATGGTAAGTGAAAAAATCTCCTGTGGACTGCTGTATCGACATGTACAGCAAATAGCTATCTTTTGTCTCCATATAATAACTAGCACTGTCCAGCTTAAGGGAATAAAAACAATAATTGAAGTTAAGCAAGGATTGTTTTTGGATATGGGTTCCAGGATGCTCCTTTACCCACTCATATAGCTCAAAAACAGTGGTACAATCAGTAGATAACATTACTTTTGCTTTTTGTTGAATTTCATTAGCAGCGTTAGTGACTGAATCTTTAAGTTGTTTAACAAAAGAGGAGAGTTGTTCTTTCACATTTTTCTTCCTTTCTTATTTAGCCTTTCCTATAAATTGTGTTGAAAAAAGGGTTTATATACACTGGCTATTTATAAAGGAAGTGGAGTAGTTGTGCTGTAACAAGAGACATGCAAAAAATATAGCCAATCTAATTTAGTATTTGATAAAGTAAGGAATATAGAAAAAATAAGGAGTGTACAACATTTTGACAAGCATACAAATTCAGCCCTTAGACGTTAAAGCGGCAGAAGCAGCAGCAAAGTATATAGACACGTTAACAAAGCCTCAAGGAAGTTTAGGAAGGTTAGAAGAGCTAGCAATTAATTTGGCTGGCATTACACAAGAGACCTTTCCAACCGTTACACCGCCTGGAGTACTGGTATTTGCAGCTGATCACGGAGTTGTTGAAGAGGGAGTTTCGGCGTTCCCGCAAAGCGTAACGGCTCAAATGGCGCTTAACTTTTTAGCAGGAGGAGCGGCAATTAACGTATTTAGTAAACAAATTGGAGCTCAATTCCAGCTTGTGGATATTGGGATTGCCTCTTCAGTTCAACACAGTGAGCTTTCGTGCCAAAAAGTTAGAACGGGTACGCGTAATTTTTGCAAAGAGCATGCAATGACAAGAAATGAAGTAGAAAAAGCGATTGAAATAGGTATAAATGAAGCAACAAATCTAATTAAAAAAGGAATAAAATGCTTAATTGTTGGAGAAATGGGAATTGGTAACACTACTTCTAGCACGGCTTTACTAGCTGCTTTAACAAGTCATAAAGTAGACGAGCTAGTCGGCAGCGGTACAGGAATCAATTCTCAACAACTAAAGCATAAAATAAAAAAAATTGAGCAGGCATTAGAGAATAGACAATATGATGTCAGGGATCCAATTGCCATTTTGGCAGCTTTTGGAGGGCTTGAGATTGCAGGAATGGTTGGTGCAATGTTGGCAGCAGCTTCACATCGAATACCAATCATTGTGGACGGGTTTATTTGTACCACAGCGGCAGTGTTTGCTGTCCAAATGAATGAATTGGCTTCCAATTATATGTTTGCCAGTCATCAATCTGTTGAACCAGGTCATCGATTCGCACTGTCCATTTTAAAAAAAGAACCGTTGTTAAACTTACAGATGCGTCTTGGTGAAGGAAGCGGCGCAGCCATTGCGTTTCCACTTCTTCATTCAGCATGCTTAATGATTACAGAAATGGCGACATTTGCAGATGCCGGTGTTGCAAACAAAGAATAATAAAAAAAGACATACTCAGTATGTCTTTTTTTACATCACCATATATGTAGGTTCAGCATCATAATAGAATAAATTCCATAGCTTATGCCGGTTAATAAAAACGATCCCATAATTAGTAGTACAACAGCAACACGTCTTTTAATGGCTTTAATTTCTTTTTCTTGTGCTACACGGTTCATTTCGTTTCCTCCAGTAACTTGCTTAGAGATAAGATTTGTGAAGGTAATCACATATACATATGCCAAAATAACTAATTATTGTTTATCAAAAATACACTGTAATTTAATTACTGAGTTTAATTATGACTATCCACTTAAACTTTGCTGAAATTATTTACTTGTACAAATTGAACATATATTATAAAAAGAGTGGATAAGTTGATAGTATCGAAAGTAACATACAATCGCAATAAATACGATAATCATAATTACATAACAAAATAAAGAAAATTCTAAAAAAAGAGGTGATGCAGATGAATGGTACACTCATTATTCAGCATGGTGCTCCGTTTGTAAATGGAACGTCTGTCCCTCTTGAACAATCTACTATTGTAGTTGGACGAAAAGGAGATGGATGGTTGCCTGATTTAGCGTTTCAAAGCGCATACATCTCTCGCAAGCACTTTGAAATTATTACTACTGAAAACAACTATCAGCTTATTGATTTAAATAGCAAACATGGTACACAAATAAATGGACAACAGCTTATTCCGACTCACTCATATACACTTCAGCACCAGGATCAAATATCGATTGCAAATGATACAGCTGTCTTAACATTTATTAGCCAAGATATGGATGCAACATTAGATTTAGGTCCACTATTAAATGAAATTCATACACCTAAGCAATACGAGCTTGATCCCGTACTTCAAAAGATTAAAGTGAAAGATGAAGTATATGTATTATCAGAGAAGGAATATGCGTGTTTATCGTATTTGCTTCAACAGCACGATAGCTTCGTTTCAAAAGAAATGCTCAAAAAACAAGTATGGCCAGAACGAGTGATGGAAACAAATGATGTATTTGTTAATCCAGAAGAGCTTAATTCTTTGATGTACCGAGTTCGTAAAAAAATAGGAAAAACGCTTGATATTCAGGTAGTACGAGGCAAAGGGTATATGCTTCACTTTAAATAATGTCTTTGTCGCTCTAAAAGCCATGTGGTGAAATACCACATGGCTTTTTGGCTTGTTTGAAACATTAGCTTATTTTTACAGCCTGTACGCGAATAGAGGCTGCCGGCAAGTACCATTCATCGTGTTTAAAAAATGTTTCTTGTAACCTATCTTCAACTCTATTGAAGATAATCTGTTTTGTTTCAGCTGTTATATTCTTGAAAAGAGATGATGCATGTGTATCAAGCCAGTTACGAAGGCCATCTTCGTGCTGCAAAACGAGAGGGTGTGTAAAATAAATAGCGCTTTGAACATGAAATTCATGCTGCTCAAGCAAGGAAGTGTATTCTCCAATACTGGGAAAATAAAAAGGGAGAGAAAAATCAGATGAAATAATATTGAAAACAGCAAGCTGTCGCATTACTTCGTTAAAAACAGGATAGAGATGGTTTTTACCATTAAATTCTGTCACAAAACGTCCTTGCAGTCTAAGTGCACGATAAATATTCTTAATAACAACACTAGGAGGGTGAATAAGGTGAAGCGTGTTTTGGGAAAACACAGCATCAAACTGATCTTCATAGTCTAAATCAAGTGCATTGACGTGCATAAATTGAAGGTGAGGGTAATGATGCTGTGACTGCTCAACCATATTTTCAGACGAATCAATACCTGTTATGTTCACACCTAGAGAACTAAGCTGATTTGCCATGTATCCGTTACCTGAGCCGATTTCTAAGATGTTTTCACCAGCTTGAGGAGAGAGAACGTTCATTACATTTCCACCAAAAGACGAAATAAACGAAGACTGTGAAAGTGTCCGGTTCATATTGATACTGCCTCCTTATTAAAGGTAGTTAGAGAACATGTCGTTCAATCAATACAGCTTAAGGAGAAAGATACGCAAGGAACAATTGATTGATTAGTAAAATTATATCATAATTCTGACAAAATAGAACGGACCTTCTATCTTTATTTACAAGCCGTTCTTTTTTAAAAAAAGAGCGTAATTGACTGTTAGTCAATTACGCTGCTGAATTATCCCCACTTTACAAATAGAGGTAGGTCTGTGTGTCCCATTTCTCGAACATATACAAACAAGTTACCTTTGTGATGAATTTCATGATCAATTGCCATTGACACTAATTGGCTTGCAGGCATTTTTTGACCGAATACCGCAGAAGTATCAATAATGCGGTTTAACTGATCATCTGTTAAAGAAGCTAAGATTTCTTTTGTTTTTTCAGTATAATGAGAAGCTAATTCTGATAAGTTTTTCTGTTCAATATTATGCTTTTCTTCTAAAGGGGTAAGATTGCCTTCTTGTGCTATTTTGGCAAATGTATAAAAAGAAGTAAGCATATGTGTAGTGAGCTTATATGCTGACATAGATGTCGGTGTTGGTTGATAATCATAATGGTGTTCTTCAATTTTATCAATCAACATATTTGTTACGTTACGATGAGCTAAAAAATGATGTAAAAGGCGCTGAGACGCAGACATTATTACCACTCCTAATATGTAAATTCTTACTACATAACCAGTATACCATCATGATTAGATAAGGCAAAAACATATGCATAAAATGACGAATCTTGTAGAAAAATAGAAAAATAAATAAAAAAATGGTTGACACTCTAAAAAAAAAGACTTATGATACGTATATTATAAATTTTCGAAATAAATTGACTAAATTCTTTAATAGATATTTTGCGTTGATTGGGAGTAGTAAAGGATCTAATTATCACAGAGAGCTGTTGGTTGGTGTGAAGCAGTATAATATGACCTTGAACTCGCCCAGGAGCCCTTAAGATGGAACAGAATTTGCTTCTTACTATATCTTAACGTATAACCTCCGTTATAAGGTTTGTACATGGTGTACAAGTAAAGTGGATGTTAATCGATGGATTAATATCAAAAAGAGTGGTACCGCGGAGGTCAGCTGGCCTAACGTCTCTTATTGTAAAGAGACGTTAGGCCAGCTTTTTTTATTGAAGAAATTTAGAAAGAAAGGAACATCAAGATGAATCAAACAAATCAATGGACATCAAAGTTAGGTTTTATCATGGCAGCAGCAGGTTCAGCAGTTGGAATCGGAGCGATTTGGAAGTTTCCATATGTTGCAGGAACAAGTGGAGGAGGCGCGTTTTTATTAATTTTTTTACTTTTTACGTTATTAATTGGTTTGCCTTTACTATTAGCTGAATTTGTTATTGGACGCAGCACACAAAAAGATGCTATTTCCGCATATGAAAAAATTGCTCCAGGAACGGCTTGGGTATGGATAGGGCGTCTAGGAGTTATTACAAGTTTCATCATTTTATCATTTTATAGCGTTGTTGGTGGTTGGATTGTACTATATCTATACAGAAGCGTTACAAATCAATTAGTAGGTTCAACAGATGATTACGCAGCCTTATTTAACAATACAATTTCCAGCTCTTTTTCACCTGTCATAGGACAATTAATCTTCATGATTATTACGATTATAGTCGTTGCTAAAGGTGTTCAAAATGGAATTGAAAAAGCAAACAAATACATGTTTCCAGCACTATTTATTTTATTTATTGCATTAATTATTCGTTCATTAACATTAGATGGCGCGATGGAAGGTGTAGCATTTTTCTTAAATCCTGATTTTACAAAGCTAACATCTGAAAGCATTTTATATGCTATGGGTCAATCTTTCTTTGCTATTAGTATCGGAATTTCAATCATGGTCACATATAGTTCGTACTTAAGTAAAGAGGAAAGCCTGCAACGTTCAGGTGGAATGATTGTAGGACTAAACATCTTAGTTTCAATTTTTGCAGGGCTAGCAATTTTTCCAGCTGTGTTTTCAATTGGATTGGAGCCCACAGCAGGGCCGGGATTACTATTTAACGTATTACCAGCTGTATTTGAACAAATCCCGTTTGGTGGCTTGTTTTTAACAATCTTTCTAGCGCTATTCTTGTTTGCTACATTAACATCTGCATTTTCTTTACTTGAAACAATTGTAGCAGCAGTAACAAAAGGTAAAAGTGATAAGCGAACGAAGGCGTCTTGGGTTATGGGGATTTTAATCTTTATTGTTGGAGTTCCTTCAGCTCTATCTTTTGGTGTTTTATCAGATATAACGTTTGGTGGCAAAATATTATTCGATGCGCTTGATTATTTAACCCTTAACATCTTAATGCCATTTGGTGCTCTGTTAATCTCATTTTTTGTTTCATATCGCATGGATAAAAAAGCGGTATATGAAGAGTTTACATCGGGCTCCAGAACAGCGCAGCATTTGTTTAAAGCTTGGATGATTTTACTTCGTTACATTATTCCAATTGTTATTATTATTGTGTATTTGCATACGTTTGGCATATTATAAAATAGTAAGTAAAAAGGGAATCGCTACTTAGCGATTCCCTTTCAAATTAATTAAATGTTATGTTGTTTTAACTCTTCTAGTAAACGTTCCATGCCTTCACGGCTTAATGTTAGTTTTCCATCAGCAAGCGTTACGTTGTCAGATGCTACTTCTCCTGTAACTGCACAAGCTCCATTAGGCTCATATTTCTTTAGAATAATGCGATCAGTTTCTACAAAAATTTCTACAGGATCTTTTACATCTATTTCAAGTACACGTCGTAGTTCTTTAGGAATTACAATACGACCTAAATCGTCAACTTTTCTTACAATACCAGTCGATTTCATGTTTTAATCACCTTTACTTTAGAAATATTATTTTTGGAATTTCTACAAATGATTATATACTACAATTCGACAAATAAAAGCGAAGTTATCGAGATGTAAATGAACTGTAATATTATTGAAATGTTTTCTTTATCTATAAACAATACCTAAAAAATGGTAAAAATTTCAAATGCTATTTTGATAAAATAATAAGCTTTTGTGCTTGCGTTCAACCTTTATCTATGTTTTAATATTAAAACTGCTCATAAAATGCAAAATGAAAATCGTAATTATTACTATTTAACTAAAAGTGTGAAAGGATGAATATTCATTGGCTAAAAAATCAAAAGTTGTAAAAGAACATAAACGTCAACAGATGGTAGAAAAATATGCACTTCTTCGACAAGAACTAAAAGAAAAAAGAGACTATGAAGCATTACAAAAATTACCACGTGATTCATCGCCGACTCGTTTAAAGAATCGTTGCCGTGTAACAGGAAGACCGAGAGGGTATTTACGCCAATTCGGAATGTCTCGAATTACATTTCGAGAGTTAGCTTATAAAGGGCAAGTTCCTGGTGTGAAAAAAGCTAGTTGGTAAAAAAACTCTCCCTTATAGGAGAGTTTTTTTTATTTAGTCGCTGCGAAATAACGTGCAATACCTTCTGCAATACCGCGAGAAACTTGTTGCTGATATTGTTCAGTTGCAATGCGGTCTTCTTCAGTTGGGTTCGATACAAACCCAAGTTCAACGAGAACAGAGCGCTTGTTATTATGTTTTAAAACATAGAAATTAGCTTGGTGTGCACCACGATCTCTCATATTTGTATGTTGTACCATACTCTCTTGAATGTATTTTGCAAGTTCTTGATCACGGGCCGAATAGTAATAGGTTTCAATACCAGTAGCAGATGAACTTCCTGCATTATAGTGGATGCTAACGAATGCATCAGCTTCGCTTGCGTTGCTGATTTGCGTTCGCCCATCTAAAGAAATGAAGGTATCATCAGAACGAGTAAATAAAACAGTACCTCCTGCGCTTTCAACTTGTGCTGCTACCAGTTTAGCTGTTCTTAGTGCTAAGTTTTTTTCAAGCTCGTCTTGACCAACGGCTCCTGGATCATGACCACCATGACCTGGGTCAATAACAATTAGCTTCTTTTCTAAACCGGAAGTTGGGTTTGTCACTTCACCTGGTGTTGAAGGTGCTTCAGTACTCGTTAGTCCTTTTGATACCCAAGCTGTTTGAGAACTAGAATATTGAATTTGAACCCAACCATTTGACTCAGTTACTTTATTAAATGATTCCCCAGCTTGTGCTACGCGGAGAATGCTTGCACTTAAACTTGGCTGTGTACGTAAGTTAGCAGCTTTCGTAATCGTAATTTTTTCAGTTGGTTGGTTTGTTTCCGGCTGATTGGATCCTACTTGTAAATATCGATTGGCAACCCATCCAGTTTTACCATCGCTTGTTTTGATCTGCGCCCACTCACCGTTTTCTTTTATTACCGTAACCTTCGCATTGCGCGGCAAGTTGGTAACGATGGAAGCGGAAGTGCTAGCGGCAGAACGAACGTTTAAAGAGCTGGCGTTCACGGTTGCTTGTTTAGAAACGGAAGTGCCGCCATTTTCAGGAGTAGTAGCACTCACCTGCAAATATCGATTAGCCACCCATCCAGTTTTACCATCGCTTGTTTTGATCTGCGCCCACTCGCCGTTTTCTTTTATTACCGTAACCTTCGCATTGCGCGGCAAGTTGGTAACGATGGAAGCGGAAGTGCTAGCGGCAGAACGAACGTTTAAAGAGCTGGCGTTCACGGTTGCTTGTTTAGAAACGGAAGTGCCGCCATTTTCAGGAGTAGTAGCACTCACCTGTAAATATCGATTAGCCACCCATCCAGTTTTACCATCGCTTGTTTTAATCTGCGCCCACTCGCCGTTTTCTTTGATCACGGTAACCTTCGCATTGCGCGGCAAGTTGGTAATGATGGAAGCAGAAGTGCTAGCGGCAGAACGAACGTTTAAAGAGCTGGCGTTCACGGTTGCTTGTTTAGAAACGGAAGTGCCGCCATTTTCAGGAGTAGTAGCACTCACCTGTAAATATCGATTAGCCACCCATCCAGTTTTACCATCGCTTGTTTTAATCTGCGCCCACTCGCCGTTTTCTTTGATCACGGTAACCTTCGCATTGCGAGGCAAGTTGGTAATGATGGAAGCAGAAGTGCTAGCAGCAGAACGAACGTTTAAAGAGCTCGCGTTAACCGTTGCTTGTTTGGAAACGGAAGTGCCGCCACTTTCAGAAGAAGAAGTAGCTCCCATTTGTAAGTATCGATCGGCAACCCATCCAGTTTTACCATCGCTTGTTTTAATCTGCGCCCACTCGCCGTTTTCTTTGATCACGGTAACCTTCGCATTGCGAGGCAAGTTGGTAATGATGGAAGCGGAAGTGCTAGCAGCAGAACGAACGTTTAAAGAGCTCGCGTTAACCGTTGCTTGTTTGGAAACGGAAGTGCCGCCACTTTCAGAAGAAGAAGTAGCTCCCATTTGTAAGTATCGATCGGCAACCCATCCAGTTTTACCATCGCTTGTTTTAATCTGCGCCCACTCGCCGTTTTCTTTGATCACGGTAACCTTCGCATTGCGAGGCAAGTTGGTAATGATGGAAGCGGAAGTGCTAGCAGCAGAACGAACGTTTAAAGAGCTCGCGTTAACCGTTGCTTGTTTGGAAACGGAAGTGCCGCCACTTTCAGAAGAAGAAGTAGCTCCCATTTGTAAGTATCGATCGGCAACCCATCCAGTTTTACCATCGCTTGTTTTAATCTGCGCCCACTCGCCGTTTTCTTTGATCACGGTAACCTTCGCATTGCGAGGCAAGTTGGTAATGATGGAAGCGGAAGTGCTAGCAGCAGAACGAACGTTTAAAGAGCTCGCGTTAACCGTTGCTTGTTTGGAAACGGAAGTGCCGCCACTTTCAGAAGAAGAAGTAGCTCCCATTTGTAAGTATCGATCGGCAACCCATCCAGTTTTACCATCGCTTGTTTTAATCTGCGCCCACTCGCCGTTTTCTTTGATCACGGTAACCTTCGCATTGCGAGGCAAGTTGGTAATGATGGAAGCGGAAGTGCTAGCAGCAGAACGAACGTTTAAAGAGCTCGCGTTAACCGTTGCTTGTTTTGAGACAACATTTGTGGGAGAAGTGGATGATGTTTTTTTCTCTATGTATTCGCTTGATATCCAAGCGTCTTTGCCGTTAAGTTGGATTTTTGCCCATCCTTGTTGTTCTGTTAATACATTAATTGTGTTTCCTTTATACAGTTTGCCAACGATTGCACCACTTGTGCTTGGAAGTGCACGCACGTTTAATGATGTGGCATTCACAGTCGCTGGTTGAGCAGCTTCAGCTTCTAAATTAAAGAAAAGAGCCGAAGAGCTTAGAGCAGCAGTTGTACAAACTGCATACATCATGTGTTTATTATTCATTTTTTCCTCCTTGCATTCTACTAAATTTTCTTAAAAATAAAATGGATTTCAAAGCATATATCGGCAACTTAACCAAAAATTCAAGGTAAAACTATATTTCTCTTAAGTTACCTACATTATCCATGATACTATATGTCGAACAGTGGCGGTATAATGAATTTGTCCTAAACAAATGGAAGATAAAAAGGGCGATTTTTTTATCTTTAACTTTTACTTCATAAAAAAGAAGTATATATGAGCGAATATTAACAAGTAAATGGAGTATTTATTAATAATTTAGTCCACATGGCTCAGAATGAAAATAATCAGTTTTCATAAAATCTTTGAAAGAGAAAATTGTATAAAAATAATTGTTTGAAAATTATTTATTTTTAATCAATTTAATGGTAAATTATAAAGAAAGCTAAAGAGAGGTGGAGACCATTGGTTGAACTTGTGAATTACGAAACAAAATGGCCGGTCCTTTATGCATTTGAAAAAGAAAAGGTAACCTCAATGCTTAAAGACTTTTCAATTGAAGTTCATCATATCGGAAGTACAGCTGTCCCTAATATGTTGTCTTCTCCAATTATTGATGTATTAATAGGTGTTCAACGATCTGAAGATTTAAAATCAGTCATTGAAATATTGCAAAATGGCCCATATGTATATATAGAAGAAAGTAATATATTTATTGCTTTGAAGGATGAGGCTTCTTTGTCGCATTATCCAAAATATATAAAGCAAAATGACTTCTATTGCCAAATACCAAATCATATTCAGCACGCACACCTTTATGTAACAGCCATTAATTCAACGTTTTGGAATGATTGCTTACTGTTCCAAGATCAGTTAAAGCGTAGTGAAAGATTCCAGGAAGGCTATATTGAAATGAAACATAAACTTGCTTCTTCTTATTGGAATGATTCTAGTCAATATAAAGAGGGTAAGCAAGCTTATATTCAATCGTATGTTTCTTCTAAAAACTTACAGTCGGTGAATACGAAATAATAAGCCAGCGCAATTATGCGCTGGCTTATTTAATAGTTATTTTGTATCTTCTAAAATAATGGTTTCAAGTTGGTTTGCAGTATTCACGGCTAAAACCGTATAATTCTTACCGCTTTCTACTTTAGTACCTGGAAGTCCAAGTATTTCTTTGCCATCTGCGGTTGTGACACTTAGATCATAAGCACCAGGAGCAAGAGCCTGGTAGTCAGATACCGTTTTAAATTCTAAATTTGTAAACAGTGGAGCCGCTCCTTTTGGTCCAACATTAACAGCTGGAGCATCAGGTGAAAAGTGAGCAACACGAACGTTTGCTTTATCGGGCGTTCCGACCGTATTGTTGGATATTGCTTTTAGTTCTAACATATTTACTTTGTTAATAGCAGCAATCGTGTAAGACTTTCCACCTTCTACAACAAGCGTTGCTTTTACTACAGGTTCTTTTGTTCCTTTTGTACCAGCTGCATAAACTTCTACTTGATGTGATCCAGCCGGTACTTGTAAAAAGTCCGTAGCATCTTTAAATTTTACACCTTCTACAGCGGGTTTTGTATCTAAGAAGATATCCACTGCAGGCGCATCTGGAGAAGCATGTACAATGCGAACATCAGCATTCTTTGAAGGAGCTGTTTCGTTAGGCTCTTTTGTTTCAGCAGCAAATACGAGTGTGCGACTTATGGCAATCAGCATAATCGCAGTGAGTATAACTAATAGGCGTTTCATGTTCTTTCACTCCTCATTTCGTCTTAAGACAGTTGTATGTAAGGAAACTGTTCAACTATTAGCGTATACAAATTAAAAATAACTATACGAAAAGATGTACTACTTTGCTGGTAAGTAGTACATCTAGATAATGGCTATTTTAGCGATGAGGGCGTAGGAAAAACGTGCGAAATAGTGCAACAACTGCAAGCAACGTGGTTAATCCCCAAGTGAAGATATAGGCTAACCCAAGACCGATGTTTGCGTCTAAATAGTTATGTTTGGATTCGTCGTATAAAGCATAAAGCAAAGGAGCAGAACAAACAAAAAAACTAGCAAGTAGCGCAATGCTTTTCCATGGTTTAGGGCGTCTGATTGTCCAAAATAAGCATAAAAAAGCAACGAATAATAAAAGAAACGTTCCTACTTGTATTACGTTTAAAATAATCATACCGTTAATCACCTTCTTAATAATTGACTATGACTATTATAGGCATAGAACCTGGAAAAAGAAAGGAAAAAAAGCCTAAGTGATCATTCACTTAGACTTTTTGCATTGAATTGAAATCTGTACTTTTCGTCATTCGGGTTTAGAAAATGAAGTTTTTGCTTCTAAAGGAGCTACTAACACGCCATCTTTGGCAAACTGGACGAATGATACAAAGTGCGTAGATTGATTATGAGCTTGAATAGAAGCTTCATCTTTCCACTCTTCAAGCATTACAAATGAATTTTTTTCGAATGCATCTTCAAACAATTGATAGCTTACATTCCCTTCTTCTTCGGTAGAATGTTTAATTAATGTTTGAATAGCTTCTAAAAAAGCATCGCGTTTTGCAGGGTTAATTTTCATATAAGCTTGGATAGTAATCATATTTATTCCTCCTAAAATAAAAAGGTCTCTAGTAGTATTTTAAAACGTTGATGTTGTTAGTTCGAAAATCATCGAACAATCAACACTATAACACTTGAAAAGTAGCCATGCAAGCATTTAGATTTGAAGGTTCTCCCACATTGAAAAGAGGTATAAGAATGTGATACCTTTTACATATGAAAATTCCATATCAACCATCCAAATCAGAAATTCGTTTAACTTCTATCTTACATGCTTTGAGCGATCCCAATCGCTTGCGCATCGTACAGTGTTTAGGGAAAAGAAAGGAGAGTCATTGTTCTTATTATCAGACGCTTAACGTATCAAAATCAACGCTATCCCATCACTTTAAAGTACTTCGCGAAGCAGGAGTTATTAAGGTTAGAATTGAAGGAACACAGCACTTTTACTCGTTGCGAATAGAAGATTTAGAAGAGCTGTTTCCAGGATTACTACCAGCAGTTCTTCATATTAACGAAGAATTGTTATAAAAAGCTGAACAATTAGTTCAGCTTTTCTTAATGGTGGAGTAATTAGACTTCAAAATAGAGGTGAGTGTGCAAACTGCAACCTGGATTAAAATGAGCTTGGCAGTTTGGACATTGTGATTTACAGGATAAGTACTCAGTAACAGTTAACTCATTATGACATACCCCGCATATAATGGCTTTGGTATCAAACAGCTTTTTTGGCCAAACTTTAGCTGAGTGATCTGCTGTTTCTTCGTGACATTTATGACAAGGATAGTAGTCTTTGCAACAATAAAATTTTATTGCAATAATATCTTTATCGGAATGATAATGAACACAACGCGTTTCTTGGTCAATCATTTTTCCTTTAACGTTCTTAATGAAAACCACGCCCTTTTTGAAAACTAAACATGTTGATTGTATCATAAATTTCCGCATCGTTTATATTTTAAACAGTATATATAGATATAAGGTGTTATAATGGATGAGTTAAGCCTGTATCTTTTATATAAAGGCAAGGAATTTTTCAATGAATAGAAAATTAAAAATGACTGAAATGCAGTGTAAAGAGAGGAAATAAGATGAGTAAGAATGTAATCGTATTTACTGGTGGCGGAACGGCTGGTCACGTTACCCCAAATATCGCTATTATGAAAGAGCTAGATAAAGAAAAGTGGGATATTCACTATGTAGGCTCTCATAATGGGATTGAAAAAGAATTAATTACAAACTTAAATATTCCGTACTACCCAATTTCCAGTGGAAAACTTCGTCGATATGTAGATATGGAAAATGTAAAAGATGTTTTTCGAGTAGTTAAGGGAGTAGGAGATGCAAGACGGATTTTAAAGAAGCTAAGGCCATCGCTTGTATTCTCTAAAGGTGGATTTGTAACCGTACCTGTTATCATGGCGGCTAAGTCCCTTAATATTCCTGTATTTATTCACGAGAGTGACTTAACGCCGGGACTGGCAAACAAAATTGCTCAGCGTTTTGCGACAAAAATCTTTACATCATTTGATGAAGCAGCTGCTTATTTCCCGAAAGAAAAAGTTCAGGTTGTGGGCTCGCCAATTCGTCGAGAATTATTTCATGGAAAAGCAAACAACGGTCAAAGTTGGCTTCGTTTTTATGATAAAAAGCCGGTTCTGACAATTATGGGTGGAAGCTTAGGTGCGCGAAAAATCAATGAAGTTGTTCGTGAATCGCTGCCTGAACTTCAGAGGAAATTTCAAATTGTGCACCTGTGTGGAAAAGGAAACGTTGATGAGAGTTTAATGAATATTCCGAGCTACCGCCAGTTGGAGTATGTGAACGAAGAGTTGCCTGATGTATTAGCTGCAACTGATTATGTCATTACGCGCGGAGGATCTAATGCTATTTTCGAATTTCTAGCCCTTCATAAGCCAATGATGATTATTCCTTTATCTAAAGCTCAAAGTAGAGGAGATCAAATTTTGAATGCAAAAGCCTTTCAAAAGAAAGGTTACTGCACGGTTCTAGAAGAAGAGGAAATTACAAAAGAAACATTTTTACAAGAATTAGAACTTCTTCAAAAACAAGCAAGTGAAATGAAGCGTACAATGCGTGAAGCGACAAAAACAGACGCTATCTCTGTCTTAGTGAAAGAGATAAATAGCATTTAAAAAAAAGCCATGATTCTATCGTTGAATCATGGCTTTTTTGTTATGTTTGTATAATAAAAAAGATGGAAAAAATACGTAAAAAAAAGTGTTGACAGTAAATTTTAACAGGAGTAAGATTACTCTCATGAAACGTTCCACCAGTGAACGCTGAACCTTTGCTAGTTCAAGCATAGTAAGCAAAGGACGGAGGAACCAATTTATTGGGGTGAATCTCTTTTTCGAGTAGGGTTATTTCCAGATCCGAATCCGACAGCTAACTTCGTAAGCGTATGGGGAAAGGAAGGTGCATTTGTGGTCGTTTTCTATGACAATAGCAGCTAACAATACTTTTTTCCTGAACGAAATTCAGTGGGAGAGGAGTAAACCAATGCAGCTATCTAAGCCTATGATTCAGTTAATTGAACACCGTGCTCAGTATGAGCAGGATTCATTTGAGAAAGCGAATCGCTGTGTGGCACAGCTAACGCATCAGCATTTTTGTTCAATTATTGAAAATGAAAAGCGTTTATCTCTACGAAAATAGTAAATAACTATTCGCTTAATCTGCTTTATAGAGCGGGGGAACCAACTTTGTTCGGCAATGATGCCGTCCTTGGGGTGAGTCTCTTTTTTAAAGAGTAGGGTTACTTCCATAACCCGAATCCGACAGCTAACCTCGTAAGCGTTTTGGGAGTAAAAAATTCGTGTCTACCACGGCTTATTTGTCGTGCAAAAACCACGGAAGAGCTCCCTCTTCCGTGGTTTTTTATTTGTGGAAAAGAAGGGATGCTAGTGGAAACGAAGCAAATTATCGTTTGTATTCAAAGAGAAGAGCAAGTTTTGATGCTATCAGCTTTTCGTAATCAGCACCGCTTTGTTGTGTTAACGGAAAATGAGTCGGTGAGGGAAGATGCTTTGTTGCTAACGGACTCAGAAGTGATTTTTTTATCTAATATAAACAATGAAATCGCGCCTTTAGCCCAGGTAGATAAAGTAATTATTTGGGAAGAAGACATTGGGCGGTTATCAAGGATGATTGAAACAATTCAGCTTACTACTGGAGCTCCAATTATTTTGGTTACCCAGAATTCAAATTATTCAACGCGGTTTTTTCAGCTGCTAGGAGTGAAGTACGTTATTTATTCAAGAAGTCCTAAAGCGGCATTTTTACTAATAGAAGAGTAAGGAAGTGTACGTATGGATGTGCTAATGATCGGCAGTTTAGTTGGCTTATCACTGATAATGATAGGAATTATCAAGTGGTCTGAAAAGACCCTTGAAAAAAAGGAGGAGAAGCGGTAAATGTCCATGGTTTTATTGGGGATTTCACTACTTATTTTCTTATATTTACTTTATGTCTTAATGAACCCAGATGAATTTTAATAGTGGAGGAGTTTTTCAGTGAATACAATATTATTTACCATAGTACTGCTTTTATTATTAGTAGCGGCTGTCGCTAAGCCAGTCGGAGTGTACATTGCAAAAGTGTTTTCTAATGAACCAAATGCTGCAGGTCGAATGTTTATGCCAATAGACAGATTGCTGTATAAGGTAATTGGAATTCAACCTAAAGATCAAACATGGAAGGAATATGCAATTTCATTGTTGTTTGTTAATACGTTTATGATTTTAGTCGTATATACAGTGTTTCGAACACAAGCATGGCTGCCTTTAAATCCAAGTGCTCTTGAAAACATGGATCCAGCTTTAGCGTTTAATACAGCAATTAGTTTTATGACCAATACCAATCTTCAGCATTACAGCGGAGAATCAGGGCTTTCATATTTCTCACAAATGGTTGCTATTTTGTTTATGATGTTTGCAGCTCCAGCTAGTGCACTTTCAGTAGCAATTGCATTTATGAGAGGAATGACAGGTAAGAGTATTGGTAACTTTTTCACGGACTTTATTAAAAGTATCACGCACGTATTATTACCCGTAGCAGTTGTGGCAGGAATTATATTTGTGCTGCTAGGTGTACCACAAACTTTAGATCCTACAGTAACTGCAACAACTTTAGAAGGTGAAAAGCAAGAAATTGCAAGAGGACCCGTAGCAGCTTTTCTATCAATTAAAGAGTTTGGAAATAACGGAGGCGGATTTTTCGGCGTAAACTCTGCTCATCCATTTGAAAACCCAAATGGTCTCAGCAATATGCTGCAAATTGTTTTAATGCTGCTTTTACCAGTTTCTTTACCGTTTACGTATAGTAGGATGATTGGTAATAAAAGAGAAGGTAGAATGCTGTTTGCTTCAATGAGTTTGTTATTTGTGGTGTTCTTATCAATAGCGCTTATCAGTGAACAGCAAGGTAATCCAGCCTTTAATGATTTTACATTGAATAGCGAAAATGGATATCTGGAAGGAAAAGAAGTTCGTTTTGGGGTGGAAATGTCAACGCTTTATGCCATTGTGACAACAGCTAGTGAAACAGGAGCAGTCAATACTATGCATGATACTTTGACACCTATCAGTGGAATGCTAGCGTTAAGTAATATGCTTCTTAATACCGTATACGGTGGTGTTGGAGCAGGGTTCATTAACGTAATGATGTATGTATTAATCGCTGTTTTTTTATCGGGTCTAATGGTAGGACGCACACCTGAATACGTCGGCAAAAAGATTGAAGGCAAAGAAATGAAGCTTATCGCGGTTACGTTAATTTTACAGCCATTATTAATTTTAGGATTCACAGCGGTTGCGCTAACAACTAAATTAGGATTAGACGGAATATCCAACCCAGGGTTCCATGGTTTAACTCAGGTCTTGTATGAATATACATCATCCGCTGCGAATAATGGTTCTGGGTTTGAAGGTCTAGGTGATGCCACTGTTTTTTGGAATATTTCTACGGGTCTTGTTATGTATATTGGAAGGTTTTTTGGGCTCATTACGCTGTTGGCTGTTGCTAGTTCGTTGTCTCAAAAACAGCTCGTTCCACAAACATCAGGAACATTTAAAACAGATACACCTCTTTTTGGTGGAATCTTAATTGGAACGATGTTTGTTGTTGGCGCATTGACATTTTTTCCAGTATTGGTATTAGGACCAGTAGCAGAGTTTTTAACGTTATAACAAAAAGTGGAGGAAAGACATGAATAAGCATATCGGATCAAGTCAAACTCAGTTAGAAATGAATTCATCGACAGTAAAAGTAGAAAAAGATTATAAGAATCCCATTATAATTAAAGCATTAAAGGAATCTTTTGTCAAATTAGATCCTCGTATAATGATAAAAAATCCTATTATGTTTGTGGTTGAAATCGGTTTTTTTATTACGTTATGCTTAACCATTGTCCCAACTGCTTCTGGAGTAGATACGGTTGGAAAGGGGTTTAACTTAGGCGTTTCTATCATTTTATTTTTAACCATTTTGTTTGCTAATTTTGCGGAAGCACTAGCTGAAGGACGAGGTAAAGCTCAGGCTAATTCGTTGAAGCAGTCCAAAGAAGATGTTATTGCACACGTGTTGCAAAAAAATGGAGATATTAAGCAAGTTCCTGCTTCTCAGCTGACAAAAGGAGATATTGTGGTGATTTCACAGGGAGAAATGGTTCCTTTAGATGGAGAAATCATTAAGGGAATGGCTTCAGTAGACGAGTCGGCCATCACAGGAGAATCAGCTCCTGTGATGAAAGAAGCAGGTGGAGACTTTAGTTCTGTTACGGGAGGAACAACCATTGTAAGTGATGAGATTACCGTTCGAATTACGTGTGATCCTGGAGAATCGTTTCTCGATAAAATGATTTCATTAGTTGAGGGAGCTTCGCGTCAAAAAACACCGAATGAAATTGCATTAAATACAGTTTTGACAAGCTTAACGATGATTTTTTTAATTGTTGTGGTTACTCTGCCTGTTTTTACAAACTACTTAGGTTTTAAATTGGATACAGCCATTCTAATTTCCTTGCTAGTTTGTTTAATTCCAACTACGATTGGCGGTCTTTTATCAGCTATTGGAATTGCTGGAATGGATCGAGTAACACAGTTTAATGTAATAGCTATGTCTGGAAAAGCTGTAGAAGCAGCTGGGGATATTAATACAATTATTTTAGACAAAACCGGTACCATTACCTTTGGAAACCGAATGGCACATGAGCTACAAACGGTAGAAAAAGTGGAGAAACAAGAGCTATATAAGTGGGCGTTTCTTTCTTCTCTTTATGATGAAACACCTGAGGGTCGATCTGTTATTGAATTTATTAAAAAGCAAGGAGAACCAACTATTACAGAAGATGTAAGACAAGGAGTGTTTATTGAGTTTCAAGCGCAAACGAGAATAAGCGGTCTGAACTTAGAGGATGGAACGCTTATCCGAAAGGGTGCTGTGGATGCTGTGATTTCTTGGGTGGCGAGCCAAGGAGGAAGCATACCGCTTGACTTAGAACAAAAAGCCAATCACATCGCTAGTCAAGGAGGAACCCCTCTAGCGGTCGCTGTCAACAATAAAATCTATGGTTTAATTTACTTAAAAGATACTGTAAAACCAGGAATGAAAGAACGGTTTGACCAGCTTCGTAAAATGGGAATTAAAACTGTTATGTGTACAGGGGATAACCCACTCACTGCAGCAACAATTGCAAAAGAAGCAGGTGTGGATGAATTTATTGCTGAGTGTAAGCCAGAAGATAAAATCGATGTTATTAGATATGAGCAGGAACAAGGAAAGCTTGTAGCGATGACTGGTGACGGAACAAACGATGCGCCTGCGCTTGCTCAAGCTGACGTTGGTCTAGCGATGAATAGCGGAACAGCAGCGGCCAAAGAAGCTGCTAATATGATTGATTTAGACTCCGATCCAACAAAAATTATTGAAGTTGTATCGATTGGAAAGCAGCTCTTAATGACAAGGGGAGCTTTGACTACATTTAGTATTGCAAATGATATTGCTAAGTACTTCGCAATTATTCCTGCAATGTTTACGATTGCAATACCTAAAATGGAAGCGTTAAACATTATGAATTTGAGT
The DNA here is from genome assembly GCA_024134725.1 of Bacillus sp. 1780r2a1. Taxonomy (NCBI): domain Bacteria; kingdom Bacillati; phylum Bacillota; class Bacilli; order Caryophanales; family Bacillaceae; genus Bacillus; species Bacillus sp. 1780r2a1. The sequence continues at coordinate 2,561,549 of CP099863.1, read as the reverse complement.
TCACCGATTACAGCAGTATTAGCGGCATTAATCTTTAATGCAGTTATTATTCCTATGTTAATCCCACTAGCAATGAAAGGAATACGCTATCAGCCCATGAGTTCAAATGCTCTTCTTCGCAAAAATCTATTTATTTATGGTCTAGGTGGGGTCGTGGTACCTTTTATCGGCATTAAAGTAATTGATTTATTACTGTCAATTTTCATGTAGAGGAGCTATAAAGATGAATAGTAAAAAGACAAGCTGGTTTGTAATCATTCGTTTAACGGTCGTTACAATGATTTTATGTGGACTTATTTACCCGTTGACAATGACTGGTTTAGCACAAGTGATTGCGCCTGGAAAAGCGAATGGTAGCCTAATTTATTCGGAGGATAAAAAAATCGTAGGTTCAAGCATGATTGGTCAATCCTTTACAGAGAAGAAGTATTTTCACGGTCGTATATCGAGCATTGAATATAATGGAGCGGGATCGGGTTCTTTAAATCTTGCTCCTTCCAACAAGGAGTTAACAAAGCGCGTTGAACAATCAATCAGTGATTGGAAAAGGTCAAATAGCGTTCCAGAGAGTGGAATTCCAATCGACCTTGTGACAAACTCAGCTTCTGGATTAGATCCGCATATTACTCCGGAAGCTGCCTATGCTCAGGTAGAGCGTATTGCTAAAGAAACGAATGTTTCCAAACAGAAGTTAACGAACTTAATTAATGAGAATATAGTGGGCGGTACAATCCAACCTCAGTATGTAAATGTACTGGAGCTAAATATGGCATTACAGGACATGAAATAATAAATAAACACTTTTTCGAGAAGGCCTGTATATGGAAAGGAGCTTACAAGATGAAAGATGACAAAGCTCACCCCTACTTTAGAAAGAAAACACCAGATGAACTTTTAAAGGAGTTTCATTATAAGCAGCTAGGAGAGTTTAAGCTTTATATTGGAGCAGCTCCTGGTGTAGGTAAAACGTATAAGATGCTACAGGATGCCCATGATTTACAGCAGGAAGGACTAGATGTTGTTATAGGTTACATCGAAACACATGGACGAACAGATACGGAGCGAATGATTGGAAATCTAGAAATCATTCCGAGACAAAAGATTGTATACAAAAAGAGAACATTTCATGAGCTTGATTTATTAGCCATTATTCGTCGTAAGCCTCAAGTTGTGATTGTGGATGAATTAGCTCATACAAATGTTCCGAATATGCCTCATAAAAAGCGATTTCAAGACGTTTTGTATTTAATAGAGCGTGGAATTTCTGTTTGGTCAGCTGTAAATATTCAGCATATTGAAAGCTTAAATGATTTTGTGTATAACGTTACAAAAGTCAAAGTGAATGAACTAGTTCCTGATCCCATCATTCATAGAGCAAAAGAGATTCAGCTGGTTGATGTCACACCAGAAGTTCTTCGAAAACGATTGAAAGAAGGAAAAATCTATAGAGAAGCAAAAATTGAACAAAGTTTGCAAAATTTTTTTAAACTATCTAATTTACATGCACTTCGTGAGCTATGCTTAAGGGAAGTAGCTGCTGAAATAGACCAGCAGCTGCTTCATTCTCATGAAATTGGAATAACGGGTATCTGTGAACGTATTTTAGTTTGTATTCAATATAGTGAAACAGCAGAGAAATTAATTAGGAGAGGCTGGCGGATGGCTAATCGCTTAAAGGCAGAACTGCTGTTGTTGCATGTTGTTTCAAACGAACAGTTGACGGAAGAGCAAAAAAAGCGTATCGAGGATTGGGGTAAGTTTGCAGCTACATTTCAGGCAAAACTTATTGTTGAACAAGCTAACGGAAGGAAGCCAGCTCGAGTTATTGTGGATGTGGCGACTAAAAATCATATTACACAAGTTTTATTAGGACAATCAGCGAGGACGCGTTGGGAAGAAATACGCAAAGGATCGATTGTGACAATGATTATGCGTCAAACAGAAAACATCGATATTCATATTGTATCGGATGGAAAAAGGCGATAGCAACTCATAAAGGAGAGCTAAAATTGAACGTTGCATTTTTTATCATTCCAAAAGTTGAAGTAGTAACATTATTAGAAACGGCTACGGTTCGACAAGTGTTAGAAAAAATGGAGTACCATCGCTATTCATGTGTACCGGTAATTAATAAAAGCGGTCAATATATAGGTACCATTACAGAAGGAGACGTGCTTTGGGGATTAAAAAAACTAGGACATATAAGTGTTCATGAATTAGAGCATGTCTACTTGGAACAGATACCGCGTTATAGAGATTATAAGCCTATTTCTATAAACGATGAGATAGAAGATATATTTGGGCAAGTAACAGAACAGAATTTTATACCGATTATTGATGATCAAGGTGTATTTATTGGAATTGTAAGAAGGAGAGAAGTGATTGAATACTGTTCGCGACTCATGCTAAGAGCACAAGTGTAAGAAAAGAATTTTATGTAAACAGACTGAGAAGCATATTTTAGTTAATGAAATATCCGAGCTATGAAGATTATCTCTTTTTATGGTTCGGCTTTTTTGTTCATTTGGAGAATGATTCAAGAAATTCGTGTAATGAATCGTCGAACACTAAGGTTTTTGGGGAACTAGAGGAAGAGCTGAGACGCTACAGCGAGGAGGCTTAGGCTCTTCTTCGAAGAAAAGTGAGACCCTGTAGTGGAATAAACGTAATTTTACCTCTAATGATAATAGAAACGCAATGACTTGCCTGTGGAAAGGAATCATTGCGTTGTCTCCTACCTTTTTATTTTACGACAATTGTTTCTTTTTTCTTTTTTCCTTCTTTTTCCCATGTTACTTCAATCATAGCAAACGTAATATCTTCTGTTACTTGGCTGCTGTCTTTTACGTCATAAGCTTTAAGGTTATTACTTAATACCGTATCAACAGAAAGCAGTTGTTCAGCATTTTCTTTTTGAATAGGTTGCACGGTAGTATAGCTTTTAACTTCGCCTTCTTCTTTTAGAAATTCTACTTTGCCACGCCAGTGTGCAGTTTTTCCTGCTAACGTTTTAAGAGGCTTATCTACTTTTTTAGCGGTTGATTTATGGTCATTAGCGTGAATGAAAGACAAGATATTATCGCGCATTAACGTCATGGAATAGTTGTGATAAAAATCTTTATCAATTTCCCCTTTTTCAAGAGCTAAATCAAGCTGAGAAAATTGCTTATCTGCTAAAAATAATAAAAGTTCCTGTTCGTTAATATCCCGTTTTTCAGCCATTTGAGCAATCGTAACTCCGCTTTTCCACTCCTTTTTAAATTCCTTACTATTTATATGTAAAAACTCTCTTAGTTCACTGTAGTTATAACGATACTGAAATCGTGGTTCTTCAGCAGCCCATGAGGGAGAAGTATAGATGAACAGCAGCATTAATATTGTTCCAAAAAGGATGAATTTTCTCATAGTAATCACTCCTTTCATCAGATTGTTTGTTATTGGTTAGCTTTTAACAGATGTACTAAATTATGCATTATTCTTTACTTATCACCTCATTAGGCAATATGATGAAGTATGATAAAAAAGTGACAATTTGATAAAGAATATGTAAAAGCTAGTCTCTATTAGCTTCATGATGATATAATAAGAGGTGTAAAGACGTAACTTGCGTAATGGAAACCTCTAATATTAAATTAGGGGTTATTTTTTTTAATATGTGGGTGTAGTCTTTCTATCATGTAATGAGAATAAATGTGTAAAGAAGAAAATAATAAATAAATGAATGTTTTAATAAAGGAGTTTAAAACATGGCTACTGAAAAGACGACAAGTGATCAGCTAAGAAGTCTGTTTAAGTCCTTAGTCTGCATAGTTGCACTCATATATATCATTCGTACATTTATATTTGGTCCATATATAGTCCAGGGAGCTTCAATGAACCCGACGCTAGAAAATGGAGAACGATTATTTGTTAACAAGCTGTCCTACGCCATTCATAACTTGCAACGTGGCGATATTATTATTGTTGATGGAAGTGGAGCAGCTAAACATTATGTAAAACGAGTTGTTGGGTTACCTGGAGAGAAAATCGAGATGAAAGATGATCAATTATACATCAATGATAAGAAAGTGAAAGAACCGTATTTAGAGCGAAATTTACAAGCAGCTCAATACTTGCAAATGCAGTTAACAGGAGATTTTGGCCCAATTAAGATTCCTAAAGATTCAATTTTTGTAATGGGCGATAATCGATTATATAGCAAAGATAGTCGAAATGGATTAGGGAATGTTAATATTAATGACATAGTGGGAAAAGCGGAGTTTGTCTTTTATCCTATTCAGGACGTAAGGAACGTTTATTAAATAACGTTCCTTTTTTATGTGATAAATCGTTATAAAGGATTGAAATAAAAGCCAAGCTAAAAGAAAAAAGGGTGTGAAACCTTTGAACGCCTCATATGAGAAATTATTTAAACATTTTAAGTTTGTACATGGAATGGAAATGAAAAATCGCCTTGTTATGGGGCCTCTATTTACTCAGAGTTCTCATGGGAATGGAGAGCTGTCTGAAAAAGATATGGCTTTTTATCGAGAACGAATCAAGGACATTAGCATGGTAATAGTGGGGCCTGCTTATATAGAAGAAGGCGGAAAAGTAATGGATGGTCAACTAGGAATTCACAGAGATTATGTAGCAAGAAAGCTACACGAATTTACAGCTATGGCAAAAAGAATGAAGGTTAAAACCATTTTGCGTATTTCTCATGGTGGCGCTTTGTCAGCTGAGTATTTAAAAGTTGGAGAGGAAGCAGTTGCTCCTAGTAGGGTAGCAGTTCGTAGGAAAGGAAAAAAGCCAAAAGAATTAAATGAAACCCAAATGGATCATACGTTACATGCGTTTGCCCGTGCAACCGAGCGTGCCATTCAAGCAGGATTTGATGGGGTTGAAATTGAAGGAGGGAGCGGACACCTTTTACAGCAGTTTACTTCAAAGCAAGCGAATCATCGTAAAGATAATTTTGGAGGAACAGCGGAACATCGTCTATCTTTTTCCATTGAAGTCCTTCGTACGGTCTCAAAAGTTATTAAAAGCGCTACTAATAGACCTTTTTTGCTTGGCTATGCAATGACTCCAGAAGAAAAAGGGTACGGAGGCAATACAGTGGATGATACCATGAAATGGATTGATCAGTTAATTGAAGAACAAGTTGACTATGTTCATTTAGAAGTTCAATCTTTCCATGCTAAAACAGCCCACCATAAAGAAGGTGAAGCTGAAGTTGTGCCGGCAATCATTAAACATGTAAATCAACGTATTCCCATTATCAGCGGCGGTAACTTGTTTACACCTCTACAAGTAGAGGAAGCAATTAGAGAAAAGTTATCCATGGTAACGATTCAACAAGCTTTAAATCTGGATCCTCACTGGGTTGAAAAAGTAAGAAGAAGCGAAGAGCCATTCTATGGAAAGCTTCCTATAGTAGAAGAGATTGAAGCTTATCAAAAAGTAGATAGTAACGAAGTTGAAGATTTACTGGAGGAACTTTAAAGCGGCTAGTATTTATGATTTTTTAAAATCGCAGTTGACTTCTAGGAATAGTTTGAATTAAAATGAAACCATCTCATCAAAGCTGAATATAATGTAGCTATCAATGAGTGGGCTGATCGGAAAAACCGAAGGCTTCTAACAATAGGTTAGGAGTCTTTTTTTGTTACTCAAAAACAAAAAAGACTTTAACAGTAAAAGAAAACAATTTATCTTCATGGAAGGGCAAGGGAATAAAAATGAAAAAATTACTTACGTTTGTAATTATCGGATTTTTCGCTCAATTAATTGATGGTTCGTTAGGAATGGCTTACGGAGTTACTTCAACAACTTTATTATTAACGTTTGGAATCGCACCTGCGGTCGCATCTGCATCCGTTCATTTAGCGGAGGTAGTAACCACTGCTGCATCAGGAGCTTCACATATTAGGTTTGGAAATGTCGATAAGACAACCGTATTACGCTTAGTAATTCCCGGGTCAATTGGAGCGTTTGTTGGAGCTTGCTTTTTAAGCAACATACCAGGTGATTTGGTAAAACCTTATATATCTACCTTTTTACTGCTACTAGGGGTTTACGTTTTAATACGGTTTCTATTTATCTTTAAAACAAGTGAAGAAAGGGAAGCAAAGCCATTATCTGCAAAACAGTCAATTCCTCTGGGCTTAATAGCAGGATTCGCTGATGCTACTGGGGGAGGCGGATGGGGACCAATCGCTACTCCGGTTTTGCTAACAAAACGTGGATTAAGTGCTCGTAAAGTTATCGGTACAGTGGACACGAGTGAGTTTGCTATTGCGGTTTCAGCTACTTTAGGATTTTTAATTTCGCTTGGATGGGAACAAGTGAACTGGATGTGGGTAGCTGCTTTAATGATTGGTGGAATTATTGCAGCTCCAATTGCAGCTTGGCTTGTAAGGATTATTCCTGCACATTTACTAGGGGCTCTGGTAGGTGGCTTTATTATCTTGACTAATACACGTACTCTCCTAATGTCTAGCTCTGTTTCCACTCTTATGCAAACAGCTATCTATGCGTTTATTTTAATTGTTTGGGCTGCTTCCATTACGCTAGCACTAAGAAGAGGACAAAAAGAAAAAAGAGAAGCAGGAAACCTTTCAAATAAAGTGGTAAATAGTTAAAGGGGACAGTTCCTATCATGTATAGGAACTGCATGTATCTCTTGCTTTATAAAAGAAAGGAGCTATTTATATGCCGTTTAGCTATGTAGAATCATTATATTGTCCAAAATGCCAAAAAAAGTATGATGCATTGCAAGTACATCAGCTTTGCATATGCGGTTCGCCACTTTTAGTTTCATATGATTTGCAAGCAATAAAAGATCGTGTAACAAAAGAAGAAATTGAAAAACGTCCTCCAACTTTGTGGCGCTATCACGAAGTTTTACCGATTCAAGATGAATGTAATGTTGTATCTTTAGGCGAAGGCATGACGCCTTTAATTGAAATGCAAAAGCTGGGCAGTCGTTTAGGAGTAGAAAAGCTACATATGAAGGATGAAGGGCTTGTTCCAACGGGATCATTTAAAGCTAGAGGAGCAGCTGTTGGAGTTTCAAAAGCGAAAGAGCTTGGAGTTAAAGAACTGGCAATGCCCACAAACGGAAATGCAGGGGCAGCGTGGGCATTATATGCCACAAGAGCATCAATTAAGTCACATATCGTTATGCCTGTTGACGCACCGCTAATTACAAGAAAAGAGTGTGCAATTGCAGGAGCTAACCTGTATTTAGTTGACGGTTTAATTAGCGATGCAGGTAAAATTATTAGTCAGCTCGTGAACGAAGCGGGAATTTATGATGCTTCAACGCTTAAAGAGCCTTATCGGATTGAAGGAAAGAAAACGATGGGGTATGAAATTGTCGAACAGTTGGATTGGAAGCTACCCGATGTTATTCTATACCCTACAGGTGGAGGCGTGGGTCTAATTGGTATTTATAAGGCCATCTGTGAAATGCAGGAGCTTGGTTGGGTAGAAGGGAAAATGCCAAAGCTTGTTGCGGTACAAGCAGCTGGATGTGCACCGATTGTGAAGGCTTGGGAGACTGGTGAAAAAGAGTCGGTTTTCTGGGAGAAATCAACAACAAAAGCATTTGGGATTAACGTCCCAAAAGCTATTGGAGACTTCTTAGTTCTAGACGCACTGTATGAGTCAGAGGGATGTGCCGTTGCCGTAACGGATGCAGAAATTACAAAGGAACAGTCTTTAATAGCTGAACTAGAAGGAGCTTTCGTTTGTCCAGAAGGAGCAGCAACTTTTGCAGCAGTTAGGCAGCTAAAAGCGAACGGTTGGCTAAAAGGAATGGAGCACGTAGTGTGCTTAAACACTGGGCAAGGAATAAAATACCCAGAGAGTGTAGAAGAGCATGTAGAAGTTTTACAACCTAGTGAGCGAATTTCGTTTATCAGATAATGCTTGATTTAGTGTTGCTATGGTACAATAGGGATAAAAATGACCGAATGAAGATTACATAATCTGCATTGGAATATAAAGGTGTGAAAGAAGTTCGTGGTTTATTTTATTCTAGTACTTATAGCAGCAATTGAAATTATCGTTTTAGGAATTAATCGATCTGTATTTGCCAATATTCCATTGGTAGAGTTTTATATTGTCCCTCTTATAATCGTAATAGCAGTAGCTATTTTGCTGTCAAGACGACCAAATCGAATGATGCGAATAGCTAGACAAGGCTTCTTTACTGCTGCCATTATTGTATTAGTGTTTGTACCAGTTATTTATACAAACAATCTTCCACTTTATAGTTACAAAGAAGCAAAAGATATACTTGCCCAGCGAGAGCAGCTTCTTCTATCTCAATTCATGGAAGGGGATAAAGTGTATGAAGCAAGCGGTCCACAGAATTCTCAAAGGAGACACTATTTACTAACCGTTGCGCGTGGAGAGCAAGTGTTAAAGTATGCTTTTGACCCTTTTAGCGGAGGCTTTGAACTAATATCTAGAGGCGACAAACAATAAAAAAAGACTAGCTTTTTTAGCTAGTCTTTTTTAGTTGAATGTGCGAATTCCACAAACCCTGTAACAAAGTTTTGTGGAATTCGAATGAGCACTTCTGTTCGCAATAGGAAGTTTTACCCTTTTTTCTATTACAGAATTTGTTATTATTAGGTAGGAGCTGTTAGGCTATGTAGCCACTACTCTGTTAGTACGAGGTGCAGAAGAAATGGTCAGGTTAAAATCAATGGTTTCTAGTCGGTTCAGCTAACTGAATCGATATTTTTTTGAAGAAATGTTGTTAAAAATTTGAAACCTTCATATTAATATCTCGTATATAATGATGTAATGTCACAAAAATGTCACAAATGGAGGTGGAAAAGATGAAGAGTTTATTAGAATACCGCTTATTAAAATCAAATGAAACATATCATTCAATCTATCATTATGAATCTATTGACCTAGATCAAGTGCTCGCTCGAAGAGAATGTGAATTTTTCGTAAAAGAAGGTGTTACCTATAAGCAGCGTTCTTCTGCTATTGAAGATGACATTCATGTAATCTATGTTGATGAGTATGAGCACGCTCCTAAAGAAGAGAAGGAAAGTGATAGCGAATACTTAACGCTTGAAGTTAGAGAACTGAATTCATATCGTAATCACCCGTTGCTTACACTAAAATCCTTCTCAAACCATCTAGAAGTGCTCTCGTATCTAGGGGCTGTTTATACTTATTTCAACGGTCAAGAATGGGAACGTGATTCAGCGGAGATTGATGAAGATCGAAAAGTATATGTACTATATGTCACTGAAACAGGAGTTAAGTATTGAGGAGGAAGAAAGATGTCAAAAACACAAAAAATGATGGCTGGCGTTTTAACGACCGTAATGGTTACTTCACTCGTTGGCTGTGGGTCAAATCGCCCTCCTAAACCAAATGATGATAGCTGTAGAGATTGGGATTGGGATAAAGATACGCAAACCTATTACTGTGATAGCTCATCAAGTACAACTGGTGGAGGGCATTACTATCATAATGGGAAAACGTATAGTTCTAAAAAAGCCTTAACAAGTGACTCATCTTATAAATCCTATAAGTCTGGAATTGGGTCGGGAACCAAAGGCGGTTTCGGAGGATAAGCATGACCGATATACGCAAACAATTTTATGAAAATATTGAATCGTTTTGGCATGATTTATATGATGAAGAGTATGCTTTATACGATATAAAAGTGGAAAAAAAAGAAAAAATTATGCAGATTAAAACCGCTGCAGATCGAGTAGGGCATGTGTTTTTTAAAACAGCTCATCTGTTGCGAAAGCTTGACGATAAGACGTTGCAATCATTAGGATTTCCGAAAGAAGTGTTACCTTATATTCGGCTTCAGACTATGGAAATAGAAACTGTGATTTCTCGAATTGATTTCATTGTTAACGAATCTGGTATCAAAGTAATGGAATTGAATGCCGACACGCCTACTTTTATTAAAGAATTATTCCACGTGAACCGTCGTGTTTGCGAGCATTTTGGGTTACATGATCCTAATCTAAATGAAGAAGAACATTTATCTCGTGTGTTAACAGAAGCTATTTTTAAAGCTTATGAAGAACTTGGGAAGACGACGTATCCGCATGTTGTTTTTTCATCGCATAGTGACCATAAAGAAGATAAGTGGACAACAACATACTTAATGGAAAAAGCAAATGTAAAAGCAAGGTATGAACCGTTAGATAAGCTTAGAATTGTAGATGAGCCAATATATGAAAATGAAGAGCTGGTTTTAGAGCCAGGATTATATGATACACATGGGCAAAAAATTGATGTTCTGTATCGACAAACTTACCCCATTGAGCACTTAGTGAACGATAGAGATCCAGTTACAGATGAAGGCGTTGGTGAGATGCTTTTAAAGCTTGTAAAAGATAAGCAGCTCGCTATTATCAATCCATTATCTGCATTTTTACTGCAATCGAAAGCAGTTCAAGTTGTGATTTGGGGGCTACATGAGCAAAATCACTCATTTTTTACAAAAGAAGAGCATGAATGGATTTATACTTATTTCTTACCTACATATTTAGAAGAAGACATTTTTATACAGAATCAAATGGCTTATGTAAAAAAACCTTCGTTTGGCCGTGAGGGTGATACGGTTGAAATATATAAAGGTTCAGGTGAAAAAGTAGCTGAAGACGCTCAAAGAACGTATGAAGATGAAGTGCCTGTTTATCAACAATTCTTAGAACTTGACATAGCAGAAGTCGTCACTGAGAAAGGAAAGCAAACTGCGCACATTATGTACGGGTGTTTTTTATTAAACGGAAGGCCAAGTGCAGTTGGTATTCGAGCAGGAAATCAGATTACAGATAATGCATCGTATTACTTGCCAATTGGACTAAAAAATGAAAGTGAGGATAAAAAAAATGGCGTTGACTGAATGGATTGAATGGGGAAGTATTGGTAGCTTTCTAGCTCACGTAGTTGTAGGTTTACTTTTGTTGTTTATTGGAATCATCGTATTTGAATTAACAACAAAGTTCAATGACCGTGAACTTATTAGAAAAGGCAATCTGGCCGTTGCACTTAAGTTATGGGGAAAAGGAATTGGTCTTGCAATTGTTATCTATACCGTGTGGAGCAATAGTTTTAACTTAATTGATGCAGCTGTTTGGGGGATAGTAGGAATTGCAACACAGGTAATTGCTTATTGGATTATTGAATACATTATGACACCTAAAACAAACTTGGCAAAGAAAGTGGAAGAAGGTAATATTGCCGTTGGCTTTGCTTTGTTTGCTGCTGCAGTTGCCGTTGGCTTTATTGTTGCAGGAAGTTTAACTTATTAACTTCACTTAAAGTTTTAAAGGATGCAAAATAGACAAAGGCGATTCCTTAATTAAGGGGAATCGCTTTTTTGTATTTGGGATTGCTCTGCATCAAGAAGCTCTTTTGTGTGAGCTCGATCAGCTTGAACAATTCGTTGCTGCATATAAAAAGGAATCACAAACAGCAAAATAAATAAAAACAGATAGCCCATGTGCTTTCCTCCACTATTCAAAGTCTTGTATTTATTATGTGAAAAACTCATAAAAATAATTCTTTTGAGAAAGTATCATCCCGCATATATTTTTCTTACTTTGTTTCGCATAGTTTTGTACGCGAAACAAACACTAAATACAGCCTTTTATACTGAATAAAATAAAGAGGGTGAATAAATGAAAAAGAGATTTTTGTTGTTAAGCTTTACGATTATCCTATTAATTAGTTGTAGTCGTTCAAATGAAACAGCTAGGCCAAGCCTTTATCTAATTCCGGATGGATACAGAGGCTGGGTGGCGGTTGAATACGATAAAGATAATGGGCAGCCTACAGAAATGGAAGGAGATTATACAGTTTTTCATGTCGATAGAAACGGGAGAAGCCGAACAAAAACGTTGCTTACACATGAAGGTTGGGCTACTAATAAATATTATTATGTAAGCGACGGCGGCGAGAGAAAAGAGTTAAAACCAGGAAAAATGATTCATGGAGCAACGGAAGGTACTGAAAATACTAATTATACAATTGAATTTTTCTTTGTAGGAAGCGCAGATGAATTTGACAAAGCAGGCGATTACAGAAGGGAATATAAAACAAACTAAAAAGTAGTCAGCTATCGTTACTGGCTACTTTTTGGAATGAAAAACACTAAATTTGAGCTGTTCAATTTTAGCAAGCGCTTCTTTTTGATCTTCACTGCTTGTAACCCAGCTAGGAACGTAGACGTGGAATAAGTCAGGCTCAGGAATATGTCTTGGGTGGCCGACTTTAACATACGATTCAATGTATTGTAAGTGTTCTAAGTTATATGCCCATAGTAAATGATTTGGACAAGATGTTTTTAAATACAAAGGTAAGTTAAAAAAGGGATCGAACCCTTCTTTAATTTCAAAAGAAGTTTCCATTTTATGTGAAACCTTATCGTTATAGCCGCAGTTTGAGCATTTACACTGATGTAACCCATTAATATGGCTAACTGATGTGATGCGAGCACAAAGTTGACAGCTTGGGCATTGAACTAAAATAAAATTGTGAAACTTATATAAGCATTCTTTTTTGTTTTCTTGTTGATTTGTCATCACTTGTACCTCTAATTGTAAAACTTTTAGAAAAAGTAAGGAGTATTTTTACTTTAAACGTTTACTCTCTGTATTATTCATACCATAGCTTTTACAGGAAAACAATAAAAAACCTTTTCGGAACCAAAGTTGTGTGATATAGTATGACAAATCAGAAAAAATATAGAGAATGGTGAGATGAGATGAGTCAACAGGAACAATGGACATCAAAAATTGGCTTTATTTTAGCTTCGGCTGGTTCCGCTATCGGAATTGGAGCTATTTGGAAGCTTCCTTATGTAGCAGGAACAAGTGGGGGAGGAGCATTTTTTCTTCTATTTATTCTGTTTACAGCTATTATTGGTCTTCCTTTATTACTAGCAGAGTTCGTATTGGGACGTCATACCCAAAAAGAAGCGATTCGTGCTTATGACGCTGTAGCACCCAAATCCATGTGGAAGGGAATTGGCTATCTAGGAGTTATTACGTGTTTTATTTTGCTATCATTTTATAGCGTAGTTGGTGGATGGATTTTACAATACTTATTTGCTAGTGTAACAGGTGGTCTTAGTGGAGTGAAAGACTACAGTGAGTTATTTGGGAGCACAATTGCTAATCCGGTGAGCGCTGTAATTGCACAGTTCTTATTTTTACTTCTGACCATTATTGTAGTATCAAGAGGAATTCAAAACGGGATTGAAAAAGCAAATAACATTTTAATGCCTGCGCTGTTCGTGCTGTTTATAGCTATTATTATTCGCTCTTTAACGTTAGATGGCGCAATGGAAGGCGTGAAGTTTTTCCTTTATCCAGATTTTAAAAATCTAACGTCTGAAGCCATTTTATTTGCGATGGGTCAGGCATTCTTTTCATTAAGTGTGGGTGTTTCGGTAATGGTAACGTATAGCTCATACTTAACAAAGCAACAGAATTTGCCCAAGTCTGCAGTTTCTATTGCTGGTTTAAATATTGTTATATCTCTATTAGCCGGTCTTGCAATTTTCCCCGCAGTTTTTTCAATGGGAGGAGAGCCTGCAGAAGGACCTGGGCTACTATTTGTAGTTTTACCTACCATATTTGAACAACTTCCTTTTGGATTAGTATTCCAAACACTGTTTTTAGCGCTATTTTTATTTGCAACTTTAACATCGGCTTTCTCAATGCTTGAGATTATTGTGGCATCGTTAGCAAAAGGGAAATCTGGTAAGCGTGTTAAGTTGTCATGGATATCTGGAGTATTAATTTTCATTGTCGGTATACCATCAGCGCTGTCGTTTGGACCGTTAGCAGACGTAATGGTTTTTGGTAAATCAATTTTCGATGCTGCCGACTTTTTAGTAAGTAATATTTTAATGCCTTTAGGCTGCTTGCTTTTAGCACTGTTTGTACCTTGGAAGATGAAGAAAGCTGTCTTGATTCAAGAGTTTCAACAAGGTTCTAACAACGTGAAAAAGTGGTTTGCACTTTGGTTACTAGTAATTCGCTATGTAGCTCCTGTATTAATCATCATTGTATTTGTAAATATGTTAGGCTTTCTTTAATAAGTCGCGATAGAACGCTGTTTTGATGGCGTTCTTTTTGCTATGAATAAAAGGGGGATACGCAGGTGGTTAACTTCTTATATGAAATGTTTGTCGGAGCGGGAGTATTCGTTTTGGTGTTTGTTTTATTAATAATTGCTAGAGTTGCAGGGAGTAGAAAGAAGTAGGTGGTAACAAATTCTATTTGGATTTCAAAAAAAAATAGTACACGTTATTAGAAAATGTGGTAGTATAATATCCTATGAACATAATTAGACAATGTTCGCATGTATTGTGATGAAGCGTTTTTTTAGAAAGAGGGATCGTCTTGAGTGAGGAAGTTTTAGTCAAGATTCTATCTCAAGCGTATGAGCAAAACAAGACGTTACCAATTGTATCCTTAGCATCTTTCTTCGACGAAAGTAGTTTGCATTTTCGAATGAAAGCAAAGCTACCAATGGGTCTTACGTATCATACGCTTATGTCAATTCAGAATAAAACGTGTGTCCAAGATGTGTTAGTGGAAGTACTACAAGTCGATCATGTTAACAGTGATGGACCAGTTTCTGAATGTGTGTATATTTTAACAGATAGCACAGTAAAAGAGGTTGAACAGTGGGTTGCACCACTGCAGCCGGCAATGGTGTGCGAAGGATATTTATATGGCGAACCGTACAATGCGCCACAGCTAAAACATGACTACCGCGTGTTTGCTGTCAAATGGTAATACCGTTTCGATTAAAAAAGACACCCTACTACTAGGGTGTCTTTTTTTTTAGCTTAAATATGATTAATAGGGGTGAGCATCGTGCCCTTTTTGCTCAGCTTCTTGCACAGCATCAGAAGCCTTATTACTACCTAAAGGAGAACCCCCTTCAGCTGGAAATTCACCAAATGATGGAGTGATTTCAGATCCAGCTTCCATATCATAGGTGCCGTCATCGTTCATCGTAAAGCCAATACCAGCTGCCACTTGTCGACCATAGTCTTTGTCGCACTTTGTCAAAAGCTCAATCATACGCTGTTGAATCTGTTGATGACAAGGCTTAAGTCCGTCTACAAGGTTTTGGATTAAATCTTTACGCTCCCATTCTTCGAGTAAACGATAGCGCTCACCAGCTTGTTTAAAATCATTTGTACGTTCAATTTTTTCTTTTTTAAGATGCCCCTCTACTTTAGGTTGATGAGGCTTAGGTCTGTCTGTTGCTTCTTTTAGACCACCTAATAGCGAAGGTTCATAGTTAACATGAGGATTTTGGCTTGGAGCTTCATCCACATGGTAAGCCATTTGACCGTCTCGCTGATTTGTTGCTACATGTTTTTTGGGCGCATTAATTGGAAGCTGTAAATAATTCGCACCAACCCGATGACGCTGAGTATCTGAGTAGGAGAACGTTCTACCTTGAAGCATTTTGTCATCAGAGAAGTCAAGGCCATCTACTAATACACCAGTTCCGAACGACACTTGCTCCGTTTCAGCAAATACATTTTTGGGGTTTTTATTAAGAACCATTTTGCCTACAGGCAGAAATGGAAATTGATCTTCAGGCCAAATCTTTGTATCATCTAAAGGATCAAAATCCAGTTCGGGATGCTCGCCATCCTCCATTATTTGCATACAAAGTTCCCATTCTGGATAATCTCCCTTTTCAATTGCTTCATATAAATCTTGCGTAGCGTGACTAATATTCTTTGCCTGAATAGCTTCTGCTTCGCTTTGAGTAAGATTTTTAATACCTTGTTTTGGCTCCCAGTGATATTTAACTAAAAAGGCATCACCATTTTTATTTACCCATTTATATGTATTAACTCCTGAGCCCTGCATTTGACGGTAATTAGCTGGAATACCCCATGGAGAAAACAAAAAGGTAATCATATGCATTGATTCAGGCGTTTGACAAATGAAATCGAAAATTCGTTCCGTATCTTGTCTGTTAGTTACAGGGTCTGGTTTAAATGAGTGGATAAGGTCTGGGAATTTAATTGCATCGCGGATGAAAAAGATTTTTAAGTTATTTCCAACCAAGTCCCAATTTCCATCCTCAGTGTAAAATTTAACGGCAAAGCCTCGAGGGTCACGCATCGTTTCTGGAGAATCTTTTCCATGAGTAACAGTAGAAAAACGTACAAATACAGGAGTTTGTTTACCTGCTCCTGAAAAAACCTTTGCACGCGTGTAGTTCTCTACAGGTTCGTTACCTACTTTTCCGTATGTTTCAAAGTACCCGTGAGCACCGGTTCCTCTAGCGTGAACTACACGCTCTGGTATGCGCTCTCTATCGAAATGGGCCAGCTTTTCAATTAGTTGATAGTTCTCTAAAGTAGCAGGGCCGCGATTTCCGACTGTGCGACTGTTTTGATTATCACGAATGGGGTGTCCTTGACGTGTTGTTAATGTCTGTTCATTTTCACCTTCAGTAAATCGTTTATCTTCAGAATCACCAGCTCCACTTACGTTCGTACCGTGAATCCCGTCTTTGTTAGACATTTACGTATTCCTCCAATCAACTTAAGTAACTACAGTACACTATTTTTTTCCATGTTTTATCATTTTATGCATTCTACTTCACCTCAAAAGGTGCATAAACGAAAAAAAAACAAAAAAGTTTCAGATTTTGTGAAAAATACGACGAACTATACAAAAAAATAATTGAAATATAAACATAATGTTAAAGGTGATTTTAGAACCAACCTTACCCTCTAAAAAGGAATTTAAATGTTAAATAAAGTTAATTAAATATATCTATATACTTATGTAGTGCTAAAAATGTCATTCTCTAGACACAGAAATGGAAGAAAAATGTCGGTTCTTGTAACAAAAATGTAATATTAGTGATGTTATTTTGTAATACAGTGTTGTTACAATGTAAACGTCTTAGATTAGTAGATTATGACAATGGAGGAACCTTTTCTATGAAAAAGTTAATATATTCTTTAGCATTATGTGGATCTTTAACAGTAGTACCAACAATTAGTGAAGCGGCATTAGGCGACACAACTTTACGTCCAGGAATGAGTAATTCAGATGTAAAACAATTACAACAACAATTAAAAAACAAGGGTTATTTTACATACGGAACAACTACAAATTATTATGGGACAATTACAAAGAGCGCAGTTATGAATTTTCAGCGTGCGAACGGATTAGCAGCAGATGGGATTGCTGGTAAGAACACATTTAATAAACTGCTGGGAAGCAGCTCTAGCACATCGAACACATCTAGCACATTATTACGTGTTGGTTCTAAAGGTGCAGCTGTTCAATCATTACAGCAGCAGTTAAAAAACAAGGGTTATTTCAAGGGAAATACTACTCAATATTTCGGTTCAGTTACAAAAAATGCAGTTATGGCTTTTCAACGTGCGAATGGTCTGTCAGTAGATGGAATTGCGGGACCAGCTACGCTTAACAAATTGAAAAGTGGTGGGACTAGCGCTGGTTCAGGCTCAACTTCAACAGGTACGTCATCTGTTTTACGTCAGGGTATGTCTGGATCGTCAGTAAGTAGCTTGCAACAAAAATTAAAAAATAAAGGCTATTTCTCTGCAAACGTAACGGGATACTATGGCTCAATCACAACAAGCGCAGTTCGTTCATTCCAACGTGCAAATGGCTTATCAGCAGATGGAATCGCAGGACCAGCTACAATGAGTAAGTTAGGTTCTAGCTCAAGTTCAAATAACACTACATCTAATCCAAGTGTTAGTACACCATCAAGTTCTAGTGCATCACAAGTAATTTCATACGGTAAACGTTTCATTGGAACACCATACGTATGGGGAGGAACTTCTCCGAGTGGGTTTGACTGTAGTGGGTTCTTAAACTATGTATATCGTAACGCTGCAGGAGTTAGTTTACCTCGTACAGTTGCGAGTATTTACAGTACAGGAACGCGTGTTAGCACACCAAGTCCTGGAGATATTGTATTTTTTGAAACGTATCAGCCAGGTGCAAGCCATGCGGGAATTTACTTAGGTGGAGGTCAATTCCTTCATGCATCATCATCTAAAGGTGTTATGATTAGCTCTATGAGCAACTCATACTGGCAGCCTCGTTATTTAGGTGCAAAACGTTATCTATAAGTTTTAAAAGGGGATGATATACTCTCCCCTTTTTTGGCATTGAAACAAGATAAGTATGACTCTTGTTTCTTTTTGGTATGATAAATATGAAAAAGGAGGAAGAAGTACTATGGCGATTATAGATTTAACGATTATACCGGTAGGGACTAAAACACCCAGTGTCAGTCAATACGTAGCAGATATTCAGAAAGTATTGGAAAAACATAAAGAGGAAGTAGAATACCAGTTAACTCCGATGAATACGCTTATTGAAGGTGAACTAAGTCTCTTGTTGAAGATTGTTCAAGAATTACATGAAGTTCCGTTTGAAAATGGGATTGAGAGAGTCTGTACCAATTTGCGTATCGATGATCGACGAGATAAAAAACATACAATGGCCGGTAAACTAAAGGCTGTTGAATTAAAAATGAACCAAAACTAGCAGCTAGTAGTAGCTGCTAGTTTTTTGTTGTTATTTACGGAGAAGTCGATGATAAAGAGTATGTATTTATTTCATCATGGCAAAGAAACTTCGTTAATTGAGAGCCGTTAAAGATAAAGGAATACGCTGGTTCGGCTTTTTCTTCTTGGGAAAATAAAATAGAAGTTTTAGTAGCTGCTTGAAGTAACTGTACATTTAAAATATCAGGATTAGGTAAGTCAGTATAATATAGGAGAAAATCCTTTGAATAAATTAATAAAGACTCCGGATTTCCAGGTTTCATAGCGTGATCTTCCCAAATGTTTAGTTCTTTTATTTCTTGTGTTTTGGCATTAAATATGATGTTGATCGCTTCTTCCGTATGCTCAGGGTTGTTCCAGGAAAAAATATACATAGATTTTGAATCGTTGGTATATTCTACGGATACTTGTAGTACCCAATGTGTAGGAATGTTAATAATACGGTTTGCTTTATCAATAAGCTGTTTCCGCTCACTCATATGAATACCCCTTTCAACTCTAGTAGTTCTCTCTTTTATATACGATAAACATAATGAAAAAGTTTCAAAAAAGAAGCTCTTACATGTATGTAAGAGCTCTTTTCTAAATAAAGTTAGAGTGTAAGTGCGTGTGAATTTGAAATGCAATTCGTAGTCGGAGCGTTTCTTCCGGTGTATGAATTGATTTTCCTAATATTTCTTCACACTTTTCAATTCGATAAATAACGGTGTTTCTATGAATAAATAGTTGTTTAGCTGTTTCGGATATTTGGCAATTTAAATTTAGATAAGTAGATAATGTATCTAACAAAATAGATTGATCTTTCCGGTCGTAATGAAGAAGCCCTTCTAGCGCTTTTTCGTGATATTCTTCTAAGTCTGCTGAGGGAATAAGCCTTAAAAGTTCTCGGAATTGTTTTGGTTGATAAAACTGAATATTAGCTGCTTGATCGGTAGTTTGAATATTTTCAAGTGCTTCAATCGCTTCCTGATATGAATCTATCACGGTTAATAGCGTCTGGCTTTGATTTCCTATTCCAAAGCATAAATTTTGTTTATAATGTCTCTTTACAACCTTTTGAATAAGGATAAGCTGGTTGGCGATAAATTGGTGTTTGTCATAACTGTCAGGGAAAAATAAAATGACGTAGCGATTATCCTGTGTAAATAATAAGCTTGGAATAGGTTGTTTTAATAATTCGTACTCGATGAGCTCGTAAATCATTTCGCTATCTGTGTATGTATAGTGTTGTGGTGGTATTTTTCCAACCGCACAAATGTACTTTTTATCAGGAGAGAGTCCGATCTGCTTTCCATGATAAGTGGCTTCATCTATATTTTTGAAGTGTTCATGGGTTAATTGATGAAAATATTCATTTTTCTTTCGGCGCTCAGCTTCTTTTAAGGCATGTTGACGCATCATTTCAAAAGAAAGGACATTTGCTGCTTGTTCAATTGTTAATAATGATGAATCGTTTGGCAACATGCTGCGATAAATAACTAGAAAGTTGTTCTTATGTGTATGTGTCGGAATTAAGAATAAGCTTAATTCTTGTTTGGTTTTTGTGACAGAAAACGTAGTGTAACTAGCTTTGAGATGAAAAAAATTATTTATCTGAACAGATATTTTTTCTAAAGAAAATAATTCTTTTTCTTCTTTTTTTTCAGTGTGAAACAATAAATTTCCGTGAGGGTCAAATAGCCCAACTGGAGCGTCGCATAACGTTTGAAGCGAATGTAATATTTTTTCAACACCGTTTCCTTGTAGAATGTACGAAGAAAAGAGTTGATGAGTCATCATTGCTTGTTGAAGGTCGCTTGTCTTTTTATCTAAGATAAAGCTTAAAGATTCGTTGATGATGGAGCCCAGTGCTTCGTCTGTTTGTAGATCGATAATAGGGAAGTTTAGCTTCTCTGCAAGTTCACAAATAGATGAAGGTACCTGTTCGAAGAATCGCTTTGTTTTTATCGCTAGACCTGCACACTGTTTTTTGGCCATTCCCTCTACTAATTGTAATAAGTTTTCCTCTTTTTCTTTAAAGTGATAGCCTGTTGTAACGAGCAGTTCTCCCTCTTTTAGAAACGTCAAAATATCTGGAGCGTCCATCATGTTGATATTTTGCACGGTTCTTGTTAGGCCGTTTTTTCCAGCTACAACAGATGCGCTAGCATACGGTCTACTGCTTAATAGTGTTTGTAACTCCATATTCCCACCCCTTGTTATGAAAAGTCACATAAAATATTGACATACTCTTATTTTAAACCATAAGTTAGTTAAAATAAATAAAAAATTCAGAAAAAAATGTACGAAAAGTAGATGAAACCAGATGTTTTCTTTTGTAAGATATTTTATATAACGTAACATGTTATGAAATATAACAAAAGGAGGGGTTGGATGTCTCAACCAATTTTAAAAGAACATTCATTAAAAGAGGTAAAGAAAAAAAGGGAGTTCCCCCATATTTATTTCATGCTAGCTATTATTATTGGTGTGATGACTATTGCTACATATTTAATTCCAGCAGGAACATATGACCGGGTTCAAGGAGACGATGGGAGAGAAATGATTGATCCAACTTCTTATACGGAATTGGAATCAAGCCCTGTAAGTTTGCTAGGTATGCTAAAAGCTGTTCCACAAGGCATGGTTGAAGCGGCTCCAGTAATTTTCTTTACATTTGTAATTGGAGGAGTATTTGTAACACTTCGATCAGCAGGTGTAATTGAACTTGGGGTTGGAAAGATTGCAATGAGCTTCTCTCATAAGCCTAAGCTACTAATATCAGTATTTATGTTTACTTTTGCATTAATAGCCTGCTTTATTGGAACGCCTGAATTAGCCATTGTCTATGTCCCAGTAATTATGCCACTTATGCTGTCCCTGGGGTATGACCGAGTCACAGCTGCAGCCATTTCATTATGTGGTACCATCGCTGGTTTTACAGCGGCTCTTACAAATCCCTTTACAGTAGGAACAGCACAGATGGTTGCTGGCCTTCCCTTATACTCAGGCATGATTTATCGAATAATTTGCTTTCTCATTATCATTATAATTGGTATAGCTTATGTCATGAGGTATGCAGAAAAAACTCGTACTAAGCCAAAGGATGCTATCAAATCACACACTTTAAAGAGTAATGTTACAAATAGACAAAAGGTTGCTGGCATTGTAACGGCTCTGTTTTTTATAGGAATGATTGCAGGCGTTATTTTGTATCGTTGGGATATGGTGACACTAGGGGGCTATTTTATTGCAATGGGAATTATTCCTGCTTTAATTGTAGGAATGGGTTCTAAAGAAATCGCTGAATCATTTAACGAGGGGTTTCGAGATGTTTTAGTGGGTGCAATGGTTTGTGGAATTGCTAGAGCCGTAGCTGTTGTGATGAACGAAGGTCAAATCATGGATACAATTGTATATGGGATTTCTACTGTTATTTCACAACTTCCTGAAAGTGTTACCGTAATAGGAATGCTAATTACGCAAAGTTTATTTAATTTCTTTGTACCAAGTGGGAGTGGGCAAGCACTTATTATGATGCCAATTATGGCGCCGTTAGCAGACTTAGTAGGTATTACGAGACAAACAGCTATTCTAGCTTTTCAGTTTGGAGACGGCTTTTCCAATATCTTGTTCCCTACATCAGGATACTTTATGGCTACGCTAGCGATTGCTGGAGTAGGGTGGAATCGCTGGGTGAAATTTATTCTTCCACTTTTCCTACTGTGGATGAGTGCTGGGGCTATACTGTTAGTTGTAGCAAACTTAATTGGGTGGTATTAGTTATATTAGCTAAAAAAACGCCTTTTTTTTGGAGAATTTGTCAATGAAAATTACTTTTAGATTCCGTAAAATGAAAAGAAAGAGGTGGGAAAGATGGTTGCTGAAATGAAGGGGAAATCAAAGCTCTGCTTACAAGTTGAAAAAGATCTTCAGTGGCTTTCTCAATTTGGAGCAGATACTAAAAAAGGTGTTACGCGCTTACTATATTCACCAGAATGGTACGCTGCTCAAGAAGCATTAAAAGAGAAAATGACGCAAAATCAATTAACTGCTTACTATGATGATGTTGGTAATCTTTATGGAAGGCTTCAAGGGATAGAAGAGGAGCATAAAACAATTTTAGTCGGATCACACGTAGATACAGTTGTATATGGAGGTAAATATGACGGAGCGTTTGGAATTATCGCAGGTCTTATAGCGGTAGAGTACTTACGAGAAACGCACGGAATGCCGAAACAATCAATTGAAGTAGTGTCTCTCTGTGAAGAAGAAGGAAGTCGCTTTCCTTTAACCTATTGGGGTTCTGGCAACATCGTTGGATTGTATAATTCTGAAAATATAAGTCAAGAGATTAAAGATCGAGAAAACATTCCGTTAAAGAAAGCGATGGAACGATATCAATTTGGAAAAGGACACTACAAAAAACCGTTCAGAAAAGATATTTCACATTTTATTGAGCTACATATTGAGCAAGGCGAGCAGCTTGAAAAAAAGCAGCTTGATATCGGAGTTGTATCAAGTATTGCAGGACAAAAAAGATTTACTGTAACCGTACAAGGAGAGAGCAATCATGCTGGAACAACACCGATGACTCATCGCAAAGACGCTTTAGCAGCAAGTTGTCGTTTCATTACCGCTCTCTTAGACATGAGTGAAAAATATGGAGAGAAGTTATACACGACGGTGGGAAAGCTGGATGTTTCACCTAACGTGCCAAACGTCATACCTGGAAAAGTCAGCTTTAGCATTGATATTAGGCATGGTGAAGATGGCGTCTTAGACAAAGTTGAAGATGAGATGAATGTGATACTAAAAGAAGTTGGTATAAATGCAGGTGTAACAACGGAAATTCATCGTTGGATGAATGAAAAACCCGTACAAATGGATAATTATTTATCTGAAATTTCTAAAAATATTTCCGAGGAAAAGAACATTTCATACATGAAAATGGTGAGTGGGGCTGGCCATGATTCACAAGTGTTTGGAAGAAAATTACCCACTTGTTTATTGTTTGTACCAAGTGAAAATGGAATTAGTCATTCACCTAAAGAATACACAAGCGCTGAGCAGCTTGAGAAAGGAATTCAGGTATTAATTGAGTTACTTTACAAATTAGCCTACTAGGAGGATGTTAAGATGCTAAATAAAAAACCACTAAATGCTCCACCAAGAACAATCATGACACCTGGACCTGTAGAAGCAGACCCTAGGGTACTAAGAGCGCTTGGAACACCCATTCTCGGTCAATTCGATCCTGCATTTACAACCATTATGAACGAGACTATGGAAATGCTGCGAGAGTTGTTCCAAACTAAAAATAAATGGGCATTTCCAATTGATGGAACGTCAAGAGCTGGTCTTGAAGCGGTATTAGCAAGTATTATTGAACCAGGAGATACAGTATTCGTGCCTATTTTTGGGCGTTTTGGTCACTTATTAACAGAGATTTCCGAGCGCTATGGAGCAGTCGTTCACAATATTGAATGCGAATGGGGAAGCGTATTTGAGCCAGAACAAGTTATTCGTGAGATTAAGAGAACAAACCCTAAAATAGTAGCTATGGTTCATGGTGAAACATCAACAGGCCGAGTTCAATCGTTAAAAGAAATTGGGAAAGCTTGCCGAGAAAACGATGCTTTATTTGTTGTTGATGCTGTTGCCACAATTGGTGGTATAGATGTCAAAGTAGATGATTGGTATATTGATGCACTTATTGCCGGAACCCAAAAGTGTGTATCCGTACCTTCGGGAATGGCGCCAATCACTTATAATGAACGAGTAGAACGTCATATTATTCAACGGAAAAAAGTGGAGAAAGGAATTGCTACAGAAGCGGATAATGCCATAAGAACAAGACCGAATATTATCAGTAACTATTTTGACTTAAGTCAACTGCAGGATTATTGGAGTGAACGTCGTCTGAATCATCATACAGAGGCAACTTCTATGTTATATGCTCTTCATGAAGGAGTTCGGATCTTGCTTGAAGAAGGTTTAGATAGGAGGTTTGCTCGCCATCAATTACATGAAAAAGCACTTGTTGCAGGTATTAAAGCGATGGGGCTATCGCTGTTTGGTGATGAGATTTCAAAGCTAACAACCGTGACCTGCGTTATGATTCCAAATGGTATTAATGGAGAAGATGTTCGCAGTACATTATTAGATCAGTTTAGAATTGAAATAGCAAGCTCATTTGGTCCTCTTCACGGTAAGATTTGGAGAATAGGTACAATGGGGTATAGTTGCCGACAAGATAACGTTCTATATACGCTTGCAGGTCTTGAAGCAGTCTTACTGAGAAAAGGAGCTTTAATTAATGCAGGGAAAGCCTTACAAGCTGCTTTAGATGTTTATGAGAGTGAATTGGTTAATGTGTGAAAATAGATCATTTTAAGGAGTGGGAGAAATGAATGAATTTTTTTTAACACATCCATACGCTTCACAAAGAATGTGTACATTTGGAAAAAATGGGATGGTTGCAACAAGTCAGCCCTTAGCAGCTCAGGCAGGTTTAGATATGCTAAAAAAGGGAGGAAACGCAGTTGATGCTGCAATTGCAACAGCAGCTTGCTTAACGGTAGTTGAGCCAACATCAAATGGAATCGGGGGAGATGCGTTTGCTCTTGTATGGGTTAATGATGAATTACATGGGTTGAATGCTAGTGGTCATGCTCCTCAATCACTTTCAATGGAAGCGTTAAAAGAAAGAGGTATTACAGGTGAAATGCCTGAATATGGTTTAACACCCGTAACCGTACCCGGTGCTCCTAGCGCTTGGGCTGCTCTGTCAAAACGATTTGGAAAGCTTCCTTTAACAGAAGTACTGCAGCCTGCAATCACATATGCACAGGAAGGGTTCCCTGTATCTCCGATTTTAGGTTACAATTGGAATGTTGCATATGAAAAGTTTAAAGAAGAATTAAAAGGGGAAGAGTTTGCTGGTTGGTTTGAAACATTTGCTCCAAATGGCAGGCCACCAAGGATTGGTGAAATCTGGTCATCCAGTAGTCATGCAGATACGCTTATTGAGATTGCGGAAACGGAAGCTGAATCATTTTACCGAGGAAGAATTGCTGAAAAAATTGATGCATTTTCTAAAGTTCATGGGGGCTTTATTCGAAAAGAGGATTTGGCAGCTTTTCAACCTGAATGGGTTAAGCCAATTTCAGTGTCTTATCGCGGGTATGATGTTTGGGAGATTCCACCAAATGGTCAAGGCTTAATTGCTCTTTTAGCACTAAATACCTTAAAAGGCTATGAGTTTAAAGCTAAAGATTCAGTCGATACGTATCACAAGCAAATTGAAGCGATGAAATTAGCCTTTGCAGATGGAAAGAAATTTATTACAGATTCTAAGCATATGAAGATTGCTGTAGAAGATTTGTTAAACGATGAATATGCTGATGAGCGTCGAGCTTTAATCGGTGAACATGCAAGGTTACCAGAGGCTGGTCAGCCGCTTCACAGTGGAACCGTCTACTTAGCAACTGCTGATGACGAAGGAAACATGGTTTCTTTTATTCAAAGTAATTATAAGGGCTTTGGCTCGGGCGTAGTTGTTCCTGGAACAGGAATTGCTCTTCAGAACCGAGGTCATAATTTTTCACTCGATAAGGATCACGATAATCGACTAGAGCCAGGCAAAAGAACATATCATACTATTATCCCAGGATTTTTAACAAAAGATAATCAAGCAGTTGGTCCATTTGGTGTAATGGGGGCATTCATGCAGCCTCAAGGTCATGTTCAAGTAATTATGAATATGATTGATTTTGATTTGAATCCTCAAGCCTCACTAGATGCACCAAGATGGCAATGGATTAATGATAAAACAGTTCTTGTAGAAAAAGAAATGCCAAGTTATATTGTGGAAGCTCTAGAGAGAAAGGGACATGATGTTCAAGTAGCCACAAGCCGTCATTCATTTGGTAGAGGGCAAATCATTCGCAGAGATCCTCAAACAGGGGTATTGTTTGGAGGAACGGAGTCCCGAACAGATGGAGCCGTTCTAACGTACTAAGGATAGATTACAACAAAGAAAGGAGCGTATAAAATGCAGCAATTACATATTTTTATCGCGTTTTTTCGCTCGGGTATGCTTGGCTACGGAGGTGGTCCGTCCGCTATTCCACTTGTTAAAAAAGAGGTTGTTGATACATACAAGTGGATGGATAGCGATGAATTTGGTGACGTATTAGCAATTGCTAATACGCTACCTGGTCCTATTGCAACAAAGTTAGCTGGTTATATCGGATATCAGGTTGGTGGAGTATTAGGCATGATTAATGCGTTAATTGCGGCAGTAGCGCCAACTGTCTTGCTTATGGTTCTCCTTTTAACAACACTTACACAGTTTAAAGACCAGGCATGGGTAATGGGAATGACTAAAGCCGTTGTACCTGTAGTTGGCGTTATGTTAGCTGTTATGACGTGGGATTTCTTGAAAAAATCTACTGGTGGCTTAGGTTGGACGAAAGCTATTTTATTGGCATTGGTAAGTTTGATACTGATGGAGTTTATTCATGTTCACCCAGCAATTATTATTATTTTATTAATGGTTGCAGCATGGATTCCCGTTAAAAGAAAGCAAGAAGAAAAAGAAGTTCAGGAACAAAAGAGGGAAACTGTATGATTTATTGGCAATTGTTTATGGCTTTTTTTGTATCAAATATTTTAGGTTATGGAGGGGGACCGGCATCAATTCCATTAATTCAAAAAGAAGTTGTTGACCGCTACGGCTGGTTAACGGTTAATGAGTTTAGTGAAATGTTGGCAATTGGTAATGCATTACCGGGCCCAATAGCAACAAAAATGGCAGGTTTTATTGGCTATCAAGAAGCAGGTATCCTAGGAGCGTTTGTTTCATTATTAGCTACAATTGCTCCTTCTGTCATACTCTTAGTTGTCTTGTTGCGGATCTTGTATAAGTACAAGGATTCACCAAACGTAAAGAAAATGACAAATTTTATTCGTCCCGTTATTGCTGTTCTACTTGGAGTTATGGCTTATGATTTCTTTTCAAGTTCCTATGTAGATTCAGGGATATGGCAGACGTTATTTTTAATTATTGCAAGTTTTGTACTAATGGAGAAGCTACGTGTTCATCCAGCGATTGTTATTGTAGGTGCTCTGGCCTATGGTGCTATTTTTCTTGCTTAAGCTAGGCCTCACATTTGAGGTCTTTTTTTTATAGGTGAATGATAAAAAACAGTATTATTTATAAAAAAAATAAGTTTATTGAAAGCGTTTTATATGCTTGTGTTTCAATGGTTTAAGGAATTGTATGGAAAAAAGAATGGGAGAGATTTTGAAAAAAAATCTAAAAAAGTATTGACGATTTAGATAAAACCATTCATAATACAAATCAACATCACACAACATCATCTAAACGTTAAGACAAACGTTTAAACACACATACATAGTTATATTGAGCGTTGATAGGAGCAATAGTAGAAAAGGTTTCCCTGTTTCAGAGAGCTGACGGTCGGTGCGAGTCAGAACAAAAACCATTCGAAGTACATTCCTTGAGCATCTTTTCTTAGTAGGAAAAGACGGCATAGCCGTTATCGTAATGAAGAGGCAAGTAAATGCTTGCAACTAGGGTGGTACCGCGATTAATTCGTCCCTACTGACCTTACCTTGAGGGTGAGATCAGTAGGGACTTTTTGTATTTACTGCCCTATCGAAAATTAAATAATGAAAAAAGCGATGAAAAGAGCATAGTAGCAACGTGTTTCCCTGTTTCAGAGAGCTGACGGTCGGTGCGAGTCAGAACAAAAACTAGTTGTGAATTACATTCTTGGAGCTTACTTTTGCATAGCAAAAGCGGCATAGCCGTTATCATAATGAAGAGGCAAGCATCTGCTTGCAATTAGGGTGGTACCGCGATCAATTCGTCCCTACTGACACAATCAGTAGGGACTTTTTGTATATTCCGCACTCAGCGGACCTGTAGTAAGTTACTAAAAAACATACAAAATCTAGGAGGGTTTTAACAATGACAAAAACTTTAGAGCAATTACGTGGACAAATCGATCAATTAAATTTAGAAATTTTAGAATTATTAAATAAACGTGGTGAGATTGCAAAAGAAATTGGAGAATTAAAAGGTACACAAGGTGTGAAACGTTTTGATCCAGTTCGTGAGCGTGAATCGTTAAATCACATTTTAGCAAATCATAACGGACCATTTGAAGCATCAACAATTCAACATATTTTCAAAGAAATTTTCAAGGCAAGCTTAGAGCTTCAAGAAGATGACCATAGAAAAGCACTTCTTGTATCTCGTAAAAAGAAATCTGAGGATACAGTAGTCGATGTGAACGGAACGAAAGTTGGAGATGGAAACTTACAGTTCGTTATGGGACCATGCGCAGTAGAAAGCTACGAGCAGGTAAAGCAAGTTGGTTTAGCTTTAAAAGAACAAGGCATTACGCTAATGCGTGGAGGTGCATTTAAGCCTCGTACATCACCATACGATTTCCAAGGTTTAGGTGTAGAAGGTTTACAAATCTTACGTAAAGTTGGAGATGAGTTAGGTCTTCAAATTATTAGTGAAATTGTTTCACCACAAGATATTGAAACAGCATTAGAGTACGTAGACGTAATTCAAATTGGTGCACGTAACATGCAAAACTTTGAATTATTAAAAGCAGCAGGTTCAGTTGACAAGCCAATCTTACTAAAACGTGGCTTAGCGGCAACAATTGAAGAATTCATTAACGCAGCTGAATACATCATGTCTCGTGGAAATGGCAACATCATCCTTTGTGAGCGCGGAATCCGTACATACGAGCGTGCTACTCGTAACACATTAGATATCTCAGCAGTACCAATCTTAAAGCAAGAAACGCACTTACCGGTTGTTGTAGATGTAACACATTCAACAGGACGTAAAGACTTATTGTTACCTTGTGCAAAAGCTGCAATTGCAATTGGTGCAGATGCGGTTATGGCTGAAGTTCATCCAGATCCAGCTGTAGCGTTATCAGATTCAGCACAACAAATGAACATTCCTGAATTCCACGACTTCATGGAAGAATTAAAGGGTGCAGCAGTTAAGTTATCATAATTATATAGCGATGCAATGAAAGGACTCTAGTAGCGAGCATCTTCCTGTTATAGAGAGCTGATGGTTGGTGTAAATCAGTACAAAGGTGCGAGTGAAGTACACTCCTTGAGCACTCTGTAAAGAGCGGTCGACTGATCGTTAAACAATGAAGGTGGTAAGTACAAATAGCTTGCAACTAGGGTGGTATCGCGAGAATAAGCTCGTCCCTATCTTAAAAGAGGGGCGAGCTTATTTTATTAGGTGAAAAGATTGAATTTTACAAATTGGAGGATGGAAACGATGAGATACTTAACAGCAGGAGAGTCACATGGTCCACAATTAACAGCAATTGTTGAAGGGGTACCAGCGGGGCTTGAATTAACGGCAGAACATATTAATGAAGATTTGGCTAGAAGACAAAAAGGCCATGGACGTGGTCGTCGCATGCAAATTGAAACAGACCGCGTTCAAATTGTAGGTGGAGTTAGGCACGGTGCTACTTTAGGTTCACCGATTGCGCTTGTAGTAGAAAATAAGGATTTTACGCACTGGAGAAATATTATGGGAGCGGACCCTGTGGATGAAGATGCGGAAGTGAAGCGTCAAATTACAAAACCAAGACCAGGACATGCAGATTTAAACGGTGCAATTAAATACGGACACCGTGACATGAGAAACGTTTTAGAACGTTCATCTGCTCGTGAAACAACAGTTCGCGTTGCAACAGGAGCAGTGGCAAAGCAGATTTTAAAAGCTGTTGGGGTTAATATCGCATGTCATGTTTTAGAAATTGGCGGTGTCAAAGCGGAGCAAACATCATACCAATCTTTAAGAGATCTACAAGAAAAAACAGAAGCATCACCCGTGCGTTGTTTGGATGAAGAAGCTGGACAAAAGATGATGAAAGCAATTGATGAAGCAAAAGAAAACGGTGATAGCATTGGCGGTGTAGTAGAAGTAGTGGTAGAAGGGATGCCAACAGCGGTTGGAAGCTATGTGCACTATGACCGCAAGCTAGATTCAAAACTTGCAGCAGCCATTATGAGCATAAATGCTTTTAAGGGTGTAGAAATTGGTGTTGGGTTTGAAGCAGCACGCAAGCCAGGAAGTGAAGTACATGATGAAATTTTATGGAGTGAAGAACAAGGTTACACGCGTAAAACAAACAATGCAGGCGGATTAGAAGGTGGTATGACTACTGGAATGCCAATCGTTGTGCGAGGCGTAATGAAGCCAATTCCAACGTTATATAAACCGCTTCAAAGCGTAGATATTGATACAAAAGAACCGTTTGCAGCAAGCATTGAACGCTCTGATAGTTGTGCAGTTCCAGCAGCCGCTGTTGTAGCTGAATCAGTTATTGCATGGGAATTAGCTTCGGCTATTGTGGAACAGTTTGGTTCAGATCGTATTAATTTGTTGCAACAAAATATTAATGAGCATCGAAAGCATGCAGCGCAATTTTAACATATGAAGGAGAATGAAAGGTGAAAAAACGTGTATTACTAATTGGTGTTGGTCTTATCGGAGGTTCACTGGCACTTTCTATTAAAAAGAATGAAAATGTGCATATTGTGGGAGCAGATATTAATATAGAAGAAATGCGAGTAGCAATGATGCATTCAGTCATTGATGAACAAGCAGATGATGTAAAAAAAGCAGCTGAAATGGCAGATTATATTATTTTAGCAACGCCGGTAGAAGAGACAGCTAATTGGATACACGTTCTTTCAAAGTGGACATTGAAACAAAATGTTGTTATAACAGATGTTGGAAGCACTAAAGCAGCAGTAATGGAAGCAGCATTTTTGTTAAAAGAAAAAGGAGTAACCTTCATTGGTGGACATCCAATGGCTGGGTCTCATCAAAGTGGTGCAAGTAATGCACGAGCAGATCTATTTTATGAAGCTCGCTATATGTTAACCCCTTTTGAAGACGAAAATCCACAAAAGATAGATGCGCTTATGCAGTTACTTGCGCCAACGCAAGCTCACTTTGTTTTTATAGATGCGATTACACATGACCAGGTAACAGGAGTTATCAGTCATTTACCTCATGTAATTGCAACGAGCCTTGTTCGTCAAGTGAAAGGGTACTCAGCAAAGAATACCCTTATCACTGAGATGGCAGCAGGTGGATTTCGAGATCTTACGCGGATTGCGTCAAGTAGCCCACACATGTGGAGAGATATCTTAAAACAAAATCGTTACACGCTGTTAGCGCTTTTGGATGATTGGATGAAAGAAATGGAGCAAGTGAAGAGCTTGCTTGAAAAGGGAGATAGTCATGAATTATTTCATTACTTTTCAGATGCTAAACAGTTCAGAGATTCCCTACACGTATAAACTATTATAAAGGAGAATGAACATGAAACTTCAAGGATTAAACGGGACAATTCAAGTTCCAGGTGATAAATCAATTTCACATCGATCTGTAATGTTTGGATCAATTGCAGAAGGAACAACAACCATCTCTGGGTTCCTGCCGGGTGATGATTGCCTTAGTACCATCTCTTGCTTCCGTAAATTAGGCGTCGAAATTGAAGTTGTAAATGAAGAAACAGTTATTGTAAAAGGTCGTGGCATTAAAGGATTACAAGAGCCCACTGAAGTATTAGATGTTGGAAATTCAGGAACAACGATTCGTTTAATAATGGGGATTTTATCAAATACAGCACACCATCATACGCTGATAGGAGATGAGTCTATCGCAAAGCGCCCAATGAAGCGAGTGACAGATCCTTTACGTAGCATGGGAATTCAATTAGATGGACGTGAAGAAGGCAATTTTACTCCTCTTGCTCTAAGAGGGGGAAATGTAAAAGGAATTACATATAAATCCCCAGTAGCTAGTGCACAGGTAAAATCAGCAATTTTATTAGCTGGCCTGCAAGCGGAAGGTGTTACAACTGTTATTGAGCCAGAGAAGTCAAGAGACCATACGGAGCGTATGCTAGAAGCTTTTGGTGTTCAAGTGAAAGAAGAAGGCTTATCTGTTTCAATTGAAGGCGGTCAAACGTTAACAGGTACGCATATTGAAGTACCTGGCGACATCTCCTCAGCTGCGTTCTTCTTAGTGGCAGGGTCCATTATTTCAAACAGTCAAATTGAATTAAAAAAGGTTGGTATGAATCCAACTCGAACAGGAATTTTAGATGTATTACTTAATATGGGTGCGTCTATTGAAGAAAAGGATCTAAATACAGATGTAGCAGAACCTTTTGCGAATTTAGTTGTAAAGTCAGCACCTTTAAAAGGCACTGAAGTAGGAGGGGACCTTATTCCTCGTTTAATTGATGAAATTCCAATTATCGCACTAGCTGCAACTCAGGCTCAAGGAACAACAGTTATTAAAGATGCAGCTGAATTAAAAGTGAAAGAAACAAATCGAATTGACACGGTCGTTAATGAGCTAAATAAAATGGGTGCTAATATTGAGGCAACGGAAGATGGAATGATTATTCATGGAGGAACGCCATTGCATGGTGCAAGCGTAGATAGTCATGGAGATCACCGTATTGGCATGATGCTAGCAGTTGCTTCTTGTATCGCAGAAGGTGAAACAATCATTAAAAACCGCGAAGCAGTATCGGTATCATACCCATCATTCTTTGCTCACCTAGATAAGCTTAAAGGAAGTAAATAAACGGATAAAAACTAGGCGGAAAGATTGGTATTTTATATTTAAATTGAATATACCTAGGCTTTCTTTTAACTATCTTATATAATGGAAGAAAGTACGAAAGAGAATTTGGTGAATTACAATGTTTTTAACGTTTGTCTATATTGGAGGAATTTTATTCTTTCTAAAGGTCTTGAAAGATAGAGATTTTATTTGGCTATTATTTTTATTGCCGTTTAGCTTTTTTGTTTTATTTTACGAAACAAGCTATTTTAACCATATTCCAGTTTGGGGCAAGCTTGTCTTTTTTACTTCTTCCTTTTTAATGATGTATGCAATGATTTTAGTCTATAATCGATTCTTTCGGAAAGAAGCATAAAGAAAGCACACGTTACTGTGTGCTTTCTTCTTCGTCATTTAGATTAATGGCTTTTAGGTGCGTTTTAGCTGGACCCTCTATGACTGTACCATCATAAGAAAAGCGAGATCCATGACATGGACAATCCCATGTGCTATCTCCAGCATTCCAGTTTACTTCGCAACCTAAATGTGTACAAGTAGTATCAACACAATGAATTTTTCCACTTTCATCTTTGTAGGCACCTGCTCGTTTACTGTTTACATAAATGATATTTCCTTCTCCTTTTTCTAGCTGTTCGACTGATTTTTTTGGTAAATCAAGCTTTCCACGAATAAAGTGATCAGCAACATCTAAATTTTGACGTAAGAAGTAGCGGATACTTGGGTCAGCATGAAAACGAGAAGGTTTATATACTTCTTCATACGGATTTTTTCGTTGCATAATAAGGTCTGTAATAAGTTGCGCTGCTACTGTTCCGTGTGTCATTCCCCATTTTTTAAACCCTGTTGCAATAAAGATGTTTTCTTTCTTTTCTTTTAATTTACCAATATAAGGGATTTTATCGATTGTAATTAAATCTTGAGCTGACCATCGATATGGATAAGAAAGAACGTTAAAGTTTTCTTCTGCAAATCGCTGTAACGATTGGTAGTGATATTCTGTATTTATTCCCTGTCCGGTTTTATGACCTTCGCCACCAATTAAAACAACTTCTTCGCCGTTTAAAGTAGCTGAACGCAATGAGTGTGTTGGCTGATCTGCTCCTAAATACATGCCGCCAGGAAATTTCTGCTCAGTTTTTGCTGCTAATACGTAAGATCGCTTGGCATACATACGAGTGAAGAACAAGCCTGCTCCATCATAAAAAGGAAAATGTGTACAAATTGCAACGTGCTTACATGAAATTCGATGACCATCCCTCGTAATGACAGTAGGGGACGTACCTTCTTCGATATCATTTGCCACCGTGTTTTCAAAAATCACTCCGCCTTTTTCTACAAACTGTTTAGCAAGGTAAACTAAATATTGAAGCGGGTGAAACTGAGCTTGATTTTTCATAATCGTTGCGGCGCGAATATCAAACTGAAACGGAAGTGATGTTTTAAAGTCACACGGAATGTTAAGCTTTTCATACGCACGAAATTCTTTATGTATTCGATGGTCAAATTCTAATGTAGCACCGTATAAGTATGCGTCTTGAGTTGAAAACTGACAATCAATGTTTTCTTTTTCAATTAAACCTTTCATAAATTGTAGAGCACTATTATTTGCTTCATAATAAAGCTTTGTTTGCTCCACACCAATATGTCCAATCAGTTCATCATAAATGACGTCATGTTGAGCAGTGATTTTTGCTGTTGTATGACCAGTTGTTCCGTTTAAAATTTCATTAGCTTCTAGAAGAGCCACGTTTAACCCTTCGCTTTGCAACAAATAGGCCGTCGTGATTCCCGTAATCCCACCACCAACTACTACCACATCTACCTTGCGATTTTCTTGTAATTTGTTGCCTTTTGGGAGGTTAACTTCCTCTCTCCACATTGGCTCTGCTTTTTTTGGAATATCCAACACTATCGCCACCTTTTCTTTGTATATGCATAATGTTTCCAAAAACGACCGCAAATATATCTATAAATTTATTAAAACGCTTAGCTTTCTATTCTAAACTCAAGCTAAACCAAAGGTTTTCGTTGTTGAAAATAAGATTCATTGTGTAAAGTACTAGCGTGCTGTGGGATCAGCTCCATACATTTTAAGTGATGAGCGTAAGCTTTTTCCACAGCGTTTATCTTTTCATAACAAACTGTCAACTGCAGGTGGGGAATCCATGTCCATGATGGTTCATGAAGAATCGCCATAGAGCTCGGTTTAGGTTGTTGCAATGCCACTTCAAACCAGAAAATAGCATTTTCCCAATTAAGTTTTTCCATGAATAGCCTTCCAATGGCACAGCAAGCCTCAGCTCTGGGGGTGTTGTAAGTAAAAGTCTCAAGACAAGAACGTATTGCTTCTTCCTTTTCTCCCATTTTCTCAAAACAAAAGCTTTTATTTAAGCATGCTTGGATTTTATCTTCAATCCAACCATCTTGTTTATTTAGAAATTTTTTATAATAAGTTAGTGCTTCACTATATCGATGATGATCTTTTAGTTCGTTAGCAAAATAAAAAAGATCTCGTGTAGAAAATACCTCTTCGTTTTTTCGTTTGTTTAAATAGATTAGAAGATTTCGATTGGATGTATTCTTTTCTTTTCCGTGTGTAATTGCTACATCACTATCAATTATCTTTCCGTATACTTCTAAGTACTCATGAACGGCACCGATCCATTTGAAATGGCGAGTGCGTTTAACTAGCCTGTTACGCTTTAAGCTATATGCTGGCTGATTGTTTTCGTCAAATGATAAGTGATAATTCATCGTAACACTATCTATGGAATCATCGAGCTGGCCTTTTAGTTGTTTAAACTCAGTTTGATCCCTTTTTGTTAGGTAATCATCCGCGTCCAGCCATAAGATATAGTCTTTTGTTGCATTTGAAAACGAAAAATTGCGAGCGAATGAAAAGTTATCTTTCCATTCTAGGAAAAAAATATTAGATGTGTACTTTTCAGCAATTTTGACTGTATTATCAACAGAGCCGGTATCAACAATAATAATTTCATCAACTAAATGATGGACACTTAGCAAACAGCGTTCTAACGTTTCCTCTTCGTCTCTTACAATCATACATAAACTTATAGAAGCACTCATTGTTTCTCCCTCACTTTCTAAGTTTAGTTTATGTAGCCTTATTATTTTGGTTATTGTTAAAAAGTAGATTGATAACAATAAATGCAAATTAGTGTCAGTGTTTAAGTGTTTACATATAATGTAACAAAGCTGAAAATGTGCTAAAACATATCTTTTATAAATAGTTCCATAGAAGTAGTACGTATCTGGACAAGCAACCTATTAGTCAGTGTAGAACAAAAAATAAAGCAGAAGGAGTCTACGAATGAACGAGAATAATTCTACGAATCCAGAAAATGTTAATATTTCAAATATTGTTGGGCCACCAGGCCCGCAAGGTCCTCCAGGGCCACCAGGACCCACTGGACCAACAGGTGCTACTGGTCCACAAGGACCGCAAGGATTTCAAGGTATTCAAGGGATTCCAGGCCCACAAGGTATTCAAGGAGTTCCAGGACCAGCGGGGTTATCAGGTCCACAAGGTGCGCAGGGTCCATTAGGTCCTCAGGGATTAAGAGGTCCACAAGGTGCACAAGGACCTCAAGGTTTAAGAGGCATAACCGGAATTGGATTACAAGGCAGTGTGCCTTATAACGCAGGGCAAGCAAGTCAGTATCCTGCAGGACAAATTGTTACGTTTAATGGAAGTACGTACATTACAAATAATCCAAGTCCACAAGGTCTTCCTGGAAGCTCTGCTGATTATTCTTTAATTGCATCAGTGGGGGCACAAGGTCCGACGGGAGCAACAGGAGCAACAGGAGTACAAGGTCCGACGGGAGTAACAGGAGCAACAGGAGTACAAGGCTTACAGGGAGTTCAAGGTCCAACGGGAGAGCAAGGTCTGCAAGGAATCCAAGGTCCGGTAGGTCCAACAGGAGAACAGGGTTTGCAAGGAATCCAAGGTCCAATAGGTCCAACGGGAGAGCAAGGTCTGCAAGGAATCCAAGGTCCAATAGGTCCAACGGGAGAGCAAGGTTTGCAAGGAATCCAAGGTCCAATAGGTCCAACGGGAGAGCAAGGTCTGCAAGGAATCCAAGGCCCGGTAGGTCCAACGGGAGAGCAAGGTCTGCAAGGAATCCAAGGTCCGGTAGGTCCAACGGGAGAGCAAGGTCTGCAAGGAATCCAAGGTCCAACAGGTCCAACTGGTGAAGCTGGTACAAACACAACAGCAACTTCAGCTTTTGCAGCTAATACTGGAGGAGCGACAATTGCAGTTGTATTAGGAGGAACAAATATTCCACTTCCAGATACTCAAAATATTTCAGCTGATATTATTCCAAGTGGCGGAAATACAGTCTTCACCGTACAAACTGCAGGAAGATACTATTTGTCTTATCAAATTAATACAACAGCAGGCTTATTAGCGACAGCACGAATTGTGACCAATGGTGCAGCAGTGCCATCTACAGTTGTAGGCGGCTTGGTGAATTTATCAAACTATAAGGGAGAGAGTATAGTCACTTTAGCAGCAGGCTCAACAATTTCACTACAGTTGTTTGGTTTACTGGGTGCAGCCGTATTGACTACCGGAGCTGGAGCCACGTTAACCATCATTCGATTATCATAATAAAAATGATATTTGTCAAAAAACGTTCATAGAATAGAAGTATATGAACATCAATGTGTTCAAGACTAGCTAACGGGGTATAGAATAAGTACAATAACGATTTTCTTGTTCGTTTAATTATAATTGGGCAAACGATTTGTTTGTCCTTTTATCATCTGCTAGTGACAATTTTCACATATAGATGTAAACGAAGAAATGAAAACGTTGACAAAAAGAGGTGGAATGTTATGACAGGCTCACTACCTTTTGTTATTATGGCTTTGTTACTTCTCTCTTTAGATCAAGATCAGGAATTGGCAACACAATCTGGTGGTACGTTTAAAACATATACTTATCAAGGAAAGAAATTTAAAGTTTATCTCCCTAAAAATTATTATTTTTTGAAAACGTATCCGCTTATGGTTATGTTGCACGGCTGTACACAGAGCGCAGACGATTTCGCAAAAGGAACAAATATGAACACACTTGCAGATGAAAAAGGATTTATTGTTATCTACCCTCAGCAATCAAGCAATGCAAATTTAAAGAAGTGCTGGAACTGGTTTGAGCCTCTTCATCAGCTACGAGGTTTGGGGGAGCCTGCTATTATTGCTGGGATGGTTAAAAAAGTAAAGCGCATGCACTTTATTCAGCATGATAAAGTGTTTATTGCAGGACTGTCTGCTGGCGGAGCAATGAGCATCGTTATGGGCGTTACGTATCCTGAACTATTTTCTGGAATCGGCGTGGCAGCTGGACTTGAGTATCAGGCAGCACTAAACGTATTTAATGCATACGCAGTCATGGCACATCAAGGTCCGCCACCTGTTAGACAAGGTAGAGTTGCACATCAAGTAATGGGTAAGCGTGCTAAACCGATGCCGGTGATTGTATTTCAT
The DNA here is from genome assembly GCA_024134725.1 of Bacillus sp. 1780r2a1. Lineage (NCBI taxonomy): Bacteria > Bacillati > Bacillota > Bacilli > Caryophanales > Bacillaceae > Bacillus > Bacillus sp. 1780r2a1. Next base: position 2,522,766 of record CP099863.1, on the reverse strand, counting down.
GGAAACGCTGACTCTACGGTAAATGTTTTAAATGCAGATCAAGTTGTAGAACAGTGGATTACTACAAATAATTTAGCGTTTAATGGAAAGGTTGACGGATGGATTGACAATAAGCCTAAAACGGTTAGAGAAGAAAAAAGTCACTTTGGAAGAGATTTTACTTATGCTCAATACGCAAGTTCCAGAGGAGAAATTTTAATTGATCAATACATTATAAATGGTATGGGACACGCATGGTCTGGCGGAAGCACAGAAGGAAGCTATACGGATGAAAAGGGCCCTGATTCAAGTAGAATTATGTGGGAGTTTTTTATGGAAAATGGAAATTTCTCGCGTGTATAAGAAAAAAAATAAAAAGCTCAGTCCCGTTTATATACTGAGCTTTTTACTATGCTATCACGGCATTTAATTCTGATAAATAGCGTTAGATAGCAGGAATATTGAGGTGTGTAAAGAATATGTAATATAAAGGAAAGAAGAGCTGACGAGTCAGCTCTTCACTTATTGATTAGTATCCCCAGCCACCATAGCAACTGCAACCTACGATAACTAAAAGAATGAATAGTACGACTAAAAATGCAAAACCACCATTGTAACCGCCATAAGAACCCATTCGTAACGCCTCCTTCCTTATATTACACTTTTATTGTACGCAAAACGTTTAAAAAGGTGACGATAATGGGCGGGAATACTAAATGCGCGAACTTATGTAATTTCTCGATTAGAGTGAATAAAATGTGTAAAATAGGATTGATGATTTACTTGTTAGGGAATAGTAACGAAGAAAACGTGTAATTATGTATAATTAACTGTAATTTGTTGCTGTTCGAAATAAATAACAAGAAAAGTAAACAGATAAGAAGGACGTTTAGTGGGAAAAAAGGAGAGTAAAAAATGAATTTGGCATTTTTTTTAATTCCAAAACAAGAAGTAGTAACCCTTAACATTCAATCAACCTTAAGGCAGGCGCTTGAGAAGATGGAACATCACCGTTATTCTACTGTACCTCTAGTAGATGATGAAGGTAAATATGTTGGTGTTTTAACAGAAGGGGACTTGCTTTGGAAGTTAAAAAGTCTAGGCGATTATCGCTTTCAAGATACGGAAAATATTAAGTTAACAGAAGTTGATCGTTATCAAGATTATCAACCAATTCCAATTTACGGAGAAATTGAAGGGATTATTACGAAGGCAATTGAACAAAACTTCGTACCTGTTGTCGATGACCAAGGAGTCTTTATCGGTATTATTCGTAGAAGAGAAATATTAGAGTTTTATTCAGATAATATAATTAAACGTATGATTCAGTGAAAAAAGCCTTTACATCCAAAAGATGTAAAGGCTTTTTTTGAGAAGAAATATAAAGTTAACTAAAAAAAGGCGCAGTTACTTAAATACAACAATGCACGTACTTATAGGATTGTACATAGTTTATTACTATAAATAAAATATTCTATGTTGAAAGGTGAATTTATATGACAGAAAAACATCGTAAAGAAGCAGAAAAAAAGTTTCATCAATCAAATCAATACTACTTTAAAGCAGAAGCTAAATGTAAGAAGAGAAGATGCAAGCGCAAAGAAGAAGGTTATGTCAAAGCAGAATGTCGTGTAGAAAAAAGGCACTGCAAAAAGAAGGAAGATCGAGTAGAAAGAGAAAAAGGGTACTGCAAGAAGAAGGAAGATCGTGCAGAAAGACACCGCATTCGTGATGAGCGTAGAGCGGAAAGACAGGATCGAAAAGAAAAAAACCATCATGATAAAAAAAGTACGCATCATAAGAAAAAAGGAGATCATTGGAATCGCCTACTATATTAACAGTTTAAAAACCTTACCTCCATTGGGTAAGGTTTTTTTATTTTAATAAAAAAAATAATGTTTACAAACACTTAACATTATGACTAACTTTATCATGATATGATATCAATATCCGATATCAAAATATGATATTGGATAAGGGGGATCCTTATGTTACGCGAATTCTTTTTGGGAAGTATTAAAATCCATATTTTGTACCATGCCAGCATCGAGCCAATTTACGGGTCATATATGATTGAAGAGCTGCAATCCCACGGTTACAATATTAGTCCTGGAACCATTTATCCTACGCTTCATCATTTGGAGAAAGATGGGCTTTTAATAAAAGAAGAACGAACTGTAAAAGGGAAAATTCGTAAATATTATACCATTACCGAAAAAGGTCAAGAGGTGCTCGAAGGTGCAAAAGAGCAAATTCGTGAATTAGCAAGAGAAGTATTAAAAGAAGGAGAGGATACATCATGAATCAATCAGTGTTTCGAAGGTGGATTGAAATCTTACTTATTTCGACTAAGCTTGGCTTAACCTCCTTTGGTGGGCCCATTGCGCATCTAGGATACTTCAGAGAAGAGTATGTAAAAAAGAGAAAGTGGCTTGACGAAAAAAGTTATGCTGATTTAATTGCTTTATGTCAATTTTTACCCGGTCCAGCGAGCAGCCAAGTAGGCATTTCGATTGGAATGCTGCGCGGTGGTATTTTTGGAGGCGTGCTGTCATGGATAGGTTTTACGATGCCTTCAGTTATTGTACTTATTTTGTTTGCATATTTAGTACAAGGATTTGACGCTTCAAGTGCAGGCTGGATTAATGGTCTAAAGATTGTTGCTGTTGCGGTAGTGGCCCAAGCGGTTCTTGGCATGGGGAAAAACTTAGCCCCAGACAGACCACGTATTACAATGGCTATACTCGCAGCACTAATTACTTTATTTTTTCCAAGTGCAATTGGACAAATTGGAACCATCATCGCTGCGGGGATAGTAGGGTATGTTCTATATAAAGAAATAAAAATGGATGATGTGCAAGACATGCCTATTACAATCAGCCGAAAAGTTGGCGCATTGGCATGGATTGTATTTATAGCGTTATTAGTAGGATTACCACTTTTGCGTACTGCATTTCCTACTGTTTGGATGGGCATAATTGATATTTACTATCGAGTTGGTTCGATTGTTTTTGGAGGCGGCCATGTTGTTCTCCCGATGCTAGAACGTGAAGTTGTACCAATTGGCATGGTAACAGAATCTGAATTTTTAGCTGGATACGGTGCAACGCAAGCAGTCCCAGGTCCTTTATTTACGTTTGCCAGTTATCTTGGAACGGTAACGGCTGGTTGGTCTGGTGCTTTAGTTGCAACTGCGGCAATGTTTCTACCGTCATTCTTGCTTGTCCTCGGCACCTTACCATTTTGGAACGTTCTTCGCAAAAAGCCAAGCGTACGAGCAGCTTTAATGGGCGTAAATGCAGCTGTTGTAGGAATCTTACTTGCAGCGTTATATGATCCAGTTTTTACTAGTGCAATCAAAACAACGCCAGACTTTGCATTAGCGCTTGTCGCTTTTGGTTTATTAATGTACTGGAAAGTAGCTCCCTGGATTGTTGTACTTGCAACTGCACTGGGTGGTTATGTACTATCAATTTTTTTCTAGTACCAATGAATATTCACTTCTAACTGGGCGAACGCATAGAATAAAGAACTATACGTTATAACTTAGGAGGAAAAGCCCGTGGAGTGGATTGCAGAGCTATTGCGTGATAAGGAAATTGCGGCTCAGTTAATTAAAACAGTCGGTGTTAGCATTATTGTCATAGGCTACATTTGTTTGTTTGTCGGTGAAGCGAGCGAGCTAAATGTTTTACAAAAGATGAAAGAATTAGGAGTGAGATAAAAGTTCTCGAAGTGAGAACTTTTTTTGTTGAAACTTATATGGAAACCATCCGTATATAGTAATATAAGCAGCAGAAATTTTAAAAGGGGGATTGTTATGTTAAAGAAAATATTTGCAAAAATGGGTGTAGGTGCTGCAAAAGTCGACCTCATTTTGAACGAAAGTACATATACGTTAGGTGAGCACGTAGAAGGAAAAATCAAGGTCCAAGGTGGTAAAGTTGAGCAGCACATTAATTTTATAAATGTAGAACTATGGATGGAAGTGCGCGGCCGTAACGGGGAGTTTCATACTCATAAAGTGACCAGTATCCCAACCGTTTCTTCTTTTCTAATTAGAGAAGGAGAAGAGCAGGAATGGGGATTTAAATATGAGTTACCAATGAATATTCCCATTTCAGCAAGCAATTGCAGCTACTTCTTTCAAACGCATTTAGATATTGAAGGTGGAGCAGATGCAAAAGATCGAGATGCCATTCGTATTAAAGCGCCTGAGACACTGTATCAGTTTGTCGAGGCGCTTGAAAGCTTAGGATTTAGAGAAAAGCATCAATCTGGCCAGTTTAACGGTTATAAACAAGAGTTTGAGTTTTTTCCGACATCTCAATTTCAAAGCCGTATTCGTGAATTAGAGTTTGAGGTGGCCATAGAAGATAAAGGCCTTCGTATTTTGCTTGAACTTGATTTACCAGGCTTTGGTCGAGAACGTGAAATAAAGCAAGAGATTTATTTGTCAAAGGAAGAATTAGGGAACGGTACGAAGCTTCATCAATCATTACACCAAATTATTGAAGAGATGATTAACAATCCAACTAACTATGAATACTTTCAGCCTTCTCATTATCAAAAGGGCCAGTATAAAAGAGGCATGAGTGGTCTTGGAGGCGCTATGGGAGGGTTTGCAGCGGGTATGCTAGGTGGTATGCTTTTAGGAGAAGTGATGGATGATATGTTTGAAGACGTGGCATTTGATGATATACAAGAAGACATAGAAGACAGTGAGGATCTCTTTGATAGTGATTTATTTGGCGGAGAAGACGAGTGGTAATAAAAAAGTAAAGGATGAAACCTCAAATGGTTCATCCTTCTTTTTGTTTACCATTATCACTATTTGAAGAAGATGTTTTTCGTTTCTTCACTTCTACGTATTTGATATGGAAATCTTCTATGACTAACACTTTGAAATAAAAATCATCATGTTGTACAATATCGTTTTTCCCAACATCGAATCGTTCAGTTAGCACCCAACCAGCAATTGTATCTACTTCCTTATCGCTAATATCTGTGCCAAGTAAATCATTTACTTCACTAATCAACATTTTACCATCTAAAATATAATGATTTTCTTTAATTTTCTGGACGTAGGGAATTTCGTCAGCATCAAACTCATCACGAATTTCACCTACAATCTCTTCAACAATGTCCTCAATTGTAACGAGGCCGGCTGTACCACCATATTCATCAAATAAAATAGCCATCTGTACCCGATCTTTTTGCATTTTCACTAATAAATCATGAATTGGAACGGTTTCAATTACTTTTAAAATCGGCTTTACATAAGATTCTAAAGTGTTTGTACCATCTTTTTGGTTAAATACAATATCATTGTAAATTTCTTTAATATTTACAAGTCCAACCACTTTATCTTTGTCACCATCTTCAATAATTGGATAACGAGTATATTTTTCCACATTTGCAACTTGAAGAAAAACTTCTACAATATCATCTTTTGATGCAGTTATAATCTCAGTACGAGGGACCATTACTTCTTTCGCCAAGCGATCATCAAAATCAAAGATTTTATTCATATACTTATACTCAGACTGGTTAATCTCTCCGCCTTTTAAGCTTTCAGAAAGTAAAATCCGAATTTCTTCTTCACTATGAGCTACCTCATGTTCAGAAGCAGGCTGTAATCCAAACATACGAGTAAGAAGCTGTGCTGACCCATTTAAGGCTTTAATAAATGGATACATAATTTTATAAAACCAAATAATTGGTTTAGAAAATAATAAAGTAATTCGTTCCGACATTTGAATAGCGAATGTTTTGGGTGCTAGTTCACCTACCACTACATGTAAAAATGTAATAATAACAAATGCGATAACAAATGACAAAATGCCTGCTAAGCGTTCATTAATATTGAAATCGTTAAAAAGGGGATGGAGGATTCGTTCAAGCGTTGGTTCGCCAAGCCAACCAAGGCCGAGAGCTGTAATGGTAATTCCAAGCTGGCAAGCAGATAGATATTCGTCAAGATGCGTGATAACATGCTTAGCTGCTATTGCCTTTTTATTTCCTTCATCAACAAGCTGATTAATACGAGAGCTTCTCACCTTTACAATTGCGAACTCAGTTGCTACAAAAAAGGCGGTTAAGCCAATTAAGAGAGCAACGAGAAAAAGATTTAAAATCGTCAAAGTTTCACCACCTATTCAGTACGTGTATATAGTAAGTGTTATCTAAACGATTAAAGAACATGTATTGAAACAATGCCCAGCACGGTTTGAAAAAGAGAAAGTAGCGTTTTCATTTATGGGTTTGTGCTATACTAGCCTAGAGGTGAAAGAAATGAATATATTGGATAATTTAATCTTAAAACATGGACTTCAAACACTAAAGGAAGAGATATATAGCTCTTTGTATACATGCATTATGGTACATCCCACTCGTGCTGAAGAACTTAACATTGGTACATCAAAATTAGGAGGATATCCAGACTTACCGCCAGAGTTTTGCTGGCCTGAAAAGGATGGGGAATACCTACAGTTTATTGGTCAAATTAATTTATCTCAGCTAGAAGGTACGTGGAAGAAAGACTTTCTTCTTCCTGAAACTGGCTATTTGTACTTCTTTTACGACGGTGAAGCATATGGCGAAGAAGATCAACAAAATGGTTGGCGCGTACTTTTTTATGAAGGCTCAGCAAAGAATTTAAGTACAATAAAAGTAGACGTTTCAAATGTATACTCACAGTGTGAGGTACAGTTTAGTTATGATATTCGTCTTGGAGATACATATATAGAAGACGATCAGTTGTATGATCAATTCGATGCTCTTATGTTAGAAATTAATGGTAATATTCCATTTCATCAAATTGGAGGAACGACGTGGAACATCCAAGGGGATGTCTTGGAAGAATGTGAAGATTTTTCTGGTAGAAAAGGCGATTGGCAGTTATTGTTTCAAATTGATTCTGACGACCAACTTAATATGATGTGGGGGGACGTTGGAATTTTATACTATTGTATTGAGAGGCAAGCTCTTGCAAAAAAGCAGTTTGAAAACACATGGCTAATCATGCAATGTTCATAAGACAAGCACCTCCTGGGTTATGCATTATTTAGACACAATTCAGGGGGTGCTTTTTCCTTTGTCTTATTTAATTAGGTCTTTCCAGTACTAAAAAGAAGGCGGTTTTTAATGTAACGTTTTATTGTTTGGAAGCTCTGGGGATTGTGTAGCTTTTGCAAACCCTTGCGTCATTTGCTGCATATCTTGAGCAGCTAGCTGCGGTACTTGATAGTTATGACGCTTGTTTTGATAGTGAGCTACTTCATATGCCATCTCAATCCAATTAGGAACGCTATCAGCGAATAAACGACGCACAATAGGGTTTGTGATTTCAAGCGCGGTCATGGTAACGAGTGAAGCATGACCTTTTAATAATCCTAGCATATGTCCTGAAATTCCCTTGTCGCTAATGTCGTTAATCGATTGATTTGGCTTTTTAGGTTGGCCAGCTTTCAAACCGTATACAAAATCGTTTGTTTCTGCCATATTGTAGGTTTGCGTTGGGCTAGAAGGGTCTTGCCCAGTTGAAAAAGATTCTACAATGCGGTTGTAGTCTTCTAAAATAAAGCCATATTGACGGTCTAACATTTGTTTTAACTCTTCATCTTGAATGTATTGTCGAAACATCATAAATTGATCTAAAACATTGATCATACCAGCTAGCGTTTCGTGAACATCAAAGAGTTCGTGTCCTCCGTGATTCATCGCTTGTGGCACCTTACCAGTATGCATATTTATATGTGTTTGTTCGTGGTTCATATTCATCCTCCTACTAAATAAATAAATACGTTGTTTAGTGTAAAGAATCGAAGCATCTTTATACGTGTAAAAAGAAAAATTATTGAAACGTTTTAGATTTTATTGATGATATCAAAGGAATTTTACAACACATATCGAATATGAACTTTAACTTTAAGGATTGGAGATATAGCTTAATGAATGAGTTAATGGCATGGTCGGAGCAACTACAAGCAGAAGCAACAAGTTTATTGGAAGAATATCAGCTTTTACACTTATGCAAACAATATGGTAATCCTCTCATTGCAGGTAGCTTTGATTTAAATGTTATGGTGTTTCGTCATCTTGATGTTTACATTGGAAGCGATAAGGTTATTGAAGACTTATTCTTCGCTCTTGGTAAAGACCTAGCAATAAGAATGAATCCTGTTAAAATGGTGTTTGTTGGTAATAAGGACGAAGAAGAAGGGATGACATGGTCTATATACGCAAATGTTGAAGGGCATGAATGGAAAATTAATATTAATGTTGTTGCTGAAGCAGTCATACAGCAAATGCTTCAAAAACAGCAAAAGCTAAAAGCGAAAATGACAGAGAAGAAAAGAGAGCATATTTTATTTTTTAAACAGCAGAGTGGTTATAATCGCTATTACAAAAGTGCGCATGTGTATGAAGCAGTCTTGGTAGAAGATGTTCAAGATGATATGACATTTTTTAAATGGCTACAACATAAAAAACGAGCCCAGTAAAGTAGGCTCGTCTTTTATTTATACTAATTCTTTTGCGGGCAAAGAAGCGTTAAGCATCCAAATATGCTTTTCAAGGCGACCAACTGTTCCGATGAATAAATCAGCAGTAACATGATCATGTGCTTCTTCAGCAATTTTAATTCCCATTTTAAGCTGTTGAACAAGAAGTTGATAATCCTTACTAACAGCTTCAACCATTTCACGAGCAGTTTGCTCGTTTCCTTCTTCACTTAGAGTAGCCAAGCTTAAAAATTCTTTTAGCGTAGCTACAGGCTGTCCACCAATTGCTAGCAATCGCTCTGCATATTCATCTATATCCGCAGCAGTTTCTGTATATAGTTCCTCAAATTTCTCATGAAGAGTAAAGAACTGAGGTCCTTTTACATACCAATGAAAGCGATGAAGTTTCGTGTAAAGTACGTTTAAATTAGCGATCTGTTGATTTACTAGTTGTTCTAAATTCATTTGTTTAGCCTCCTAATAATTTATCTTATATATAAATTATATCATTTATTATATTATAATCAATACTTATTTATAATTATTATAATTTAGAAATAAACCTTTTTTAAAAGAGAAGTCTTGAAGGGTTATGTTAAGATATCTAAGAGAATATAGTAAAAGGAAGAGATTAAATGATTATTACAAATGAAGCAAAAGCGTTAATTGAGGAAATTTTATCTGAACAAGAAATCGAAGGTATTCGTCTTTACTTTAAAGGAATCAGCTGTGATATCCCCAATATTGGATTGTCTTTTGAAGAAGCTCAACAAAACGATGAGCTGCAAGTTATTAACGGTATACTAGTAGCAATTGAAGAAGCAATCTTACCCTATACGAAAGAACTTTTACTAGACGTTCATACAACACCATACGGACCTGGTTTAGCTTTAGTAGGTGCCAAAGATTAATAAGTAAAGGTTTTGAAAAAATGCTGATAAATAATTTGTTAGAATATCTGACAAATATGTTGGAATAATGGAAAAATATTGTTTTACTTAATTTAAGCGTTAATGAAAACGAGGGGGGATTACATGCTTCTTTCTCATCATGTAACGGTTGAACAACGTAAAAAAATTAAACATTTTAAACAGCTAATTCGAGACTCGCGTTCAGCAAATGAACGTGTGATGTATCAGCAGCAGTTAAATCAATTTGTTGAGCGACTGTTTATTGAGAATCGTCTTCAGCGTCATGGAGAACACAAGTAAATAAAGAGGTTGGGACATAAGTACTTCAGTAAATAACCTATCCGGACTATCACGAGTTATATACTTTTTGATAGTTCGGATATTTTTTTATTGCTTTAGAAAATAATAAAAATAGTGGAATGTAGTGTAAGGAACTTGATTCCTTCAGGACTTAGAAGGACAGTCGGAGACCCCCTAGCGCATTGGAACAAGCTTATTTTAAATCCTTACGATGATAGAAATGTAGTGATTCGTCTTTTGGGAAAAACATTTTAGTATGTTCTACATTTTTTTAGGTATTATTTCACTATCTTTTGAAAGCGTTTTCTATTATCGTTATAGTATGATCTGTTTCAATATAACATGTATAAAATGCGTTCTAAAAAGCAAGAAGGAGTGGCTTGTATGAATAAAAATGGAAACTTCTTACTGGGCTTACTATGGGGAACGTCTTTGAGTATTCCGCTTTGGCTTTCTTTCTTTGGGTGGTTAAAACTATTATTAAAGATCAGCTTATGAAATCAAAATCTAATGGACACGTTAATAAGTTGCTAGATTATTGACTAGATACAAATCAGTATCTAGTCTTTTTATTTTAATAAATATTTTTTTGTGTATTTTTTTGTGTTAGAGAAATGCTATTAATAACTAGGATGAAGAAGGAGAGAAGGAAGATGAAGTTACTGATTGGCATTTTATTTTTAAGCGGTATTATTGTGGCGATTGAGCTTCCTTCTTTGTTAAAAAAAGGGCAGAAAAAAGAACTTTATTTATTTTCTTTCTTTTTACTTTTTAGCATGACTCTAAACATTTTACATAGCATGCACTTTCCGCTCCCTAATCCGTTAGATTGGCTGAGTGCAATCTTCAAGCCTTTTAACCACCTAATTGTAAATGAGAGATGAGGTGACGTGCTATTACAAAAGTAGACATGCAGAAAGAGTCAGTGATTATTAGCTCCAAGCAGTTTTTTATTATTTCAATTATGTTTCTTGTAGGAGATGGGATTTTATATGTTCCTACTATTGTTGCTACATCAGCGAAAGAAGACAGTTGGATAGTTGGTATCATTAGTATTATAGAAACACTCTTAATCGTATGGGGCTATGCCCGGCTAGCTAATGGCATGAAAAATCAGTCCCTACCAGACTATTTGGAAAAAGAGGTTGGGAAATGGAGCGCAAAATTACTTCTATTGTTTTTTATCGCGTACATACTGGTTGACATTGGGTTAATGGTATATGAAATTGGCTCCTTCCTCATTACAATTATTTTGCCGGAAACACCTATTGAAAGTATCGCTTTGGCTCTTCTCGTTGTTATTTCCTTTGGTGTCAAGCTTGGGATAGAAACGATGTCTAGAGCATCGGAAATTTTATTTCCATGGTTTTTTGGTTTATTTATTTTGCTAATAGCATTCAATATCCCTAATGTTCACTTAGAAAACTTTCAGCCGTTTTTACAGAAAGGTTCCGCTCCAATTTTCGAAGCCAATATGCAGCTTCTTCCTTATGTATTTGAAATGAGTATCTTAATTGCGATTTTTCCATTTGTAAGAAATTCAAAAGCAGCTACAAAAGCATATGTACTAGGTAGTACAGGTGGAGTGTTAATGCTATCGATTGTGATTGTGATTGCTCTTTTAGTATTTGGTGTTCAAACAATGACGTCTGAAGTATTCCCAAGCTATTTACTGGGGCAGGAAATCAGTATCGGAGGGTTTTTTCAGCGTATTGAAGTTATTATGGCAATTATCTGGTTTATTAGCGTGTTTTTTAAGGTGGCTTTTTGTTTTCTTATCTTTAACTTTTTGCTAACGTCAGTAGTAGGAATAGAAGATCACCGTTTGCTGACACTACCGCTTGCTTTCTCTTTTATACCACTTTGCCTAGCGTTTGTTCCCAATACTGTCTACCTTGTTGATTTTATAGTAACAACATGGTTGTCATATTCAGCTATGTGTGGTGTGCTGTTACCGTTTTTAATTGGAGGATTTATCATGTTGAAAAAACAGCTACACAAACAATGACGGAAATATAGTTGTGAATTTTTTGTAGCAAAATTGTGTTGTTTATTGAGAATAGGATAAGAAAAACGTAAACTTGGTAATGGATAATAAGAAATACATAAGAAAACGCAAATGAAGGTGAAAATTAATGAAAAAATTAATAATGTGTTTATTGGTAATGTTATTTACTCTTCCAACGGTGAGCTTTGCACATACGCATGTTCAAACAACCGTACCTGAGAATGGAGCAACGGTTACGTCTCCGCTAACTGAAATTAAACTTAGTTTTGAGACGCATATTGAAAAAGTAAGTACAATGACTGTGAAAAAAGATGGACAAGAACTTACTATTGATGCACAGGAAGTATCAGGTCATGATTTAACAGGTACATTTCAAGAGCCGCTTCCAAATGGAGAGTATGAAGTGAAATGGAACATTGTAGGAGAAGATGGACATGTCATGGAAGATGCAATTTCATTTACTGTGAATGTGGCTGAAGACGAAGCACTACCTGAGAATAAAGAAACACAAAAAGAGCCTGCTACAGAAGAAGCTGAAAAAAGCAGCTCTTCGGATGAGCAAACAAAAGCTGAATCAACAAACGAAAATTCATCTTTCTTCGTTATCATGATTGTAGCAGTACTTATCGTCGCAGTAGCACTTATCTTTGTGTTTAGAAAAAAGAAAGGCTGATTTAATGCCAATAGTTTTACCATTATTTGAATGGCTAACGTATATTAGCTTAGCGTTGTTACTCGGTACAGCAGTTTTACAGTATGTTTCTGAAGAAAATAAGCCTATTTTAAGCATATCTAGTAAGTGGTTAATTGCCAGTGCTCTTACGGTAGGGATTTTTTCTATAGGCCCAGCTTTAGAAATTGTGCTTGCATTTTCAAAAATTAGAGGTTTTTCAGATACTCTTCAGGTGGTATTGTTTGGAAGTAAAACAGGTCATGCATGGTTGATTGTTGTACTTTGTTCCATGTTATTGATTCTTACAATTGTTGTAAAAAGTCATCCTCATATCTATACATTACTAACTATTGGTCTAGTGGTAGGGGTTTCTTATGCTGGTCACGCCGCATCAATATCACCGGTAAACGGTATGCTTTCACATTTCCTTCACGTACTGTTTGTTGGTCTTTGGAGCGGAGTTATTTTAACGGTTTCATTCTTTATAAAAAAACCTGTGAATTGGAAAGCTTTTTTAACATGGTTTACGCCTTTTGCGATTGGATGTTTTATTTTACTTTCACTAAGTGGAGTAATTGCTATGCTTATTATAGTAGGGCTGCCTAACTACGTAAATTCATGGTCGACAAACTATGGACAAGGTTTATTACTTAAGCAAATAAGCATTATTTTATTAGTTGCGTTTGCAGTAATCAATGGTATCTTGCTTCGTAAAGTGAAAAACTCACATACTTTTCGCCCAACTGGGTGGCTACGAGTTGAAGCGGTGACCTTGCTGATTATTTTCTTTATAACAGGCGTGATGGTCAACCAATCACCGCCTACGAATCTGCAACATGCCGAAGCAAATTCTCTGCTTCCGTTTATTTATGGTCAGCCCATTACTTTACCAATTACGTTTCAGTTTACAATTGTAGGCGCAATTTTCTCGTTTTTAGCAATCTTTTTTCTTGCATATATCTTTGTGATTTTTCACAAAAAAATAAATGCGTGGTTTAGCTTGCTAAGTGGAACACTATTTGTATTTTCTTTATACATTGCTATGATTACAAGCATTTCTTTTTAATGAAAAAGACTTTCAACGTTGTTTGAAAGTCTTTTTTCGTTGCGGTAATCTTTCAGCTGATTGGCTATTGTCAGCTGGTTCATCACCTGTTATGGGCGGTCCGCTATTTTCTTTTGAGTTAGTGAAAGGAGAAATATAGCATACGTCACCAAAATTAACGATTCCACCGGTGATTTTTCCAATATATACGGATTTAATCCAAACGGGCATAATCATCAACCTTTCTTGAACACTCTTTATATCTTATGACAAGCTCTTGTATCAGGTATAGACGAGTGTAAAGGAAAAGCAAATATTTCTATATTTGCTTTCATTTCGTGTACAATAGAAACGGAAAAAGTAGAAATTAAAAAGATAGAAGGTAAATTATGAACAAATACAAAGAAGTTAAAACGAACTTTTCATTTAAAAAGCTTTGGAGGCTAACGGATCCATCAAAAGGAAAGCTGAGTATCTCTTTACTTTTTGCACTAGTAAATACAGGAGCTTCTCTTGTTATCCCTCTTATGATTAAAGAGTTGATGGATACAATTAATAGCGGTGTATCTAAACAAATGGTTGCAGCTTTAGTAGGCTTATTTATTATTCAAATGATCACGAGTGCCTTATCTCTATATCTTCTGGCCCAAGTGGGTCAAGGTGTAGTTGAGAAGCTGCGTACGACCATTTGGGATAAGCTTGTTAAACTGCCGGTTTCGTTTTATGACCGCAATCGATCTGGCGAAATGGTGAGTCGAATTACAAATGATACAACCATTGTAATGAACTTGCTATCGACAGAAATGATAGAATTTGTTAAAAATATTTTATCGATTAGTATATCAATTATTATTTTGTTTACGTTAGATGTTCCGATGACGCTCATTTTGCTAGCTGTTATCCCGATAATGTTTTTACTTGTTATGCCGCTTGCACGAAAGATTCATAAAATTTCTCGTGAGCAGCAGGATAAAATGTCAAAGCTCACGGCATTTTTAGCTCAAATGCTTAGTGAAATACGCTTAATTAAAGTATCTAGCTCTGAAAAGAAAGAAATTGAAGAGGGGAAGCGCTCGTTCCACTCACTTTTTTTATTTGGGATACGCCGTGCAAAAATTGAAGCAATTATAACGCCGATTATTAGTACGGTGATGACAAGCGTTATGATTGCAATTGTAGGGTTTGGTGCATATCGCGTTAGCCAAGGGTTTATTAGTGCAGGAGAGCTAGTAGCGTTTGTTCTTTATCTCTTTCAAATTATGGTGCCTGTTGGTTCACTTACTCGCTTTATTACAAGTTTTCAACAAACGAAAGGTGCATCAGAGCGCATTTTTGCTATTCTAGAAGAAAAAGAAGAGTCTTTTCAAGACGGACAACAAGTTAAATATATTGGTGAGTTAACGTTTAAAGACGTTGCATTTAAATACGAGGAAAAATTGGTGTTGAAAAACATTTCATTTTCAGCTCAAAAGGGCGAAGTGACGGCATTAGTTGGTCCAAGTGGCGCTGGGAAGTCAACTGTTTTTTCACTGCTTGAGCGTTTTTATGCCCCATCTTCTGGCCAAATTCTATTAGAGGATACAGATAGTCGAGCAATTAACCTCAGAGCGTGGCGCCAGTTGTTTAGTTATGTACAACAAGACTCGCCGATTTTAGCAGGAACAATTCGTGAAAACCTAACGTATGGGCTAGAGAAAACAATTTCAGATGCTGAAATTGTTGAAGCAACGAAACAGGCAAATGCTCATGAGTTCATTGCTAATTTTGATGATGGATATGATACAATGCTTGGTGAAAGAGGAGTAAACTTATCTGGAGGTCAGCGTCAACGGATTGCGATTGCAAGAGCATTGCTTCGTAATCCTCAATTCTTACTTCTTGATGAAGCGACGGCAAGCCTTGATTCCGAATCTGAAAAGCTTGTCCAAGAGTCGCTTGAGCGAGTCATGAAGGGGCGAACTTCCCTTGTCATTGCACACCGGTTATCTACGGTGATAAATGCTGATCAAATCGTAGTAATTGAAGATGGAGAAGTAACGGGGAAGGGGACACACGAAGAGCTTCTAAGCACGCATAGCTTTTATCGCCGCTTGGTTCAACAGCAGTTCCAAACAGAATCTTGATAATGTAGAAGAAGCGTACTAGCTTGCTAGTGCGCTTTTTTTAGTGGAAAACCACTATCTTTGTCGAAGCTATTGTGAGATAACCTAGGGCTATGATAAAGTGAACGTTAAAACCATTTACTGAAAAAAGGAGGGATAGACAATGAAGGTGGGAGATAACGTTTTTTATAACAGCAAATCGTATAAGCTAATTCACGTGTATCGTAATGGAACATTAGAGCTCTTGTCGACTCAACAACCGGACTTTGGAAAGACTATTATTGTAGATGCTGCTAAAGTTAAAAATAATTGAGAGTGAGAAGTAAAATGATTGAATTATAAAACCCCCTTTACTTTCAGCATGGTGAAAGTAAAGGGGGTTAATCAGTTTAAGCATTCAGCTTTTTCACTAGTTCATCACCCATCAGTTCTGAAGAGAACGGGTCACGGCTTGTAACGATTTGGTCGTTAGCCCAAACGGCATAAGCTTTTTTATCCATTTCAGGTAAATAATTAGCAATTTTGCTAAGCTCTTGTTCTAAGCTATAAGGTAGAAAAGGAAGTACTTCGTCAGGTTCAATTGCATCAGGATAGCCCGTCACGTCGAGGCCTTCAATTAATAGCTTCTCATTCTTGTCTTTTAAGAAAGCAAACACAGAAGGGCCGTGACATTCTGCTGCTAAGATGCCACCTTTGTTATAGACATCGTTCATTAATTGATGAAGGTGAACATTTTTTGCAAGGTCAAACATTGCACCATGACCCCCAACAACTAAAATTGCATCATAGTTTGATGCGTTAACTTCCTCTAGTTTCATTGTTTGATCTGCTCGTCCAGTTTCTACAAGCTCTTTGTACGTACCGTTTGGATCAAAGTCTTTTGAAATACTGCGTTCATCTAATGTTGGTTTTCCGCCTAAAGGTGATGCTAAGTCAACAGTGTGACCTGCTTCTTCTAGCTTTAAAAGAGGAGCAAATAGTTCTTCTGCCCACCATCCAGTTTTATATTCTTTTTCTTCGTATCCGCTTGATAGTACGGCTAATATACGTGCCATGAAAAAACCTCCTAGTAAATTGTTCCATTGTTAATATGAAACGATAGCGAGTATCTTATTCATCTACATTTTTCTTACCCGTTTTAATCAATCATTAAACAGAAAGAAGAGTTAACTTTTTAGTTTTACTGAGCCAAAAAATAGAATATAGAATTTGTTTATAGAGCTAGCAAATAATTAAATACGTCAACATTTAAAAATGAGAGGTGGTGTTTTCTTAACATTAATAAGCGTTCAGAGGTCATTTACTTCACGTTTTATAACAGTTCCGTACTGCTATATACGAGTTAATGAAAAAACCTATGCAACTATTGCATAGGTAAGGAATCTTGAAGTGTATGATTTTCTAAGTAAGTACTAGAAGTACGAAGTTGTTTAGGTAGCGTCTGTGTTATAAATAAGATAGGAATGTCGAGGCCTTGCCTTAGCTTATGTAGGGCCTCGTAAAACGACTCACTGTACTCATATGCTAGGCTATTTACTAGTAAAAGTGCAGGTGAGACGAGTAAACAACTTACCAAAAGAAGCTGCTCTTTATCTGCTTTTGATAATGAGCACATAGGTTGATGCAATAAAGATTGTGAAACTGAGCATAGGGTAATAGCATTGGAAATTAGTTTATTACTATTTGTAGGTTGAATACTATCAGGAATAGTTTGAATAATTTTTTCAAGAAATTCTGTGCATGTTTCCTGAGAGTGAGCATTAATTCTCTGATGCGGGTTCAGCTCTTGAATTTTTAACTTCAGTTTTCTGCGTTCTTTTGCCCTAATACGAAGCAAAGAGCTATCGTTTAGCAAAATGTCCCCTATATCGGGATCGCTTGAAAGAGATAATAGCTCGAGTAATGCAGTTAACTTTTTATAGTCAGCGGATATAATTGTTGTAATAGCACCTCCGCTTGCTGTAAATGATAGGTTGCGAAGAACAGCTGTATTTCCATACGTTTTTGAAATGCCTTGAACTTCTAGTAAAGTAGACATACAAACACCTTCTTTTTTCGAGAATAAATCGTAATAATTATTATTTATAATAATAGAGAGCTGATCTTTTGTAAAGAATGAGATTTTGAAAAAACTTCATGATTTTCTCACATTTACAGTTTATAGTAAATAATGAGGGGACTAATATAGAAGGGAGAGGTCAACGTGAAAGCAAAGAAAATAATATGTTTAGTAAGCATGTGTGGTCTTTTGATGGGGTGTGGCGTGAATCAAGAGCAAGAAGCGAGTGCTGAAGATCCTAAAATGTTAGATGTAAAGCTGAATGGACCTTCTGAAGTAGGTAAAAATGAAACCGTTATCTTTGAAGCTGTAGTTACATATGGAAATGAAAAAGTTGAAGACGCAGATGACGTGCAATTTGAAATTGAGAAAGAAAATGCAGAAGGGCAAGGGGACATGATAAAAGCTAAGCATCGTAAAGGTGGAATATATGAAGTAGCAACTGATTTTCAAGAACCTGGCATTTATACAGTTCAATCCCATGTGACAGCCAAGGACTCTCATAATATGCCTAAAATACGTATAGAAGTAAAATAAACAAAGCCTCTTTAAAGAGGCTTTTGTTGTTAAAAAGATTCGTAAGGAAACGTAATCGTAACGGTAGTTCCATTACCAATCTCGCTTTTAAAATCTAGGCTTCCAGCGTGATAATGGATAATTTCTTTAGATATCGCTAACCCAAGCCCTGTTCCACCTTTTTCACGAGTTCGAGCTTTATCGGCTCTGAAAAATCGTTCTCCTAAGCGACTTAAATCTGCTTTTGATATGCCGATTCCCGTATCCGTTACGCTAATTTGAACTTTGTGCTCATCATGAGAAAGTGAAATATCAATGTGCCCTCCCTCGTTTGTGTACCGAATTGAATTGTGGATTAAATTATAGAATACCTGTTTTAATCGAAGCTCGTTTGCGTTCATAATAATGTCTTCGTCTAATCTGCTTGTGACGGTTAGCTGTTTTTTAGCAGCGTGAATGGTCAAAACATCGATTGTTTCATTAATCAGCTGAGCCAAAACAAGCGGAGACTTTATCATAGTCACTGTTTCGGACTGGAGCTGAGATAAATCCAATAGGTCATGAACAAGAGCATTCATCCTTGTTGTTTCTCGTTCTATTACGTGCAAGTATTCATTTCGTTCTTTTTGGCTCATAGTTGAATTCTGTAAAAGTTCACTATAGCCCTTTATATAGCTAAGAGGTGTGCGTAGTTCATGGGCTACATTTGCGAGAAATTCACGCTTTTGTTCATCACTTTTTTTTAAGGAAGATGCCATAGAGTTAAACGCTTCTGCTAAGTGACCAACTTCGTCATTGCTATTGGAAGGAATGCGTATAGAAAAATTCCCTTTCGCGATCTCGTTTGAGACAGCTTTCATTCGCTGTAATGGAGTTACAATTGCTTTGGTCATTCGATTTCCAATTAAATAAAGAAAAATAAACGTAATGATTGCCACAATCGCCAAAATATTGGCTGCTTTTGTAAACACTTCATTTAATGAAGCTAAAGGAACATATAGATAAACAATTCCTGCTAGTTCGTTTGTTTTTTGATCAATTAGGGGGACAATGGCACCAATAAGGTTGCGCTCAAATTTTTCTTCGTAACCTTTTTTAACAATGTATTCACCTTTTAAGAGTTTTTCTCGTTCAGCTTTTGAAATGATCGGTTTATCTTCTTTAGAGAACGGAGAGTAACCGCTTAATTCTTCTGGATTATTAAAAATTAAGATTTCTGCCTCAGAAACCGTATTATGCCAATTTACATTTCCAATTAAAAAATCGGAAATCTCACCGGTATGATAATGAGCAGCAATTTGTTGACCTTCTGCTACAAGCGAGCTTTCTGTTTTGTCTACATAGAGTGATTCGTAAAGAAATTGGATAAATAAAAATGAAAATACAATTGCAAAGCAAAGCAAGCTGCTGATTAAAAGGCGTAGCTTAGTTGTTAAAGCGAAGGACAACTTCTTCATGCCTCCGCTTTATACCCAATACCCCAAACCGTTTGAATTAGGTCGCCTCCTGCTTTTAACTTTAAACGCAACGTTTTGATATGAGTATCAACTGTCCGTTCACTTCCGATGTAATCAATCCCCCAAATTTGATGTAAAAGCTGTTCGCGCGTGAAAACTCGTCCAAGGTGATTACATAAATAGATGAGTAGTTCATATTCTTTTAAGGTCAACGATATAGCTTCATCGTTTACATATACGGTTCGACCAAGCTTGTTAATTTTTACATGTCCAAAATGCTGATAAACTTCAACTGAACGTGGAAGTGCAGTTGTGCGACGAAGAACAGCTTCAATACGTGCTATTAATTCACCGTTACTAAACGGCTTAACAATGTAGTCGTCCCCTCCAATTTTTAATCCGTGTATGCGATCTAATTCATCACCACGCGCAGTCAAAAAGATAATGGGAATCGATGGATGGACGCTGCGTATCCTTTCAGCTAACGTAAATCCGTCCATAATTGGCATCATTACATCAATAAGAATAAGGGAAGGAAGCATATGAGCTAATTCATCTAGCGCTTCTTCTCCGTTTGAAGCCTCTAGGCACATATAGCCTTCGCGTTGAAGGGATAGCTGGATTAAATGTCGCATTTGTTGTTCATCATCAACAATTAATATAGTTGGCTTTTGCATTTTCATCATGCCCTTTCTCATTTTTAAGTTCTTTTTCTAGTATATCGGAAATATGTGAGGCATAAGTGAACTTTTGTCACCATTCTTTTTATTCTACATAAATGAAGGGGCTGAGACATGAAGGTTTTAAAATTGTTAGGTTAAAATCAAAGTTTCTCTCCACTGTGCGGGAGATATGTGCATTCTTCTATTGCCTACAGGGGTCACGTGTCTTATGCCCTTTTCGATTAATAAAAATATCCGAACTATCGAAAAGAGTTAACTTTCAACAGTTCGGATAGATCATTGGCTAAAATACTTATGTCCCGTTCTCATTAATTACTCTGAATGTTTATCAAAAGTAATGGTTGCAACAGCATCGTGTAAGTGAATGGACTCTTCATTACGACAGGACACAGTGAAGGCTTCTACGAATGAATACTCGTATAAATCAGCAGCTACTAAGCGGACCATATCTTCCACAAATCGTGGATTTTCATACGCTTGTTCAGTAACCATTTTTTCATCTGGACGTTTAAGAATCGGATGAATTTTAGCACTTGCATTTGATTCAATGGCTTCTAGTAAAGCATGCTTCCAGTCAATATCATCATTGATTGAAGCAGCTAAACGAACATCTACGGATACGTAACCACGCTGGTTATGAGCGCTATATTCACTGATTTCTTTTGAACAAGGACATAGCGTTTTTACAACAGCTGTTAATCCAGCTTCAAACGTTACACCAGCTTCTTTTGTGTAAGCAACTTTTAGGCGAGCTTCAGAATGATTAAGACCTGATAATCCTGAAGAAGGTGCTGCTTGGTCATAAAACCAAGGGAATGCAATCTCTACTTTAGCATCGGGAATACGTAGGCGCTCAGAGAGCTCCTCTACAAATGAAGTTAGTGCAGCGAACGTTAAGTTCAACTCACCGCGCTTGCGATACTCTTCTAAAAGTTCCGTAAAGCGACTCATGTTTGTTCCTTTTGAATCCTTTGGAATAGAAGAAGTGAGAGTGAAAGTAGCAATTGTAGGCGTAGCTCCACTTGGTGCAAATATGGTTACAGGTATTTTAACGTTGGAAACACCAACCGCTTGAATATCAAATAAAAAATCTTTCTTTTTATTTTGTAGATCAGCCATTTCTTCTTTTTTAGTAGGCTTTGTTTTTGGGCCGGGTTCTACTGAACCGAATAATTTATGGCGTTCTTGCTTTGATGGTAAGTTTATTGTTGTCATCGTTGTCATAGCTCTTTCTCCTTTCACCTAAGAGAAGGTGGTCGCTAAAAATATGAATCTGGAAAAATTTTAACCTACTTTGTTCTTTTCTTGCAATGATTAATTTACGAAAATGGAATGCTCTGTGTTAAACAGGTATAAAATTGCTCTATTTTTCATAAGGTGAACATAACATGAAAGTAGGACAAAGTATAGGGAGATTGAGTAGAGAAATTGATAATTAGATTGTTGTCATACATGTATGTAGGACAAGAATTGAGGAGATTAGTAGATGAACACTTTTCTAAAAGGAACATTTATCTTAGCAGGAGCTGCCTTTGCAGGCGAGCTGATTGAATTTTTAGTAAATATGGTATTAGCACGAGAGCTTGGCAAAGAAGGAATGGGGATGTATATGACGGTTCTGCCCATTATTTTTCTTGTTGCCACCGTAGCCAACTTAGAGCTACCTATTTCTATTTCAAAATTTATTGCAGAGCACAATAGACAAGAGCATCGCAATATGATGAAGCATGCCATCACATTTGCAACGGTATTAAGTCTTGTTCTTTTTTTCGTGACGTTTGGCGTTGTTTCGCTTTTTCCTTTCTTTACTCATTATCATCCTTACTTAAAGTGGGTTGTATTAATCTTCATTCCAATTGTATCGTTTTCAGCCGTACTGAGGGGATATTTTACGGGGAAAAATAATATGTCAACCATTGCGGTCTCAAACTTTATCCGAAAAGCTTTTCAATTAACAATTCTATTTGTTATCTTTCAGATGTTTCAGTTCACGGATGTAAAGACCTCTCTTTTCATCGCTATCTGTACCCTAATTGGAACAGAAGCTGTTATCTTACTTTACTTTTTTATCACATATGTGACTCAATTGAACGTTATCACAAGAGGGCATAGAGCGCTATTAACACCTCAAGATGTACGAAAGAAGCTGTTGAGCGTCTCTTTGCCGACAACTGGTTTACGGTTGTTTAATGCGGTTTGTAATGCTATCCAGCCATTTCTCATTAAGCATGCTCTTATTCTGTCAGGCATGACGCTTAGCGGTGCAACGCAGCACTTTGGAATGCTTACAGGAGTTGCAATGAGCATTGGATTTTTTCCAGCATTTTTTGCTCATTCTCTTTTAGTAGCTCTTATTCCTGCCGTGTCTGAAGCCCATGCAAAAGATCAAGAAAAACAATTACAAAAGCTTCTTCTTCAAAGTATGCAGCTTACATTTATTTACGGTATTCCATCTATTTTGGCTATGTATATTTTTGCAGAGCCGCTAACAAGCTTATTCTTTCATTCTACAGAAGCCGTTTTTTATTTACAGGCACTGTGGCCATATTTTCTCTTTCATTTCTTTGCAATCCCGCTTCAAGCTTACTTAATTGGATTAGGCTACGTAAAAGATGCGCTGTTTCATACGATTTGGTCTCACGTTGTTTCCTTTTCACTTATGTTCGTACTCGGTTCACAGCCAACCATTGGTATGACAGGAATTATTATCGGTATGAATGCTGGTATCGTTGTATTGACGCTTTTACACTACGTCACAATTTGTCGAGTTATTAACGTTTCGTTTTTTTCTCTTAAGAAGCATAAGACAGTTCTATAAAAAAAGCGGAAAGCAATAGATGCTTTCCGCTTTTGATTTACCAACTATTCATAATGGATTTAAATAATGTAGCAGGGTCTTCGCCACCACCACTGGTCAGTTTCTTTCTTTTTTCATCAGTTTCCTGTTTTTCAAACCCTGTATGAATAGAGATGACGGCATCGTCTGTATAGCCAACAAACCAAGCATCTCCATAATCTTGGGTTGTGCCAGTTTTACCAGCTGCATCTTTAGAAGAACGAGCGTTAGCTCCTGTACCATAGCTTTTTTCAATAACGTCTTCTAGCATAGACGTCATTGTATCAGCATTTTGTGGACTCATTACTTCTTCTGTTTCAATTTCCGGCTCTTGCTCTTCGCCACCGCGCATTTGAATTTTCTTAATCGCATAAGGCTTTGTAGCTTTACCCTCGTTCGCAAAGACGGAGTAGCCTTGTGCTAATTGAAGAGGAGAGAATGTTGTTGTAGTTCCTCCTAAAGCTAGCGATAGGTTGCGGTCTTCATCAGTTAATGGAAGGCCTGCCTTTTCCATAAAGTTAAATGAATCTCTAAAGCCAATTTCGTTTAAAAGCGATACAGCTGTTGTGTTGACTGAGCGAGCAATGGCTTCTCGCATTGGTATTTCTCCCAGATAGCGACCGTTTGCGTTTTGAGGCTTATAGCCGCTAAAATCTACCGGCTCATCCACAAGAGTAGTTGTTGGACTGTAGTCACCAGTTTCAAGAGCAGGGCCATATACTGCAAGTGGTTTAATAGCTGATCCAGGCTGATAACCGGTTGTAGCTCGGTTTAGTCCGTTTGTTTGATAATTTCGGCCGCCGTAAATGGCTGATACACCGCCTGTTTTTGGATTGATAGCCGCGATTCCAACTTCTACTTTGTGTGATGCCGTATCGTCTGCAAACACGTGATTAGTTACAGAGCGATTAATGGATTCCTGAAGAAGTGGGTCAAAATCAGTATAGATTTCATATCCACCTTTGTATAAATCTTCAGCGGTAACACCATATGTTTTCTCAGCTTCACGGACAACATAGTCTACAAAAGCTTGATGACTATTTCGTTGCTTAAACGTTACGTCTGGTTTGACAACTCGTTCGTTGATAGCTTGATTATACTCATCTTGCGTAATGACTTCTTGGTCTAACATGAGCTGAAGAACTACATTTCGGCGCTTGGTTGCTTCTTCTGTACTACTAGCAGGTGAGTATGTGCTTGGTGCTTTTGGAAGTCCAGCTAGCAGAGCCGCTTCGCCAACGCTTAATTGGGAGACATCTTTGTTAAAGTACAGCTGAGATGCGGCCCCAATACCGTATACGCCGCTACCAAAATAGATTTGATTCATATATAGTTCTAGAATTTGATCTTTTGAAAACTGCTTTTCCAGTCCAACTGATAAAAACATTTCGTCAAACTTGCGCTTAAACGTTTTATCGTTAGAGAGGTATAAGTTTCGTGCAAGCTGTTGGGTAATGGTACTTGCACCCTCAGCCTTGCTCATTGTAATGACGTTTTTAAACATAGCACGAGCAATTCCCTGCATGTCGATTCCAAAATGATTGTAAAAGCGGCGATCCTCTGTTGCCACAAATGCCATTTTGACATGGTCAGGCACTTCATCGATGGATACATTTTGTCTCGGGACCGTCTTATATAATTCATCAAGCGGTCGATTGTTTTTATCGTAAATGACAGTGCTCTGCACAGCTTGCAGCTTGCTGTATGATAAGCTAGCTGTTTGTTCAAATTGCTTTAACACATAAGTAACACCTAGAAGGATTACTAGGACAACGGTTAAAACAGCGAGAATAAATTTTCTCATGGTTTCTCACTCCACTAATTAATAATTCCGTGTTCAATAACATAGATTAATTTCTATCCTTTTGATAAGTTAGCACATAGAGTGCAAGCGTGAAGATAAAGGCTTTTTTTAATAACCTTCAATCAGTGCATGTCCTTTATGTAGCTTATTGACAACGGTGTTTGCTTGTTTCACTAGATAGTTTAACTAGCTATGCTTTTAAAGTATTAAGGTTGGTTTGCACCTGATATGAACATTACGCGCACTTTTGAAGAAATGAATTATACCTAGCAACGTAGTCTTGTTGTAGTACAACCTTCTGCAACAAAAGAAGTTGAAATTTTCTCATTTACAAAAAGCTTAAACAAGACGGATACATCTTGCATTTAGTGTACCCATAAATCTTGGTTTGTCAAATAAAGCAATATACGACACGCTGGGGAATCCTTCTTCGTGCGTTATTTTAAGTGCTAAAAGTAATCTTTCAACACTAGGTCATTTACTACTATCGGTACAATATAGAAAATATTAACAAGATAAAGGGAGATTATTACAAAAAAATGCGTAATGTTGAGCAACAGTAAAACTAATTGATAAGGAGAAATCTTGTGTTGAATAATTGGTCATGCAATGTATGGACTACTCAGTGTTTGTCGTTTAGTTGACATGGACAAGGATTTCCTGGTTTAAATGCTTGTTAGTATGTTCAATTTATTTAAAACCATTCAAGAAGCCGTAACTTTACAATTATATGAAGAGTTCGTATAATAATAAATATCTTTAATTCGAGATATTAATATGCAGAGGAGTGAGAAAAAGATGAAACATATTTTTAAGCAAGGAACAAATAGTGAAAAGCCAGTTTTGCTAATGCTTCACGGAACGGGTGGAACAGAAGAGGATTTGTTGCCGATTGCAGAAATGATTGATCCAACAGCATCTGTGCTATCGGTTAGAGGTAACGTGTTAGAACAGGGGATGCCGAGATTTTTTAAGCGTTTAAGAGAGGGTATTTTTGATTTAGAAGATTTAGCAATTCGAACAAAAGAACTAAATGATTTCTTAGGAGAAGCAGCTGAAAAGTATGCCTTTAATCGGGAAAATATAGTAGCAATCGGTTATTCAAATGGCGCTAACATTGCAGGAAGCCTACTGTTTCACTATGAACAATCATTAAAAGGCGCAATACTTTTTCATCCGATGGTACCAAGAAGAGATATTGAAGTACCTAATGCACAAGGTATTCCAATTTTTATTGGTGCAGGAATAAACGACCCAATTTGCCCAGCGGATGAGACGAAAGAATTAACAACACTGCTTCAGGGTGCAGAAGCTACCGTTGACGTTCACTGGGAATCTTTTGGTCATCAGCTTACGCGAACAGAAGTAGAAGCAGCCAAAACATGGTACGAACGTATTTATGGAAACAAATAAATGACAAGAGGCTGAGACATAAGCATTTCAGCTAATGATCTATCCGAACGCTTGCGAGTTAGCTTGTAAGCGTTCGGATATTTTTTAATTGGTTTAAAAAAAGAGAAGAATGGAGCGTAGGACACTCAATTTTCCCAAGAAATAGAGGATTAGATTTCTCTCGGTAGGGAGCGAGTGTTTATAAAGCAATGAAACGAATGCGTTTTTCAACCTAACCATTGAAGAAACGTCATGGTTCTTCTTATCGAGGGAATTATTTTATGTTCCATTCTCTTTTTATAGTTGCGCGGTGCCATCAGGCTTGTTAGGATTAAAATGTTTAAAAAATGAAACAAAAGGCTTAGAAAAACGTTATAATGAAAGAATATTAAAGATGAGGTAATTTGGAATGATTGTAATAAAATGGCTTTTGTTTGTTTTGTTAGTAGTTAGCTGCTTCTGGCTGTTGTACGCAGTACTACCGACTTATTTGTATCGCTGGTTTCACCCTCGCGTATGTACGCACTTAAAACAAACTCAATCATTTGCTTTAACATTTGATGATGGACCGCATAGAGAATATACTGCGCAAATTCTGAATTTATTAAAAGAGCATGAGATGAAAGCAACTTTTTTTGTAGTTGGGACAATCGCAAATGAACGGCCGGATTTGTTAAAAAGAATGGTAGCAGAAGGGCATGAAGTTGGTATTCATCATCATAAGCATGTTAGCGCGTGGTTCTTAACACCAGGCCAATTAAAGAAAGAAATTCAAATGTGTAAGGAGGCTATTATAGAAGCAACGGGCGTAGAACCTATATTTTATCGCCCTCCTTGGGGACATTTAAATTTATTTAGTGTTTGGTGTGCAAAACCTTACCATACAATTATTTGGTCTAATATATTTGGAGATTGGTCGCTTAAGAAAACAAAAAAAGCATTAGAAGCTGAAATGAAGAGTAAGTTAAAGCGTGGCGCAATCTATGTGTTGCATGATAATGGAGAAACAAAAGGAGCAGATGAAAGAGCACCAGAGCAGACAATAGGCGCTTTAAGAGAATTCATTCCGTATGCTAAGCAGCGCCAGATGAATAGTAAAACACTCTCTGAATTAAAAAAGGAAGGAACAAGCACGTGGAATTAACAATGGTGTCGCATTATATTAATGCATTCGGTTATATTACAATATTTTTAATTTTATTTTGCGGGATTGTTGGAATTCCAGCGCCTGAAGAGTCATTTTTAATTATTCTTGGAATGTTTATTGCAAAAGGACAGCTGCTTTTATATTCATCAACAATCTATGCTTGCTTAGGTGTTATTATTGGAATGCTGGTTGCTTATTTACTCGGCAGGTATGCAGGCGTTCCCTTTTTTAGTAAGTATGGAAAGTATGTGGGATTAACTGAACCTAAATTAAAAGCTGCTCGTGAGAAGTTTCATAGACATGGGAAGTGGACAATTTTATTTGGCTTGTTTGTTCCTGGTCTTCGTCAAATTAGCCCGTACCTTGCAGGAATTAGTCATTATCCTTTTTTATTATATGTTTGTTTTTCGCTAATAGGCGGAATTGTATGGGTGCTATCTTTTTTATTGTTAGGTTATTTTGTTGGAGATCAGGTTCATATTTCAATTATTGTTGGAGGAGCCATTTTATTTTTTGTTGTTTACGTTATGCTACAGCTGCGAAAAAAGCGAAACACCCGCTTTAAAGGGAGTGATCATTGATGAAAAAGATTTTATTTTTGCCCTTGTTTAAGATGGCATCTGGACATCATCAGGTGGCAGACGCTGTAATGGAAATGCTGGTGGCAAATTATAAGCAAATTTCAGTGAAAAAGATTGATTGTTTAAGTTATTGGAGCAAACCTCTTGAGCAATTAATATCATCTCTATATATGAAATGGATCTCTATGTTTCCAAGGCAGTTTGAAAAATTTTATCACGGGCACGTTTATAAAGAGGAAAATCATACGTGTGATGATTTTGTTGTTAAAAGCTGGCCAATTATTGAATATAACATGAAGCGTTTAATTGAAGCAGAAAAACCAGACGTTATTGTTTGTACTCATAGCTTTCCTTCGCGCGTCATCAGTGGGTTAAAAGAAAAAGGCATTATTAATACACCCGTTGTTAATATTTATACTGATTTTTTAGTAAGCGATGTATGGGGAAAAAGTGGCGTGGATATTCACTGCGTACCTGATAAGGAGACAAAAAACTTTTTAGAAAGTATTCATAATGTGCCTACTCACAATATTTATGTCACTGGAATTCCTGTTCATGCTGCTTTTAAAAATAAACGAATAGATTCAAGGTCTGAACGAACGATTCTAATAGCTGGAGGGAATGCAGGGCTTGGCAATGTAAAACAAATGCTTCGCTCCGTTCCCTACGATAGTATTTACCGATACGTAGTGCTGTGTGGAAACAACAAAAAGCTATTTCAAGAGTTGGTAATGTTAAATCATCCAAGCATTACACCTCTTCCTTATATTGCGTGCAGAGAGCAAATGAATAGCTTATATGAACAAGCTAGTGCAGTTGTGACAAAAGCAGGCGGTGTTACGATTAGTGAAGCCTTACGTAAACGCCTACCTATTTTTATTCACTCTTCACTTCCAGGGCAAGAACAAATTAATATTCAAACGTTAAAAAGAAAAGGCTTATTAATGCCTCTGGATAAAGCCTATCTGCTTGAAGAGCAGTTGGTGAAAGTACTTGAAAATGATGTGCAGCGCAACCGGCTACTACGAAGAATGGATGAGTACATTGAAAGCATTGAGTATTCCGTTTCAGATGTGCTGGCGAACCGGTTTCATTTATATGAATACGAAACAACAAAGAGTCGGTTATAAAGCAGAAAAATGTTGAAAAAAGGAGAGATTCGTTATACTAAGAAGTGAATGAATTAAAATGAAAAAGGGGTTCTAAAAAATGAACGAAGTTATTGAAACAATTTTAAGTCATCGCTCAGTGAGGAAATATCAAGATAAACCTTTAACAGATGAGCAGGTTCATAAAATTGTAGAAAGTGCCCAAGCAGCTTCTACCTCAAGCTATATACAAGCATATTCAATAATTGGAATTAAAAATCAAGAAACTAAGAATCGCTTGGCTGAACTAGCGGGTAATCAACCTTATGTTGCCCAAAATGGTCACTTGCTTCTTTTTTGTGCAGACTTGCATAGGCACGATGTTATTGCTGAAATGGAGGGCAAAGATTTATCTGAGTCCCTTGAAAGTACTGAAAAATTCATGGTTGCTTTAATCGACGCAGCTTTAGCAGCTCAAAATGCATCAATTGCTGCAGAGTCGATGGGGCTTGGAATCTGTTATATCGGTGGACTTCGAAATCAGCTTCAAGATGTTCAAGAATTATTAAAGCTCCCTAGTCGCGTACTGCCACTATTTGGTTTAACGATTGGGTATCCGGCTACCGATACAGATAAAAAGCCTCGTTTACCTCAAGCTAATGTGTATCATGAAGAAGTATACGAGCAAGATCACAATAAGTTTATTGAAGAATTGCAAGCTTATAATGAACAGATTTCTTCTTATTATAATGAGCGTACAAATGGAAACAGAAACGATACGTGGACTGGTCAAATGGCTCATATGCTATCGAACCCGACGCGTATGTATATGAAAGAGTACGTAGAGAAACAAGGCTTTAATAAAAAATAAATAACCAGTTGGATGCAATTGATGAAAAGCATCCTAATTGATAGAATTATCTAACAATTAGGATGCTTTTTTTATGGATAAAAAGGAATAGGAAGATTTGTTTGTAAAAAACATCAAATAAATGGAAATTATTGAAGCATATGGACAAATTATCAGAAAAATTACAGTTTCATGTTAAAAAAGCGTTATTTTTGTAATGGAAGTTGAATGTTCCTGTAATGGCTGTGCAATCTCTAGGTGATATCATTCAGTCATTGAGTAAATAAGGAGGTATTCGTAAATGAAGAAATTTATATTTACTCTAGGAACAACAGCAATCCTTTCAGCGGGGCTTGCAGGTGGAGCATCTGCAAGTGCAAACGAAACGTATCAAGTACAAAAAGGTGATACGTTGTGGAGCATCGCTCAAAACCATGATGTGAGCGTTGACGAATTAAAAGATGCAAATAACTTAACATCAACGATTATTCATCCAGAACAAAATTTAAATGTATCAATTATAAAAGAGATTACACATAAAGTTGAGCGCGGCGATACATTATGGTCAATTAGCCAAGAATATGGCGTAACAGTAGAGCAAATTAAAGCTTGGAACGGATTAGGAAGTGACCTTATCATTCCAGGACAGGTCTTTGCCATTGAAACAAATGGAGGTTCACAAGCTGTAGCACAACCAGCTCCAGCACCAAAAGCTGAACCTGTGCAAGAAGCTGCGCCGGCACCAAAGGAAGAACCAGCTCAAGAGCCTGCCGAACAACCGGCACCAGAAGCTGAGCAAAAACAAGAGCCAGTTCAGGAAGCGGCTGCACCAGCGCCACAACCTGAGCCAGCTAAAGAGGAACAACCTGCTGAACAATCACAACAGAGCGGTAAGCAGTTAACAGTTGAAGCAACTGCTTATACAGCTAGCTGTGAAGGATGTAGTGGTGTAACTGCTACGGGAGTAGATTTAAAAGCAAATCCAAACCAAAAAGTAATTGCTGTAGATCCTAGCGTAATCCCATTAGGTTCAAAAGTATATGTTGAAGGATATGGAGAAGCAATCGCTGCTGATACTGGCGGAGCGATTAAAGGTAATAAAATCGACG
The DNA here is from genome assembly GCA_024134725.1 of Bacillus sp. 1780r2a1. Lineage (NCBI taxonomy): Bacteria > Bacillati > Bacillota > Bacilli > Caryophanales > Bacillaceae > Bacillus > Bacillus sp. 1780r2a1. Next base: position 2,491,722 of record CP099863.1, on the reverse strand, counting down.
TATTTGTTCCTGCACAAGCTGATGCAGAGCAATGGGGTCGTAAAACAGTTAACGTTACAGTATTAAATTAATAGTTGATAAGAAAAAGAGATGTCTCATTGCAGACATCTCTTTTTTTATTTCTCTATTTTGTATAAAAATAGAAAAAGAGTTTGATTTAATCTGAAAATTCACTATAATTAATTATATGTTAGGTTAAGTAACATTTATTGTTAGAAGTTGTTTTTTGGTCGTCATGCATGTTCTACAGAAAGGAAGATCTTAAATGAAACTCACACAGCGAGAGCAAGAAAAGCTTATGGTGGTTGTCGCCGCAGACCTCGCAAGGCGTAGGCAAGCGAGAGGGTTAAAACTGAACTATCCAGAAGCGGTTGCCATTATTACATATGAAATGACAGAAGGAGCTAGGGATGGTCGTACCGTTGCTGAATTAATGCAGCTTGGAACACAAATATTGTCGCGAGATGATGTGATGGAAGGTATTCCTGAAATGATTCATGACATTCAGGTGGAAGCAACATTTCCAGATGGAACAAAGCTTGTGACGGTACATGATCCAATTCGATAGAGGAGGGGGAAGAAGTGATTCCCGGAGAATACAAGTTACGTAAAGATGAAATTGTATGTAACAAAGATAAGGGGATAGTTGAGGTTTTGGTAACCAACCGAGGGGACCGTCCTGTTCAGGTAGGATCTCACTTTCATTTCTACGAAGTTAATTACGGGTTAGAATTTGATCGAAAAGAAGCGTTTGGCTATCACTTAAATATTCCTGCTGGTACGGCCGTTCGCTTTGAACCAGGTGATCCTAAAACGGTCCAGCTTGTACCTTTTTCAGGAACAAAGCATGTATATGGATTAAACAATAAAACAAATGGACCCACGGGGGAGCTAAAAGAGGAGTAGGTCGAACATGAGCTTTAAAATGTCAAGAAAACAGTATGCAGATATGTTTGGGCCGACGGTTGGAGATGCTGTAAGGCTAGCTGATACCAGCCTTTTTATTGAAATTGAAAAGGATTTTACAACCTATGGTGATGAAGTAAAGTTTGGTGGAGGAAAAGTTATTCGTGATGGAATGGGACAGCATCCTCTTGCAACAAGAAGTGAAGCGGCAGATCTTGTTTTTACGAATGCCATCATTATGGATTATACGGGGATATACAAAGCGGATATTGGCGTAAAGGATGGCATGATCCAAACCATTGGAAAAGCAGGAAATCCACTATTGATGGATGATGTTGATATTGTGATTGGAGCTAGTACTGAAATCATTGCTGCAGAAGGGAAAATTGTGACGGCTGGAGGGATTGATGCGCATATACATTTTATCTGTCCACAGCAAATCGAAACCGCCTTATCTTCTGGAATTACAACGATGATTGGAGGAGGAACTGGTCCTGCAACGGGAACAAACGCGACGACGTGCACACCTGGAGCTTGGTATATCGAGCGGATGTTAGAAGCAGCTGAGGCTTTTCCAATGAATGTAGGTTTTTTAGGTAAAGGGAACGCATCATCCAAGCAGCCTCTTATCGAACAAATTGAGGCTGGAGCGATTGGTCTTAAGCTTCATGAAGATTGGGGCACCACCGCGTCAGCAATTGATACAAGCCTTCAAGTTGCGGATGAATATGATGTGCAGATTGCAATCCATACAGATACGCTAAACGAAGGCGGATTTGTCGAAGATACGATGAGAGCAATTGGAAATCGTGTCATTCATACGTATCATACGGAAGGAGCAGGCGGTGGACATGCACCTGACATTATGAAGATGGCAAGTTTTAAAAATATTCTCCCGTCATCAACAAATCCAACCAGACCTTATACGATTAACACCCTAGAAGAACATTTGGATATGCTGATGGTTTGTCATCATTTAGATCCTTCCGTTCCAGAAGATATTGCATTTGCGGATTCTCGTATTCGTAAAGAAACCATTGCAGCTGAAGATATTTTGCATGACCTTGGAGTTTTCAGCATGATTTCTTCTGATTCACAAGCTATGGGCCGCGTTGGTGAAGTGATTACGAGAACGTGGCAAACAGCAGACAAGATGAAAAAGCAAAGAGGAAAGTTAAACGGCGATAGTGGTATTGGTGATAATGAACGCATTAAGCGATATATTGCAAAGTATACAATTAATCCAGCTATCACCCATGGGATTTCAGAATACGTAGGCTCAGTAGAAGCTGGTAAGCTTGCAGACTTAGTCGTTTGGGACCCAGCATTCTTTGGCGTAAAGCCAGAATTAATCGTTAAAGGCGGAATGATTGCTCACAGTCAAATGGGTGATCCTAATGCCTCAATTCCTACGCCTCAGCCTGTTTTATACCGTCCGATGTTTGCTTCTTATGGAAAAGCGCGCCATAGAACCGCCATAACGTTTATCTCGCAAGCTGCATACAATCGAGGAGTGCATAGAAACTTGAATTTACAGAAACAGATTAAGCCTGTAAAAGGGATTCGCTCACTAAGTAAAACGGATATGAAGCTAAATGGTGAAATGCCTAAAATTGATGTGGATCCACAAACATACGAAGTACGAGTGGATGATGAATTAATTACGTGTGAGCCAGCAGAAGTATTACCTATGGCACAACGATACTTTTTATTTTGAGGTGAAAGCAATGTTAATAGAACAAATTGTTGGGAATGTCGCTACGTTAGAAAAGAAAGCTCCGCATATTGAAAAAGTGTATTTGGAAAGTGATCATCTGTTAAAGCGCGTGCAGCGAGTTGTCACCGATCATGGTAAAGAGTTAGGAATTCGCCTAAAAGAAAGTCGTGAACTTGTAGATGGTGACGTGCTTTATATGGATGAGAAAAATATGATTGTCATTCAAGTAGTAGCAGATGACTTATTAACAATTCAACCTACAAGTATTAAGCAGATGGGGGAGATTGCTCATCAACTTGGAAATCGGCATTTGCCAGCGCAGTTTGAAGAGAATGAAATGCTTGTTCAATATGATTATTTAGTTGAAGAGCTTCTTAACGAACTAAGAATTCCATATAAGCGTGAAAAGAGAGCGGTTCAAAAAGCATTTAGACATATTGGACATAGTCATGACTAACCAACTGTTAGCGCTTGTACAGCTGTGTGATTCGAATTTTCCATCGGGGGCTTTTTCTCATTCGTTTGGTATGGAAACCTATATCCAAAAAGAGCGAATCACAAATGCCGATACATTTTCTGAAGCTCTTAGTACGTATACAGAAACGCAGCTTACTTATACAGATGGGTTAGCTTGCCGGCTGGCATACGAATTTGCGTCAGAAGCGAATCTTCAGGAAATAATAGAGCTAGATCAAGAGCTGTATGCGCTGACGCTATCAAAAGAAACAAGGGAAGGGACAAGGAGAATTGGTCAGAGAATGGTAAAGCTTTGTATTGATTTGTTTAATAACAAGCTTTTAAGATGCTATGAACACGAAATTCAACGGAAAGAATGCTTTGGTCATCCATCAATTGTCTTTGCGATTATAGCTCAACAATTACGGGTGTGTAAACAAACGGCTGTTTCTACGCACTTGTATGCTACAGTGTCATCGCTTATTCAAAATGCAGTTCGTGGCATTCCAATTGGGCAAACGGATGGTCAGCGAATTTCACTTGCTTTTCATGAAAAGATTGATCAAGCAGTCACGAACATTCTTCGTGCGGATTCGAGTGAGCTTGGTTCAATGACGCCAGGGCTTGAAATTGCTCAAATGCAGCATGAACGTCTGCACGTCCGCTTATTTATGTCTTAATACAAAATAATATAAGGGAGGGAAGCCTTCATAGTGAAGGCGAAAAAATGAATGCAATGAGAGTTGGTATAGGAGGTCCTGTAGGGGCGGGGAAAACAATGCTTGTAGAAAGGCTAACCAGAGCATTACAAAGTGAGCTAAGCATGGCGGTTATTACAAATGATATCTATACAAAAGAAGATGCTCAGTTTTTAGTGAAAAACAGCGTATTACCTCAAGAACGCATCATCGGTGTGGAAACAGGAGGTTGTCCGCACACTGCTATTCGAGAAGATGCTTCTATGAACTTTGCCGCAATCGATGAACTGGTTGAAAGACATCCTGACGTTGAGCTGATTTTTGTGGAAAGCGGCGGAGATAATTTAGCGGCAACGTTTAGTCCAGAACTTGTGGATTTTTCTATTTATATCATTGACGTCGCTCAGGGTGAAAAGATTCCCCGTAAAGGTGGACAAGGGATGATTAAATCGGACTTGTTTATTATTAATAAGACGGATTTAGCTCCGTATGTTGGTGCAAGCTTAGACGTGATGAAAGAAGATACAATTGCAGCACGAGGCAAGAAGCCTTTTGTATTTACAAATTTGAAAAAGGATCAAGGGCTGGCTGACGTCATTCAGTGGATTAAAAAAGAAGTATTACTTATCGGCATTGAATCATGAGTTATACAGGCTATTTAAAACTTGAATCGCACAAGGTAAAAAATAAGACGGTTGTTCATAACACCTATCATGATGGAGCTTTTAAAGTAGCTCGTCCAATCTACATGGAAGAGCATATCCCGACAATCTACCTTCTACATGTAGGAGGTGGATATGTTGGAGGGGACCATTATAAAGCGTGCATCACAGCTAAAGAGGATGCACATGTTTGCTTGACCACACAGGCTGCAACAAAAGTATACCGAACGCCACACGAACCTGTGTTTCAAGAAACAGAGCTGTTCTTAAGAAAAGGAGCAGTGGTTGAATACCTTCCAGATCCACTTATTTTATACGAAGGTGCGCGTTTTATACAAGAAACAACTGTACATATGGAAGAAAAAGCAACGTTTTTTATCTCTGATATCATTACACCAGGCTGGTCACCTGATGGACAGACATTTAAGTATCATTCAGTGCGCTCAAAGTTGAAAATTTATCGAAAAAATCAGTTAATGGTTTTTGATCACTTGTTTTTATCTCCTCATGAAGACATCCATGCGATTATGAAAATGGAGGGCTATACGCATTTCGGTTCTTTTTTAGCAATTGCTGAAGGAATTATCGATTCGGTCATTGACGAGTTGTATGATGAAGTAATAAGCGAAGAGCAGAATGGATATATAGGTATTTCAAAATTGGCGATAAATGGATGTGCCATTAGAATTTTAGGAAATGATACAAAAACCCTTGAAAGAATTATTAACAGATGCTTTCAGTTCCTGAGAAAGCGTCTGTTAGGCTTAGATATTGTTTCTCTTCGTAAATATTAAAAAGCTTGCTTTGATTCATAGCGTTAAAAAACCTTACAGAAAATTACATTTCAGAGTATAAATTTTTCTCCTTTACTAAAACTATTCGTAAATCAATGCGAGGTAGATAAGGATGAGAAAACAATTACGAAGCCAAGTGCCCCCTGTACATATTCTAAAATGTGAGAGTCGATTTTTTGACTAGACTAGAAGCAATTCTGTGGAATATTGCCCTACCAGGGTTTAGTCAATTATTAAACAAGCAGTACGTAAAAGGGATTGTGTTTATAGCATTGGAATTTTTAATTAATATGGGCGCACATTTTAACTCTGCAATACGATTAAGTTTTTTAGGTGAAACGGAACAGGCATTAGCCACTGTTGACATGCAGTGGATTATGTTTTACCCATGCTTGTATTTTTTTGCAATGTGGGATGGCTTTAAAGATGCAGAAGCTACTGCACCTCCTCTTTACTCATTTATACCGTTTGCGTGCTGTGCTTACTTCGTAACCGTAGGTATCATGTATGCTTCAGTAGTGAAAATTAATGGGGTATTGCTTGGGCCAATTTGGCTACCGATGCTGTCTGTGCTTCCAGGACTTATAGTTGGATTGCCAATTCAGCTTTTACTAGCTAAAAAAGCAAATGCTACACCATAGACATGAAATGAAAGTTGAATTGTTCAGCTTATCATTCATGTCTATTTTTATGTCAAATATTAATAAGGTTGTACATAACATAGTAAAGAACATATTGAAAATAGAGCATAAGAGGTAAAGGATTTATAATAATGATGTTCTAGCATGAATAAGAGAGTGCGGGGGTATAAAGTACAATAGATATATTAAAAAGCAAAAAGCTTTCTTTAGTAGCGACTAGCTACATTTTACAGTTAATAAAGAAACTGAGAGGAGGAAAAAGATTGACAGAAAAGATTTATCAATTTTTTATTATTTGGTACATATGTGGAGTTGTTCTGCTTGCTTTTGATTGGTTACCGCCATGGCTTGAATGGGCAAACGTAGTGTTTTTACATGTAAGTGGCTTCATTGCTTTTATCTATATGGCAAAATCATATCGAATGGTGACGGCACTGCTCGTCGCAATGTTTGTGATGGTTGCAACCATTGTTATTGAAAGTCTAGGTGTACACTATGACTTTTTATTTGGTTCATATGATTATGAGAAAGATTTTGGTACCAAAATTTTAGGTGTACCGCTCACCATTGGTTCAGCGTGGCTAATGGTAATTGTGACTAGCCGTGTACTTGCACTTGGTATTATGAAAAGGATGGAATTACCTTATCTTGTAAAGGGGCTAGTATACGCAACAATCTCATCTATATTTGCAGTCATTATGGATTTAGCGATTGACCCAGTGGCCTATGTAGTAAAGCAGTACTGGGTATGGGAAGGAAACAGCTTTTATTATGATATTCCACTTTCTAATTTCTCAGGCTGGTTTATACTTTCATTTTTTATTCAGTTTATCCTCTACTTCTGGCTAGAGACTTTAGAAAAAAAAGAAGAGCCAAAGTGGGAAAGTCGAATGGTTGTTTTATATAGTGCCATTGTTATGATGTTTGTCATTGTGGCAGCGGTCAACGGTTTGTGGTTAGTTGTGCTTATGACGTTAATTCCATATAGCATTCTTTTTGTTTTATACCAAAAGGAGAAAAGAATATGATTTATCCGGAGAAAGACAAACGATTTGAGAGAGTTTTGCAGCTGTTTGTACACTATCAGTTGAAAAAGCAGTTTTATCGTATTTACATCGATATGGAGGAAGCAGTTGAGAATAATAAACCGACTCTATTTATTGCCAACCACTCAAGTTGGTGGGACGGCTTAATTAGCTTTTATATAAATCGAGTGTTACTTAAGCATGATAGCTACGCAATGATGTCTGAAGAAGGTATGAATTCTTTTCCATTCTTTCGAAAAATTGGAGCATTTTCCGTTAATCCATCCTCGCCCAAGCATGTTATGAAATCGCTTTTGTATACCAGGAAATTGCTAAGAGAAAAAAAATCCGTATGGATTTTTCCTCAGGGAAAGGAAGAACACTTAGAGAAGCGACCTCTGCAATTTTCAGACGGCCCGGCTTTTATCATGTTAAAAGAAAAGAGTGTACAAGCCATTCCAATTGCATATTGCTATAGTTTTCGTCATGATCAGCGTCCAGAGCTATTTATTAAAGTAGGTAAACCTATAGAAGTAAATACAGAAACCAGTCGAAGTGAATTAACGCATAAGCTAGAACAGGCTGTAATTGCTGAGTTAGATAGTATTAAAAGTAAGCTTGTTAGCGAGGATCTTTCCACTTTTGACGTGTTTATGGCTGGGAGAAAAACGTTGAGTGAGTGGTTAACTTGGTGGAAAGAGAAGGTGAAGCGATGATTTATTATAGCGCTTTATTTATCATAATGATAATAGGTACCATTATTAACATATTTACGATGCCACGTTTAGCGAGCTACCAGCTTAACAAAAACAAAGTTGATCCACTTGTTTCTATTTTAATTCCTATGCGTAATGAAGAACGAAATGTTAAGTCCATCATACGTTCATTAAAAGGACTTACTTATCAGCCCATTGAAGTCATTATTTTAGATGATCAATCGACAGATCAAACTCGACAGCTTTTGGAACAAGAAATACAATGTGATAAGAGGTTTTCTGTTATAGAAGGAAAGCCTTTAGAGGAAGGCTGGGTTGGTAAAGTACACGCTTGTCATCAGCTTTCAAAACGAGCAAGCGGTGACTACTACCTATTTATTGATGCAGATGTTGTTTTAGAGAAGGATACAATTCAACACGTATTAGCCTTAGCTAAAAAAAAGAAAGCAAAGCTAGTGACGGGCTTTCCAAGATTTCCGGTAAAGAAACGAATGGAATCGCTCCTAGTTCCTCTTCAGCATGTTGTAGTGTTTTCGTATTTACCAATCATCATTGCAAACGGGGGGAAATACCCAGCTGCAACTGCAGCACACGGGGCGTTTATGTTCTTTGAAAGAGAAGCATATGAAAGCATAGGAGGACATGAAGCCGTTAAGAGTTCGTTAGTCGAAGATGTGCATATTGCAAGAGCACTGAAAGAGAAAGGTGAAAAAGTAATTTTGGCTAACGTAACGTCTCATGTCAACTGCTACATGTATGAAAAAGATGATGAGGTATGGAATGGTTTTGCAAAAAATGTGTATACAGGGTTAGGGCGATCACTTAATAAACTCGTTGCTCTCATGGTGTTTTTTATTGTTTATTATGTTCTTCCAGTACCGCTATTTTTATATGGTATTGTGTCTGAACAGGTACTTTTGCTGTTGCCATTATTGCTTCTTTTTCTTCAAAGATTACTTATTGACCTAGCAGCTAAGCAAAAATGGTATTTGTTTATTACGATGCCCATCTCTGCTATTACCTTGCTATTCTTAATGAACCATTCGATGAAACAAAGCGTCCAGCACAAAGGTTATCAATGGAAAGGAAGGCATTATAAATGAAGAAAATTATCATTGTAGGAGCTGGTTTAGGAGGATTAGCCGCGGGTGTTTTGTTACAAGTGAGAGGTTTTGACGTTACAATTGTTGAAAAGAATGGGCATGTAGGCGGCAAAATGATGCCAATGAAGCTAGGAGAATATTCTTTTGACTTTGGCCCAAACACAATTACGATGCCACACGTTTTTCAACAAGTGTTTAAAGAGGCTGGAGAAAATCCAGACGATTATATGCCTCTAATGAAATTAAATGATCATACAAAAAATTGGTTTAATGATGGTTCAACGTTTATGATGACAACGAATCGAAATAAGATGATTCACCAGCTGGAACAAATAGATTCTAAAGGGGCAAAGAACTATGAGCAATACCTAGAAAGCGTTAAAAAACTCTATACCATCGCACAAGATGAGTTTTTTTATCGAACGTTTTCATCATGGAAAGATTATATGAATCCGTCTTTGTTTACGAGTCTTCTTAAAGTAAAGCCATTTGAAACAATCGATTCTTTTCACAGACGTTTTTTTGACAATGAAAATGTGATTAACGCGTTTAACCGCTACGCCACGTATATAGGCTCTTCACCATATGTTTCACCTGCTACTTTCTCATTGATTGGCCATTTAGAGATGAATGAAGGAGTTTACTATGTTAAGGGGGGGAATCCTAGGATTGCTGAAGGATTTGCTGAAGTGTTTCAAAAGGCAGGAGGGACCTTGATACTAAATGAAGCAGTTAAAAAAGTACAGGTGGAGAATAAGAAGGCAGTAGGGGTTGAGCTTGAGAGGGGTAAAAAATTGCCTGCAGACTCCGTTATTGTGAATGGTGACCTACTGCAAGCTTATCCGTCTCTCGTAGATGAAGCGGACCGTCCCCATTTCACAAACAAGATGGTGAGCAAATTTGAACCTTCTATTTCTGCTTATGTTATTTTAGCTGGAACAAAGAATAGAAATGATTCGCTTATTCATCATCAAGTTTATTTTTCCGATGATTATAAAAACGAATTCTATGAACTGTTTAAGAAAAAGCAGCTGCCGTCAGATCCAACAATCTACATCTGTAATTCTTCTTATACAGATAAAAACGTAGCGCCTGGTGATAACTTATTTATTCTTGTTAACGCACCAGCAGGAGTGACTAATGATGATGGTTATGAACAAGTTATATATGAAAAGCTAAAAAGGTTTGGTGTCGATATTACATCTACCTTAGCTTGTCAAAAAATCATCAACCCAAGCTGGATTGAAAAGCAATTTGGAGCGTACAAAGGGGCTCTTTACGGTATTAGTGCTAATCGGAAAGTGGACAGCTTTCTTCGGCCTAGCAACGTTTCAAAAGACGTAAGAAGCCTTTATTTTGTCGGTGGAACAACTCATCCAGGAGGTGGGTCCCCAATGGTTACAATCAGTGGTATAAACATGGCAAACTTAATTTCCACATAATATTTTCATTGTAAATAACTTCATATATTTGATACTATAGGAAAAGGAAACCATTGATAAGAATAGCTGCTTTTTTGTATAAGGAACCATACGGAAAGTTGATTACATAATGAAAAGTGAAAAGGTGATTAAAGCGGTTTATGATTGCATTTACTTGTTTAGTCGTAATTATCAGTATTGTTCGTCCCTACTTTGAAAGTATTATGGTCAGGCGAATAATATCTGAAGAGAAAAAAGTTCGGTACTATAAAGAACAGTCGTTTTTTTATGTGCTCATTTTACTTCTTTACGCAGTCATTATGCTATACTATGCGCTGCCTGTAGAGAAGTGGGGACTTCAAACAGTATATCTGGATACCATACAGCAGAAGAATATGTTTCCAGCTTGGGTTGAGTACTTATTATTGCTTATCTTTTTAGGATTTATTGTATTATCGGTTATGCTTCAATGGATGAAAGATCATGGAGAAACGGTATTTATGGAACAGGAGATGCCGACTTCAATTGAAGCAACAGTCCCAAAAACGAACCGAGAACGCAAGTGGTGGCTTACATATAGTGGAACTTCAAGCATAGTAGAAACGCTAGTGTATTTTCCAAGTCTTTATATCTATATTCATGATATTTTGCAAATTCAAAATAGCTGGTTATTAGCTATTTTAATTGGTTTAGGTTATTTCATGTCACAGCTGGCGTTTCAAAAAGATCGCTTAAGCCTTCAGACGTTAGTTGTCGGAATTGGTTTGGGAGCTATATATATTATGTCAGATTCGATTGCAATCATTGCATTTTACTACGCATTTAGTTTTTTAGTTTATGACATTTACCAACAAGATCGCAATATACCTATGAAGGCAGGATAAAAAAAGAGGCTGGCATATAGGTAATTCAGCCAACGATAAACCTGGATAATTAAGAGTTTGCCACTTTTAATCATTCAGGTTTTTTGTTGATTAGGAAAAACCAGTTTGGAAACAGGATGGAATGAAGCATAGGGCATTTGACGCCTGCGGGAAATAGAAGGAAACCTGAGATTCCGCAGCGCAGCGAGAAAGTTCAGGTCCCTCCCCGCGGAAAGCGAGTAGGCTATAGCGCAATGGAACGAACTTGTTTAGACAAACCAAAGAGATGCGAACAGCTATTGTTCGTCTCTTAGAAGCAAGCATTTTGCTATGTCTCAAACTCTTTTTTATAAAGGCAGGTCGCGTTTGGAAAATAAGAAAGCGCTTATTGTATATAGAAGTACACCAGCTATTCCAAATAGCAAGCAAGTGACAAAAATATCTTCGTGTCCACGTCCAATTTCAATTGGGTTAAAATAGTAGAAAATTGAAGCGTAGCGAAGGGATTCCAGCTTGTCAGATAGTTTACCTATAAGGTCAATTCCGTAAAATAAAAGTGTGATAGCTGTTGGGATGCTCCAAGCTTTTTTTGATTCATTGCATACGCTTGAACATAAAAAGCAATAGCTAGAAATAAAGAAAAATAATAAAAAGACAACAATATTCATCTTCACAAATCCCCACATATCAAATTCGCTTATTGATGTGAAAAACTTTGTGACAATAATGCCACAAGCTGTTGTTATAAAAATAATAATAAACAATCCAATTACTCCTACAACAGCTTGAGTAAGAACAACGGTCATTCGTGAAGCTGGAGTTGACAAAAGGTATGCCATAGAACCATTGTCAACAAGCTTTGCAATGAGAGAAGCAGATGTTAAGATGCAAAAAATACTCAGCAATACCAACAACAATAAGCCGTAATACTCACCAGCTATAAAATCACTTAAAGACGATAATCCATTTTCAATGCCAAATGTTTTTAACAAACTCTCTGGCATTGATTTTATAAGGTCGTTTAGTCCTTCTACTTGGGAGATTGAAGGATAAATATAAATAATGAGCAACAAGTAAAAAGTGGAACCTAGCGTGTAGCTTAAGATGGATTTTGCGTGACTTTTTAGCATCGTTGTAAGTAAGGGTCCGTTCATATTGATTTTCCCCCTTCTTGGTAATAGTTCATAAATAAATCTTCTAATCTTTCACTCTTGCTTTTAAAGTTTGTTACGTTCATGTCAGATAACAGCTGAAATAACTCATGGAAAGAATCTGTTACAGCGATTTGTACTTCAAGTTCTCCAAGCTGCGTTGCATCTAAGTGAGAATGAACAATACGTTGTACTTCTTCAGGAGTAGAGACTGCTACAATAAACGTATTGCGCTTATTTCTTTGAACCTCTTCAATAGGTGCATCTTTTACAATTCTTCCATCTTTAATAATGACAATCTTATCGCAAACTCTTTCAACCTCTGAAAAAATGTGAGAAGACATAAAGGTGGTTGTGCCCATCTTTTTATGTTCAACGAGTAAATCAATGAATATCTGTTGCATGAGCGGGTCAAGACCAGATGTTGGTTCATCTAAGATTAAAACGTTAGGGCGATTCATAAAAGCAGTAACAATCCCCGCCTTTTGCTTCATACCTTTAGACATCTTTCGAATGGAAATCGTCGGATCAAACTGAAGAAGCTCAATGAGATAGGTTCGATAACTGATGTCTTTTATCCCTTTCATTTTCGTCATTAATTCTAAAAACTGCATGCCGGTCATATCGTCTAAAAACGAAATTTCTCCAGGAAGATAACCTACTATTTTTTGAACTTTATTGGCTTCTTTCCATGTATTAAGCCCATTGATAAAAGAGCTCCCTTGATCTGGTTGGATAAATCCCATTAAATGACGAATAGTAGTAGACTTTCCTGCTCCGTTAGGGCCCAAAAAGCCAAGAACTTCACCTTCATTTACATGTAGTGAAACATTAAAAATGCCTTTTTGATTTGAAAACTGCTTGGTTAAGCTTTCTAAATGAATCATACATATTAACTCCTTTGTGTGAAAAGGTAATTTTGAAATATTAACAATAAAATATTTCAAAATTATTGTATGCTGATTTGAAATAACTTGCAATACTTTTTGAAATAATTGCTTATATGTATTTCATATTTTTGATAAAATAAGCTTGGTGATGTAAAGATGAATGGATTTGAAAGAAGAAAGCAGAAAAAACAGCAAGATATACAAAGCGCAACGCTAAAACTATTTAATCAGTTTGGTCCAAGCGGTATGAATATCGCTAAAATTGCAAAAGAAGCAAAAGTATCCCAGGTAACCATCTATAATCATTTTGAGAATAAAGAGCAGCTTATTCGAGAAACAATAAAGGCTTATCTGAAGAAACAGTTTGAATTATATGAACAGCTCCTTTTAAGCAATTCAAAGTTTGAAACAAAACTAAAGAATATTATGTTTGAAAAATCAAAGTCTTTTACTACAATTAATCCTCAATTTTTGCAAGAGTTAATTCTGGAAGACGAACCCTTGCAAAAATGGTTTCAATCTTTCTATACGGAACAATTGTTGCCTCTACTGATTAAGTTTATTAAGATTTCCCAGCAAAAAGGAGAAATTAATCCAAAATTATCTGTTGATACAATTTTATTTTATATTCAAGCTTTAAAAACACAGATAGATCAGCTATCTCCCAATGATATAGCTTCTTTCGATAAAAATAAGTCTTTGGAAATTTTACATATCTTTTTTAAAGGGATTTCTCCTGATTAATCTAAAAAAACGAACAAAAATGATTATTGGTTATTTTTTGTTCGTTTTTTAGTTTTTTGAGGGTTGACACGTGTCCTTATGGAGAATAAGATGGTAGTGTGATAAACCGAAAGTGTATAATATGCAGTAAACAAAATATGTATAAATATGCAAAAAAGGGGAGTTGCTGCGTAGCAGTTAAGGCGATGGGATATAGCGGGAATATCATTATGAGGAGAGAACAACTATGAAGAAACCATCGTTACTAACGCAGGTATTAGTAGCATTCGTCGTAGCTGTTGCGCTCGGTCTTATCTTTGGAGATAAGATGTCTGTCGTGCAGCCGCTTGGCGATTTGTTTCTAAGGCTCATTAAATTTATTATGGCGCCTTTAATTTTAACGACGCTTATTGTGGGCGTAACAAGTTTACAAGATACGAAGCAGCTTTTTAGTATGGGAGGACGAACGATTGTTTTTTACCTCTTTACAACATTAATTGCTGTGACAATTGGTATTGTATATGCCGTAATTTTAGCACCTGGTACAGGAGCTAACGTGTCGTTACCCCAAGGAGCCACTGTGCCTAGTGGAGAAGCACCAACGATCACGGAGACGGTGCTAAACATGATTCCCGAAAATCCATTTGCAGCGTTAATGGAAGGGAATATCCTCCAAATTATCTTTATGGCAATTGCAATTGGTCTAGGGATTTTATTTGTAGGAGAGCCAGCAAGGCCAGTTCAAAAGCTATTTGAATCTTTTTCCACAGTCATGTTTAAAATTACAAGTGGTATTATGGTCATTGCACCAATCGGTATCTTTGGAATGGTAGCACCGATTATTGGTGAATACGGTTTAGCTGTTTTAGCACCTCTTGCTAAGGTGATTATTGCCGTAGCGCTAGGTTGCTTAACACAGCTTCTCGTTGCGTATTCTCTTGCGGTTAAAGGCTTTGCTGGAATGAGTCCTTTTACTTTTTTAAAAGGAATTGCACCAGCCGGTCTTGTCGCTTTTAGTACAGCAAGCAGTGGTGCAACGCTACCAGTTTCAATGAAAAACGTTCAGGAAAACCTTGGCGTTTCAAAAGAAACAGCAAGCTTTGTATTACCGTTAGGAGCCACAATGAATATGGACGGTAGTGCGATTTACCAAGGTGTTGCAGCCCTATTTATTGCACAATTTTATGGAATTGATCTCGGTATGAGTGAAATTTTACTAATTATGTTTACAACTACAATTGCATCAATTGGTACTGCAGGTGTTCCAGGAGCCGGGATGATTATGTTAACAATGGTACTAGCAGCGGTCAACCTTCCAGTTGAAGGAATTGCTTTAATTGCTGCAGTTGATCGTATTCTTGATATGTTCCGTACGTCCGTTAATATCGTCGGGGATGCTGCAGCTTCTGTTGTTGTAGACTCATATGAGAAGAAATCAAAAGAAAAAGCGAGGAAGCAAGCATCGTGAATGTTGTGCGTACATTCTTATGAAAAGTGAGGATGTACGCATTTTTTTTCATTCCTTGCTATAATGGAAAAAGATTCACGCATACTAAAGTAAATGAGTAACTGATAATGATTTAAAGGAGTTTTTTGATGACAAAAGTAAAATTAATTTCACATAATGATTTAGATGGCGTAAGCCCAGCTTTATTAGCTCGCTTAGCATTTGGTGATGAGAACCTTGATTACGATACGGTAGGAATCGGACGCATAAATGACACGGTGCTACATTTTATAGAAGAAGATAACGACGGTCAAGACTTATACATAACGGATATTAGCGTAAACGATGAAGTAGCAGCTAAGCTGGATGAACTTGTGAAAAATGGTCAAAAGGTGACGCTTATCGACCATCATATTTCTGCACTTCCGCTTGCTGAAAAATACGACTGGGTTCATGTGATACCAGAAGATCAGAATGGAACGAAAACAGCAGCTACTTCGCTTTTTTATACATATTTACTAGAAAATAATCTCTTAGAACGTACGGAGATGATGGATGAATACGTAGAGCTCGTACGCTTATTTGATACATGGGATTGGTTTCACGAGAAAAATGAAAAAGCAAAAAGACTTAATCATCTTTACTACTTAATTTCCCATGAAGAGTTTAAAGATACGATTTATGAAACATTACAAGCATCTTACACTGATGCCAGTCAAAGCTTTGAATTTACAGAAAAGCACGCAATTTTACTTGAAGCGGAAGAAAAGCGAATTGAAAAATATATTTATGACAAGCAAAAGCAAATGATGCAAGCAGAAGTAGAGATTGCCGAGCAAAAATATAAAGTAGGGATTGTTTTCGCAGACACCTATCAGTCAGAGCTGGGAAATGCATTATGTTTAGAGCACGAAGAAATCGACTTTTCAGTAATGGTTGATATGGGAAGAAAAAAATTAGGATTTCGAGCGGTGAAAGATGAGATTAATTTAGCTGAAATCGTTGGTCACATTGGCGGTGGAGGTCATCCAAAAGCATCTGGCTGCAAATTAACGAGCGATACATTTAAATTATTTGTAACGGATTACTTGTTTCAACCAGAAGAAAAAGGTGAATGAATTAAGTATAGAGGAGGGATAACTTTGACATTTGAACGTGAGGTTGTTGTGGTAACCGGCGGTGCAAGCGGAATTGGAAAAGGCGTGGTAAGCGCCTACGCCAAAAAAGGTGCTAAAGTAGTGATTGCAGATATTGATGAAGAACAAGGGAATAAACATGCTAAAACGCTGCGTGAAACAGGCGCGCAAGCAATGTTTATTCCCACAGATGTAAGAAAAGAAGAAGATGTTATCAACCTCATCAAAGAAACTGTTTCAGCGTATGGATCAATTACCATTTTGGTTAATAATGCTGGGGTAACAAAGTGGAAGTCTCCTTATGAGTTAACGCTAGATGAATGGGATGATATCATAAATCTTAATTTGCGAAGCGTATTTTTATGCTCGAGAGAAGCAGCAAAAGTGATGCGAAATAACAAAATGGGTGGTTCCATTGTAAACTTAGCTTCTACGCGTGCTGTTATGTCAGAGCCAAATACTGAAGCATATGCTGCTACAAAAGGTGGGATTGTGGCGCTAACGCATGCTCTTGCCATTTCACTTGGACCAGACAAGATTACCGTCAACGCAATTTCGCCTGGGTGGATTGAGACCCAGCAATATGAAGAACTTCGAGATATTGATCATGCTCAGCATCCATCTAATCGAGTTGGTACTCCAGAAGATATTGCAAAAGCGTGTCTTTATCTAACGCACCCAGACAATGATTTTGTAACGGGAACGAACGTAGTTGTAGATGGTGGAATGACCCGCAAGATGATTTATGAACATTAACCAAAGTAAGCGTGCAAGCAGGCTATAGGCTATACCTATAGCCTGCTATTTTTATTTTCTATAAAAGCTTAGTTATATGAAAGCGTATTCTTTATAAAAATTAGAAAAATCAGACTTGATTTAATTATCGAAATCATGTATCGTTATGTTCAATTCCTTTCTGAAAGGGAATTAGTGTATAAAGTGAATATGTTCATGCAAGAGGTGCTAAGACGCTTGTTTTAGCTTAAAAGGGAAGATCGGTGAAAATCCGACACGGTCGCGCCACTGTAAAGAGGAGCTTATTATCAGTAAACCACTGTTTATGAAATGGGAAGGTGATAATAAGCGATGATTCTAAGTCAGGAGACCTGCCTGTTGTTTGCACTCACAACCTACGCGTAATAGGGAGAGGTGATTAGCTTGGTATTGAAACAAAAGTATATGTTGTTCAATACTTCTTAAAGCTGTCGTCTAACTCTCTTTCAAGAGAGTTTTTTTATTGCAGAAAAATAGACGAAACGAGGAGATTGAAATGACAATTAACACAGCAACAATTGGATATCCAAGAATTGGTAGAAATAGAGAATGGAAAAAAGTAATTGAGTCTTATTGGAAGCAGGAATCAACAGAAGCAGAGTTGCACAACCAGCTTCATGAATTATATGTTAATCAGCTTCGTATTCAAAAAGATAAGGGGATTGATTTTGTTTCAGTAGGTGATTTTAGTTACTACGATCACATGCTTGATACCGCGGTTATGTTTAATATTATTCCAAACCGTTTTAAACAGCAAAATCTATCTTCTCTTGATACATATTATGCAATGGCAAGAGGGAATAAAGAAGCAGAGGCATGTGAAATGACTAAGTGGTTTAATACCAATTATCACTACATTGTCCCAGAGTTTACTGACGTAAAGCCAGTATTAAATGAAAACAGACCGTTAGCATATTGGCAAAAAGCAAAGGACGAATTAGCACTTAACGGTAAGCCGTTCCTAATTGGACCAGCAACCTTCATCTTATTAGGTAAAGGATTTAAGTCGGAAGAAGTATCAACTTTATTCGCTCAATTAACTCCGCTTTACATTCAAGTCATTAAGGAATTACATGAAGCAGGCGCAGAATGGATTCAAATCGACGAACCAATTTTTGTGACGAACAAAGCAGAGGGATACTGGAAAGAAATTCAAGCATTTTATCAACGCGTTTCAGAGGAAGTGCCGGGTGCTAATCTCATCGTTCAAACGTATTTTGAAGCATTGGATAATTATCAATCTGTTGTGAACCTTCCTGTGAAAGCTTTTGGGTTAGATTTTGTACATGATGAGAGAAAAAATAGTGAAGCGATAAAAGCAAACGGCTTTCCAAAAGGAAAAAAGCTTTTTGCAGGCGTTATTGATGGTCGCAACGTGTGGAAAAGTAACTTAGCTGAAAAAGCTGCGCTTGTAAGTGAATTACAAAAATTAGTAGGAAAAGAAGAGGTAATTGTTCAGCCGTCTAGTACACTGCTTCATGTTCCTGTAACGGTAGAAACTGAACAAGAACTAGCAGCTGATATTCGAGCTGGCTTAAGTTTTGCTGAAGAAAAGCTTACTGAGCTAGAGCTTTTAAAAGACCTTTTAAATGGGAATAGCGAAGCAGTAAAAGCACATCAGCAAGAGATTGAGGTATTTTCAAAGGTTGCAAATCGCGTTCATGCGAAAACGAGAGCAGAGCTAGAAGAAATTGATGAACAAGCCGTAACACGTGCTTCTGTAGCTGAGCGTCAGCGTTTGCAAAAAGAAAAATTTGATTTGCCGCTATTACCAACTACAACAATTGGGAGCTTACCACAGACAGCAGAGGTTCGTTCGAAGCGCTTAAAATGGAAACAAGGTCAGTTAACAAACGAACAGTATGAAGCATTTATAAAGGAAGAAACAAAGCGTTGGATCGAGATTCAAGAAGAAATTGGAATTGATGTGCTGGTTCACGGTGAGTTTGAACGTACAGATATGGTTGAATTTTTTGGTGAGCGTTTAGGTGGTATGTTAACAACGAAAAATGGTTGGGTTCAATCATATGGATCTCGCTGCGTACGACCACCTGTGGTATACGGAGATGTTTATTTAGTCGAACCAATGACAGTCAAGGAAATTGTCTATGCACAAAGCTTAACAGAAAAAGTTGTGAAGGGAATGCTGACAGGACCAATCACGATTTTAAACTGGTCATTCCCACGCACAGATATCTCGAAATATGAAAGCATGAATCAAATTGCATTGGCCATTCGAAAAGAAGTTAAAGCGCTTGAAGAAGCGGGCGTTCATATGATCCAAGTGGATGAACCTGCTCTGCGAGAAGGCTTGCCAATTCGAGCTGAAAAGCAAGAAGCTTATTTAAAGGCTACTGTTGAAGCATTCCGTTTAGCAACAACAGGAGTGGAAGATACAACGCAAATTCATACACATATGTGCTATTCAAAGTTTGATGATATGATTGATACAATCTCTGCATTAGACGCAGATGTTATTTCAATTGAAGCATCAAGAAGTCATGGCAATATTATTTCTTCATTTGAGCAATATTCATACGATAAAGAAATTGGACTTGGTATTTACGATATTCATAGCCCTCGCATTCCAAGCTTTGAAGAAATGACAAATAATCTTGACCGTGCCCTTCGAGCATTAAATCCAGCACAGTTCTGGGTTAATCCAGACTGCGGTTTAAAAACAAGAAATGAAAAGCAGGTAATCGATGCTTTAACTCAGATGGTAAACGTTACGAAGAAGTATCGTGAAAAGCTAGCGGCAGTAGCACAATAAAATAAAGTAAAGAAAACCCCCTTTTATAGGGGGCTTTCTTTGTTTGCGTTATGACAAGTTGTCTTCTTCCAACCAGTGCTGTGACCATTTTTCAATTTCTTTCATAATAGGTTCAAGCGCTTTTCCTTTTTCAGTTAAGGAATACTCGATGCGTACGGGCGTTTCTGGAAAAACTTCACGCTTAACAATCCCTTGTTGTTCAAGGTCTTTCAAGCGTTCTGATAAGACACGACCGCTTACTGAAATGGATGACTCGATGGTACAAAAGCGCTGTGGTCCAGACAGAAGCTTATAAATAATGAGCCCGGTCCAGCGCTGACTTAAAATCGTCATTGCTTTTTCAAAGCGTGGACATAAGGTTGATTGATTCATTTGTTTCACTCCTATACTACACATTATAGCACAAAGCAATGGACACTACACTTCTTAAAACTTCACGACCAAAGAGAAGATACTTACATAAAGTAAGTATCTGAGTGTCAAATGGATAACCGTGCCTTTTAGCAAAAGGAGTAGTAAAGTGAAACTGCTGAGGGAAACTCGTTAATAAACTGCTTATCTATCTAAAAATGAAATGGCTTATTCACGATCAAATATCCAAGTTTTAATAATTGCCACATACTCACGACCGTATGATTGAAGCTTCACAACGTTTGGTGTTTCTGCACCTAATGGATATACGTTATATCCTTGCCTTCTGGCAATCAGTGATGCACGGTATAGATGAAACTGGTTGCTGACGAGTACAATCTTTTTGTCAGTGATATCGATAAGATTTTTGGTATAGAGAAAGTTTTCATAAGTGGAAGTAGATTCATTTTCTTGGATAATGCGAGCAGAATCAATTCCATTATTTACTAAAAAAGTAGACATCGCTTCCGCTTCAGAAATGTCTTCATCATCACCTTGTCCACCTGAGACAATTGCGATTGTTGAAGGGTTATCTTCTAAATAGCGTAGCGCAGTAATCATACGCTCTCGTAAACTTAACGATAGCTCTCTTCCATTTACCTTAGCTCCAAGAATCATAATGTAATCTGCGTTGTTTGGAGGAGGTGAACTAGCTGCAGAGTAAATATGATACGAAGCGA
The DNA here is from genome assembly GCA_024134725.1 of Bacillus sp. 1780r2a1. Taxonomy (NCBI): domain Bacteria; kingdom Bacillati; phylum Bacillota; class Bacilli; order Caryophanales; family Bacillaceae; genus Bacillus; species Bacillus sp. 1780r2a1. The sequence continues at coordinate 2,470,735 of CP099863.1, read as the reverse complement.
ACAATACGTATCCAAGCAGTAAAGAAGTAAATACGTAGATAAGTTTTCTTTTCATAGGCTACTCCCATCGTTTATTTCTATTTAGTATAATGCAGTAATTGGCATACAAGGTAGTCTTTATTTAATATTTAAGCGTTAAATAGGAAAAAATGTCATGAATTTAGCAAAAAGGATAGCTTCATATGTTTTGGAACGTTATAATCATAATGCACATCTTCTGCAACATTTCAAAGAAGGAGAGAACGAACATGAAGAAAAGAGCCGATTGGCGGTATCGAATCGCACATAAAGAAGCTTTAATTGGTATCGGCCTGGCTATTTTCCACTTTGCATGGTGGTTTGGTTTTACATACGGACTTGGTTCAAAGCCCGTGTCAGAGTATACATACATATTGGGATTTCCAGCCTGGTTTTTTTATAGTTGCATAGTTGGAATTCCACTCATTATTTTACTGGTCTGGATTGTTGTTCGCTTTTTCTTTTCAGATCTTCCTTTAGAAGATGAAGAAAGAGGTGAGAGCAAATGAATTGGGCCGTCATTGTTCCACTTATTGTGTTTGTCCTATTGATTTTTGCTATTGGGTTTATTACCGCTAAAAGAACAAGCACAGCAAACTCATTTATTAATGATTACTTTCTAGGAAGCAGGGAGCTTGGAGGATTTGTTCTTGCCATGACAATGGTGGCAACGTATGGAAGTGCGAGCAGCTTTATTGGTGGTCCTGGTACCGCTTATCAAACTGGACTTGCCTGGGTATTGTTGTCTGTGATTCAAGTTGTGACAGGTTATTTTGTTCTCACAACTCTTGGCAAAAAATTTGCCATTGTTTCGCGAAAGATGAATGCCGTTACGCTTGTTGATTTTCTGAAAAAACGATATGAAAGCAATACCGTGGTCATTGTTTCTGCTGTAAGTATTGTCCTTTTTTTATTTGCGTCATTAGCTGCTCAGTGGGTTGGAGGGGCTAGATTAATTGAAGGATTTGTCGGAATTTCATACAAAAGTGCACTTGTTATCTTTGCAGTCACCGTCCTTGTTTATGTATCAATTGGTGGGTTTCGTGCTGTTGTATTAACCGATGCTCTGCAGGGAATTGTAATGCTTGTTGGAACGATTATTTTGCTAATTGCTACTGTTTATGCTGGCGGTGGTATCGAAGCAATCATAAAAGATTTAGTTAACGAAAATCCAAACCTTGTAAGTCCGTACGGAGCTGACCGTTCATTAACACCTCTTTACGTGTCATCATTCTGGATTTTAGTTGGAGTAGGAGTTGTGGGACTGCCACAGGTAGCCGTTCGAGCGATGTCGTATAAAAATTCGAAAGCGATGCATCAAGCAATGCTTATCGGTACGGTGGTAGTTGGTGTAATCATGTTAGGAATGCACCTTATTGGTGTATTTGCTCGTGCCGTAATTCCTGGAATTGAAGTAGGAGATACCGTGATGCCAACGTTAACCCTTAAAGTATTACCACCTTGGTTAGCTGGAATTGTACTTGCTGCACCAATGGCAGCGATTATGTCAACGGTTGATTCTATTTTATTAATTATTAGCTCTGCTATTGTAAAAGACTTATATTTAAATTACGTTAATCCAAAAGCAAAAGAGCAGCAGGTGAAAAGATGGAGCTTCCTAACAACCATGATTATTGGAATCTTAGTGTTTCTATTTGCTATTAATCCACCTGATCTACTCATTTGGTTTAACTTATTTTCATTTGGTGGACTTGAAGCAGTATTTATTTGGCCGATTGTGTTAGGATTATATTGGGCAAAAGGAAATAAATACGGAGCAATTTCGGGGATGGTGACGGGGCTTTTAACGTATATCTTTATTCACACCTATGTTCCTAACCCATTTGGCATGCATACAGTTGTGCTTCCCGTTGTTCTATCATTATTGGTTTTTGTAACTGCAAGTATAATGACACAGTCAAGAACAAAGAACCTACAAGAACAGCTTCGTAAACAATACTTATAAACGATTATGTTTTAAAAGTGCCTTATTCGTTTAAGGATAATAGGGAAATCGGTGGAAATCCGATGCAGCCCCCGCTACTGTGAGTGTGGATGAACCTGCAATTAACCGCTAGCAATAAGCTAGGAAGGTGCAGAAGTAAAGTGAAGCACAAGCCAGGAGACCTGCTTTTAAACATTAACTCTTATTTTTCGGCGGGGAAAATAGGTGACGTGCACATCCAAAGAATGAAGATGTTGTCATGAAGCCTTGGTCTTTAGCCAAGGCTTTTTGCTATGAAAGGCGTGATGAAGATGAAAAAAGCACTTCCTCTTATGATTCAAGGAACGCATTCCGACGCTGGAAAAAGCTTACTTACAACTGCTTTTTGTCGGATTTTTGCAGAAGATGGTTTCAAAACAGCGCCATTTAAATCACAAAATATGGCACTCAACTCTTATATCACAAAAGATGGAAAAGAAATTGGCCGTGCTCAGGGAATTCAAGCTGAAGCTGCAGGAGTGGAAGCGACAACCAATATGAACCCAATTTTAATCAAGCCAACAAGAGAATATGAGGCTCAAATCGTCGTTCATGGTGTTCCTTTACAAAATATGTATGCATACGAGTATAGAAAAGACTTCTTTGAAACAGGGCATAGGATTATTACCAAAGCGTATGAAGAGCTTGCTTCTGAATACGAGTGTGTTGTTATAGAAGGAGCAGGAAGTCCTGCTGAAATTAACTTAAACGACCGTGAACTTGTTAATATGCGAGTAGCTGATATTGCACAATCTCCCGTTATCTTAGTAGGAGATATTGATAAAGGTGGGGTTTTTGCTAGCTTAGTAGGAACCATTCAGCTGCTTTCAGAAGAGCATAAATCTAAAATAGCAGGAGTGGTTATTAATAAGTTTCGAGGTGATTTATCGCTGTTGCAGCCGGGGCTTGATTGGTTTGAAGAATATACGGGACTTCCTGTTTTAGGTGTGGTTCCTTATCTGGATGATGTGGAAATTGATGCAGAAGATTCACTGGCTTTAACTACGTATCCGACACTTCCAAATCCAGCTAAAGAACTTGATGTTGCCGTTATTTCATATCCTCGCATGTCGAATTTTACAGATTTAGATCCCATTCATTTTGAGGATGATTGCCACGTAAGGCTTGTGACAAAGCCTTCTCAGCTTGGAACACCTGATGTAATCGTTTTTCCTGGCAGTAAGAACACGTTGGAAGACGCAAAGTACTTGCATGAAACAGGATTAGCAGAAGCTGTTTTGGCGATGAAAAATAAGGTAAACATTGCTGGAATCTGTGGTGGATATCAAATTTTAGGTGAAGTGATAACTGACCCGAATGAAGTGGAATCAGCCCAAAAATCGATTAAAGGGCTAGGTCTTTTACCTATTCATACCGTAATGAAAACAAAGAAGCGAACAAAACGAGTATCAGGACATGCTATTTTGCGCAATCAGCTCTATCAAATTGAAGGATATGAAATTCATATGGGCGAAACAACGTCTACGGAGCCAATTTCACATTTTGCGGAGCTAAACGGTATAAAAGAAGGGGTGACTTTCACTCGCATAATTGGTACATACGTACACGACATTTTTCATAATGATAGCTTTCGACGCGCGTATTTAAACGATATTCGCCGGCAAAAAGGATTAGATCCGATTAAGACAACATTTAATAGCAGGGAACGAAAGGCAGAGTCTTTTCAAAAGTTGGCTGCACACGTTCGAAAAGCAATTGATATGAAAAAAATTTATAAAATTATGAGTGAGTATAAAAGCAATTCAAGATAAAACGGTTGGGCGTGCTATCTGTAAGAGATTCTTTACAAAAGATTAACATCCCGGCCCTCGGTTTTGAATAGAGGGAGTTGATGTAAAATGAAAAAAATCGTAAACAAAACTGTATTATTTTATTTCTTTAGTATAATCCTTGTTTTAACTACCGTGATTACGGGTGTTTTTATAGGCACGGTGTCTCTAACCGTTACGGACGTTATTAAAATTATTGTTCAAAATATGTCTGGATTAACTTTATATCATGGCCCGAGTAACATGGAACTCATTATTTGGGAAATTCGATTTCCGCGCGTGGTCGTTGCTTTTTTAGTTGGAGCAGCTCTTGCCATCGCCGGAGCAGCTTTTCAAGGGTTGCTTCGAAACTCGTTAGCAGACCCTTATACAATCGGAGTATCATCTGGAGCTACTCTTGGCACAGTGCTTGCTATCTTTTTTAACTGGCAGCTATTTGGCATGCATACCTATACGCTACCGATTATTGGAATTGTATCTGGCTTCTTAACGCTTTTACTCGTATTTGGTATCACAAAGTTAGCGAGTGGGACATTAGCTAACGAAACCATTATTTTAGCGGGCATCATTTTGTCATCATTCATGAGCGCGATGATTTCCCTTATGGTTGCCCTATCGTCAGAACAAGGAGTGCGTGAAATTTTGTACTGGCTAATGGGAAGCGTATCAATGAGAGGGTGGGGGCATGTTCAGCTTTTACTCCCGTTTTTCATTATCGGTACAATTGGCTTACTTGCAAATACTCGTGAGCTAAACGGGTTTGCATTTGGTGACCAGTCTGCGCAGTTCATGGGAATTAACGTAAAAAGCAGGAAGCGTATCATTTTGGTGTCAGCAGCTATTTTGACAGGTGCATCCGTATCAGTTTCTGGAGCAATTGGCTTTGTAGGGCTTGTTATTCCGCATTTAGTAAGGTTGGTGGTAGGTGCAAATCACAAGCATGTGCTTCCTCTTTCCATTCTTATTGGGGGTAGCTATTTAGTGCTTGCAGATCTTGTAGCACGAACCATTTTAAATCCGCAGGAGCTTCCAATTGGTGTGGTAACTGCGCTCATCGGCTCACCTATTTTTACGCTATTGCTTATTAAAGAAAGGATTCGGAAAAGAGGGATTGAATGATTGAGGTTTGTAATGTAACTGGTGGTTACAAAAAGCATAGTCCTACTGTCAAAAGCGTAGCTTTTACCGTCGAAAAAGGCTCATTTTGCACGCTTCTTGGACCAAACGGCAGCGGAAAGACCACGCTCATTCGTTTAATGATGGGGGTGCTTCCGCTAACAGCAGGAGAAATTAAGTTAGAACAAAAGTCAATTTCCTCCTATTCAGCTACGCAGTTAGCGCAAAAAATAGCGGTTATGACGCAGGAAAATCAAATCGGTCTAGAGTTTACCGTTCGTGAAATTGTGGCGCTTGGTCGCTATCCTTTCCAAACGAAACGGTTTTTAAATAATGAATCACCTTATGATAAAGAAGTAATTGAAAGAGTGATGAAAAGAACGGATGTGTGGCGATATCGTCATCGCTCATTCAATGCTTTGAGCGGTGGGGAAAAACAGCGCGTTCTTTTAGCTAAAGCTCTAGCGCAAGAACCTGAATATTTGCTGTTAGATGAACCGACAAATCATCTAGACGTAAAGCATGCGATGGAACTGCTGCATTTATTAAAAGAGCTGCAGCGAGAAGAAAACTTAACCATTGTGGCGATTTTACATGATTTAAACATTGCAGCACTATTTGCTGATGACGCCATCCTGTTAAAAGATGGAGAGGTTTATGCAAGAGGTATTGAAGAGATTTTTAGTGACCAGCAAACTCTTCAGCATGTCTATGGGGTGGATTTACACGTGCTTTATCATCCTGGAGTCCATAAAAGGCAGCTTGCATATGTTCCCCCGAAAGAAGAGAAGGTACTACAAGCTTTTTCCAACTTATATACGCTCATAGAAAATGAACGGTGTCTGTCAGTAAGCTTTGAACAGTCCTTGCGCACCCTTTCTACGGGAGATAGCGGAAAGGGTATCCATTGGTGTAAGCAAATCGTTCAGTACACAGACGAAGAGAAAAGCAGCGATTTACTTTCGTGGTCTGGAATCGATCATCGCTTTACACGAATTTCATTTTACGAAGATGAAATATATACGTGGTTATTCTTGTTTACAAAAAGTAAGGAACAGGTGAACGTCGTAGTTGTTACGGATATGCCTCTTAAAGATGAAGCACTTTTAGAAACAGCAATGGAAGTAAGTGCTCAGCTCGGAGGGTTGGGAATCAATCGAGGTAATTTTGTAGCTTGTGCTGTTAGAAATACGGATACAGAAGCAGTGGATGCTAAAAAAATTAAAGCTATTATAAAACGAGAAGTTGAAAAATATCACCTTGTTATGCAATGAAAAATGCTCGCCGTGTAAACAGCGAGCATTTTTAGTCAAAGTGATGAACATCAATTTCTGTTTCAGGTAAATTTGTATACTTTATGAGCTTGACTTCAAGAATGCCGTTTCTGCACGTAGCTTTACTTCCTTTTCGGCTGACCGTACAAGGAAGTTGACATTCTTCTGTGAAATCTTCACCATCATACGTACCTGTAATTGTACATGAGTAAGGTGTATAGGCAACCTTGATTTCTTCAACTTTATCAGGTTTTGGAAAAGAAAGCTGGACGATACATTCATCGTGCGTTTGAAAAACGTTTGACGTTAACGGACCTCGCTGTTGCTCGGAAGAAAGTGGTTGATTGTACATTTGATGTGCATGCTTAAAGAAATCGTTTTCTTTCATATACTGTGGAAAAGATTGCCCCATTGCGTTAGATAACACTTGCTGTACATATTGGTCGATATCTTTCATATTCATCTTTCCAAATCCATTCTCTTTAAAAGGTGATTTTCCAAACGGGAACATAGCGACCCTCCTTTGGCGAAAAATGCCGTTTATGTAGCTTATGAATGCAATAAAAATAGGTGCATATCACAAATGAAATCGCCTTTTCCATATTTGGAAAAAGCGATTGAGAGAGAGGATTAATTATACATATGTTACAAACGCCTAATGGGTGCCTATCCTTCTTTTCGTAATCATGAGCACCGAAAGTGCACCATAGAAAATAGATGTGCTATGATAATAAGTATTAAACCGATGGGCGTAGTAGAGATTTAATGAAAAAGGAGCGATTGATGATGCATAATTCATTTATCACTGATGCAAACAAAGAATCGTACCAAAAGCTTGCAGCTCTCATTCCAGCTTTTAAAGAGCGTGCTCAAGAAATTGATGAAAAAAGTATCTTTCCCTTTCAAAATATTGCTGACTTAAAAAGTGTTGGTTATACAACTTGGTCGCTAAGTGAAGCGAGTGGAGGAAAAGGCTTATCTTTGTATGACTTTCTACTGTTTCAAGAGTTAATTGCTCAAGGCGATTCATCCACGGCGCTCAGTATCGGGTGGCATATGGGCATTACGATGGATCTTCGTGATAAGCAGCCGTGGAAGAAAGAAACGCTTGACTTTTTATTTGGAGAAATTCAAAAAGGAGCGCTTATTAACAGTGCGGCCACTGAACCGAAAACAGGAAGCCCTACTAGAGGAGGACTTCCTGAAACCAAAGCGGAACGTACAAAAGATGGCTGGGTGTTAAATGGCCGAAAAACGTTTACGACAATGTCTCCTGCATTGGACTACTTCTTAGTTAAAGCTTTTGTGCAAGAAGCAAACCAAGTAGCACAATTTATTATTCCAAGAGATACCCCTGGGCTTTCAATCGAAGAAACGTGGGATATGATTGCAATGCGAGGAACTGGAAGTCACGACTTAGTACTTGAAGACGTCCGTATTCCTGATGCATATTTAGCTGAATATATCGGTGGAAGTAAAAAGCCTGGCGCAAGCGGATGGCTATTGCATATTCCAGCATGCTACATTGGTATTGCCATTGCAGCGAGAGACTACGCGGTAGAATTTGCGAAAAGCTACTCACCGAACAGTATAGAAGGAACAATCAGTGAACTTCCCAACGTGCAAATGCAGATGGGGGAAATAGAACTTGAGCTTATGAAAGCACGACATTTCATGTACAGCGTGGCGCGCAAATGGGATGAAGGACAAAATCGTGAAGAATTGGCAGGAGAATTAGCTGCTGTAAAGCACGTGGTCACAAATAGTGCATTTCAGGTGGTAGACAAAGCGATGAGAATTGTTGGTGCACGAAGCTTGCAGCGACAAAACCCTCTTCAGCGCTATTATCGCGACGTACGAGCAGGCCTTCATAACCCGCCGATGGATGACATGACGGTGATGAACTTAGCTAAACAAGCATTTAAATAATAGTATTAAAAAGACGGCAAGAGTGGAATTAGTGAAAAATCCGCTCTTGCCGTTTTTTTTACAAATTTTTGTTTTTATAGGTCAAGCATCTAAGCATAACGCGTTTAAGCTACATAGACTGTAGAGAATATTTAGTGAAAAGTCCAATATTTTCCTAAATGTTAACAGATGAAAGGAGACGATTTTTTATGAAAAGAGCAGTTGCACTTCGTGCTATTTGTTGTAATGGAGAAACTACTGGACCTGTTGAACCACCTACTTGTTCAACACCACTTGTAGGCGCTTTATCATCACTAGTAAATGAGCGCGTAACTTTAGAAATTTCATCAGTTTTAGAGCCGACGATTACAGGCGTTTTATCATTTGTAGGTACAGATTATGTGGTAGTTGTTGAAGATGATTTAGCTGTAACGTTCGTTTTAGTTTCTCAAATTGAAACAGTAACACCACTTTAATTAAAAGGAGGAATAATGGTATGTTTGAAAGTTTACTACTTTCTCAATTGACAAATTCTGATGGTCAGCGAGCTGAAATTGGATTAGACAATCGAATTATTGATGGCGTTATTACGTCTGTTGGTTGTGATTATATTATAGTTGTTGAATCAATGGGATATGGTGCAACTCCAATGTGGGTTCCTATATCTGCTATCAACACAGTTCGCTTTTTCACTGTTTAATTAATCCAGATTCTTAATGAAATCGCTCCAGTTGGAGTGATTTTTTTTTGTGATGCTTTTCACGTGATCACGAACGTTGTATACGGTGAAATCTCGGTAGCATACCGAATACTGCTTCATTAGCGCACTTAAGACGCTGACGTCTTCGTACATACGCCCATCTAAAAAAGAAAGAACGGGAAACCCGCCGATCGCTTTTAGAAAAGAAGTGCGGTAAATGCGTGGTCCCATTGGAAATGCGTAGCTTAGAAGATCATTTTTTGAATGAACGGGTCGTCCGTTCGTAACACCCATTAGCTTTAATTCATTATGTGGCTTTTCTTTCCACCTTCGTAAATTTCCATACAAAACAGCGGCGTCTGAAGGAATAGAAAGTAAGTGATTTGAAATAACAGATAAAGCATTGGGATCAAGCCAGTCGTCGGCATCAAGCTCTAGTACAAATTCTGTTTTAAGTAAAGGCAAAAGAGTGTTTAGAGCCCGTGCTTTTCCTCCATTTTCTGTTTGGATAAGCTGAAAATCCAGCCGTGATTGAAGGTGAATTAAATCTTCAGCAGTTCCATCCGTGGAGCCATCATCCACTACAAAAAGTTGTTCACTTGGAATAGGCATGCTTTGAATGAAGCATGAAGAGATAGCTGTATGGATAAAAGATCTCATATTATAAGATGCTAGGATAATTGATAGAGAAGGAATGGCTTTAGGTTCAGAGATAAATTGATAGAGTTGATTAGTTTCTAGAAACGCTGAAGAAAAGCGCGTTTCTTTTTGAATTCCCATTTTTATCGCTTTCTTTGCATTAACAGATAAGCATTGATCTACACGAAGAGTACGTACCCAATAAGCAAACATCGCTTCAACAAAAGGAAATGCGTATGTTTCAGGAAATGGAAATAATTTTAAATCAGCGCTTTTAAACATTAGAGGTAGCTTTAACTCTCCTGCTGTTAAAGGATAAGTGTATAGCTTCATTTTATCTACTGGTTGCTTTTTTAAAAGCGAAAGGTTTACGTCATCTCCTTTAAATAAAAACAATACGTGCCCACCATTTAAATTTTGAATTCTTTGGTTTAGCTGGCTTCCTATATAACTAGATAGAGATATTGTATCTGCATGGTGAGGAATTGATTGCAAAATTTCTGATTTGGCAATGACAGTAATAGACGCCTCGTCGCTCAATTTTGCTAAAAGCTGCTGAACTACATGTGGACTTTCATAGCCACAGAGAAAAACGTGCATATTTTCCATAATATTCTCCTTTTACCTTAGTCAATTACAGGCGGAATAATCATTTTTAAGAGATTTCTATGCATACAACGTATATATATTCTATGAGGTTTGGATTCATGATGAGAGGTAGGTTAATAGCATAAAGATAATAATCTCGCCTATAGCAAGTCTTACTTGCCCGCATAAAGTAATAAGAGGATACAGCGAAGACGGAGTCCAAACTATGTATAGGATGTGTAAAGAATGAAAGTGATGACCATTTTAGGTACCAGGCCTGAAATTATACGTCTAAGCTTAATTATTGACAAACTAGACCGCTATGCAACTAAACATATTTTAGTTCATACAGGTCAAAATTTTACCGCTTCTCTTAGCGACGTATTTTTTCAAGAGTTACAGGTTAGAAAGCCAGACTATGTGCTTGCTAATCAGCAAGCTACGTTAGGACAACAGCTTTCAACAATGTATGCTCAGTTAGAAACAATTTTTTTGAAAGAAAAGCCTGATAAAGTTTTGGTGTTAGGTGATACAAATAGCGGACTAAGTGCAATTCTAGCAGAGCGTATGGGAATTGCAGTCATGCATATGGAAGCTGGAAATCGTTGCTTTGACCTCGAAGTGCCTGAGGAAAAAAATAGAAAAGTAATTGATGCTATTTCAAGTATTAATCTTCCTTATACCCCTCAAAGTAAAGAAAACCTTATTAGAGAAGGTGTTCCAAAAAACCGAATCGTGGTTTCAGGAAACCCTATTTTTGAAGTGCTAAATCATTACACTCCTCAAATTAACGCAAGTTCTATTTTAGAAACACTAAGCATCAAAAAAAATGATTATTTCTTAGTCACGATACACCGTGCTGAAAACGTTGACTATGAAGAACGTTTAGTTGAAATTATGAATGGTCTTAATAAGGTAGCTGAAGAATTTCAAAAGCGCATTATTTGCAGCATTCATCCACGAACAAAATCACGCATTGATAAGCATCCTTCTCTTCAAGTTCATCCACTTGTTGAGTTTCATGAACCGTTCGGTTTTTTTGACTTTGTAAAACTTGAAAAAAATGCACTTTGTGTTTTAACAGATAGCGGTACCGTTCAGGAAGAATGCTGCTTGTTTCATGTTCCAACAGTAACGGTTCGAAAAACAACAGAACGTCCTGAAACGATCGATTGTGGTAGCAATATGCTGTCAGGCTTAAACGCAGATCAAATTGTAAACTGCGTCAAAGTCATGGTAAACCAATCGAGTAAATGGTCTTATCCAGAAGGGTACAATCATCCGGATGTTTCGGATAAAGTAATAAAAGTAATTTTAGGAGGACTTAACAGTGTTTAAAAATCAAACGATTTTAGTTACAGGTGGCACAGGCTCATGGGGATACGAATTAGTAAGGCAGTTATTAACTCTTGATCCGAAGGAAATTAGAATTATTTCACGCAATGAATCCAATCAATTTACAATGAAGCAAGAGTTTGACAACGACCCAAAGCTTCAGTTCCTAATAGGGGATATTAAAGAAAAAGATTCATTGATTGAAGCATGTCAAGGCGTGGATTATGTGTTTCATCTTGCAGCTTTAAAGCATGTTCCAGTTTGTGAGGATCAGCCGTTAGAAGCACTAAAAACAAACGTACACGGTACGCAAAATGTTATCGACGCAGCTATTATTTGTAACGTGAAGCGCGTAATTTACATTTCAACTGATAAAGCGGCGAATCCATCGAATTTTTATGGGCTGTCAAAGGCGATGGGCGAACGTTTAATTATTCATGCGAATACACTAAACACGAAGACAAAATTTGTGTGTATCCGAGGCGGAAATGTACTTGGAACAAATGGAAGCGTTATTCACGTATTTAAAAAACAAATTCAAGAAAAAGGAAAAGTAGGAATCACAGATTTAGATATGACACGCTTTTTCTTAACGCTAGAGGATGCAATCAAGCTTGTCTTTAAAGCAACATTTGAAAGCCTTGGCGGTGAGATTTTCGTTATGAAAATGCCAACATGCAAAATCATTGACCTTGCCTATGTGTTAATTGATGCTTCAAACAAAGAAAATGTCGATATCGAAATACTAGGTATTCGTCCTGGTGAAAAAATTCATGAGCTGTTGCTGTCAGAATACGAAAGTACAACAACGATTGCTTATGACGAAGAGTATTTTGTCATTTTACCGCCAATTCATATTCCAGGTTTAAAAGAGCACTATGCAAACTTTAGGCCTGTAAACCTTGTGAACTATAATTCTAGCAAAGAGTTAATGACGAAAGAAGAAATTAAAGAGATGTTAGAGAAAGGACGGTTTATCTAAATGAAAATACTAATCCTTGGTGGAAAAGGAATGGCTGGTCACGTTATCACTTCTTATTTTAAACAAAAACCTCAGTACGAAGTAGTCTATACATCAAGGGATTTAGATGACAAAGAAGGATTGTATGTTGATGTAACAAACGCTACTGATCTAGAAAAATTAATGGAACAAGAAAAGCCTGATATTACAATTAATTGTATCGGTATTTTAAATCATCATGCGGAGCAACATAGTAAGCTTGCTTTTCACGTTAATAGCGTTCTTCCTCATCAACTCGTCAAACTAACGGAGCGCTACCAAGGAAAGCTGATTCACATTAGTACAGATTGCGTTTTTTTAGGGGACAAAGGCGACTATACGGAAAGTGATGCTCCTGACGGAACCTCCATTTATGCTCAATCCAAGCAGCTGGGTGAAATTATTAGCGATAAGCACTTAACAGTTCGCACCTCAATCATTGGACCTGAGTTAAAAACTGACGGAATTGGCCTATTTCTATGGTTTATGAAGCAAACAGGAAAAATCAAAGGCTATAAGCGAGCGCTATGGAACGGTGTAACGACAATAGAGCTTGCTAAGGCAATTGAAGTGTTTATTCAACAGAACGTGACGGGTCTTTATCACCTTGCGACCGAGCCGAAAATCTCCAAATTCGAGCTGCTTCAGCTTATGAAAGAAGTATTTCAAAAAGATGATGTTACGATTGAAGCAGATGAAGCATTTGTACTGGATCGGACGATTAAAAATACGCGAACAGACTATATTTACACGCCGCCTACTTACCGAGTCATGCTAGAAGAGATGAAAGATTGGATGCAAAAGCAATGAGAAAGCGAATCCTTATTACGGGAGCAAACGGCTTTACAGGACAGCATGCCGTAACGCATTTTATGCAAAAAGGCTATGAAGTAACGGCTGCAATGCGTAAGAAAGTACCTTGTGAAGGTGTACGTGTAGTTAGCTGTGATTTAGAAAAGGAATCTCAGGTAACAAAGCTCGTTGAAGATACAAATCCTCATTATATTCTTCATCTTGCTGGTCAAAATCATGTGGGGAGCTCATGGGAACAGCCTTTGTCTTACGTTAACAGCAATGTAATTGGAACGCTGCATCTATTAGAAGGAATGAGAAAAAAAGTGCCGGCTGCTCGCATTGTAGTAGCGGGATCTGCACTCCAGTATAATCCTTCTGACAGTTCAACACTTACTCATCCATATAGCTTTTCAAAAACGGTGCAGATTTTAGTTTCAGAGGCATGGGCAAAACTCTATAATCTCGATGTGGTTATTGCAAAGCCTTCAAACTTAATTGGACCTGGGCATTCCAACGGTGTTTGTTCGATTTTCGCTAAAAAAATTGCTGGTATGGAAAAAGACAATGAAAAAAAAGAACTTCACATTAATAATTTAGAAGCCAGGCGCAATTTTATTGACGTGAGAGACGCTGTTGCAGCATATGAACATTTATTCTTATTTGGTCAAAGTAAGGAAGTTTATGAAATCGCCGCCTCTGCCTGCTATTCATTAAAAGAAGTTGCCTCTATGCTGAGAACGTTTGCTCACGTAGATTTTCAGATTACAAGTGATACAGCAAACAGTGAACCTTTCTTAATACCAGATACGTCACCGCTTCAACTTATAGGCTGGAAACCAAACTATTCGCTTGAGAAATCGCTTTTAGATATTCTGACATTTCATCGACAAACCAAGGATTAAAGTAGTACACGTCTTCATATAAATCAATAAACAAAAGAAAGCTGTCTAAAAAGGCAGCTTTTCTTTTTATAAGGAGGGGAGTGTAAATAATCAATTTCTTATTTTTATACATATTCCAAAAGCAGCTGGTTCTACGTTACATATGCTCTTTCAAAACAATATGACCGCAATTAGATTCTGATTTGTTTATCTAAAAAACAGCTGATTGAGCAGGTATTATGACTTTGTGAATAAACGCTTAAGCAAGTTGAATTTCTAATACAAGGCGAGCAAAAATCATAATAGGTATAGCGAATGTGATTGTTGGCTAGATAAAGTGTGAGAAAAACTTACTTTTTTTATATTATATGTAAAAAATATAGTGATAAAGCTCTGTCTCGAAAATAAAATTTGGTTTTTCATACGAATCTGAAAAAGAGTAGTTGTCAAATGGTTGATTATAAGTATAATAGAGATTGTAGATAGTGCAAACGTTTTCACCATAAAATGAAAGCGTTCTATTTTTAGGGATTGTACAAACGGTTGCACAAGTCAAACAGAATAGGTCAACGGAGGGGTTAAAATGAAGAAAGCGTTATCAGTTTTGATGACTTCAGCGCTAACAGTAGGTATGTTAGCAGCGTGTGGTCCAGAAGAAGGTGCAACAAGTACGACACCAGGATCTGGGAGTGGGGGAGAAAAACCAGAAAAGCTAGTTGTTTGGGAAGATAAAGATAAAGGACCAGCACTAGACTATGCAATTAAAAGTTTTGAAAAAGAACATGGTATTAAAATTGAGTATAAAGAAGTAGAAACAACAAAAATTCAGGAGCAGCTAGCGTTGGACGGGCCTGCTGGAACAGCTCCAGACGTTGTAACAATTCCTCATGATAACATTGGTCCAGCTGTTACGAAAGGGTTGCTTGCAGAGTTAACAACTACTTCAGATGAGACAACATCTCGCTTTAGTGAATCATCAATTGATGCAATGACGTTTGATGGTAAGCTTTACGGTTTGCCAAAAGCAACGGAAACGCCAGTACTTGTGTATAACAAAGCATTGATGAAAGAAGCTCCAAAAACAATGGACGAACTTAAAGCCTTTTCAGAAGACTTCACAAAAGACGGGAAGTATGGCTTTTTAGCGCTACTGGATAACTATTACTTTGCACATGGTTTCCTAAGTGGTTACGGTGGTTACGTATTCGGTGAAAAAGACGGTTCATTTGATACAAAAGACTTGGGTGTCAACAATGCTGAAGCAGTTGAAGCAGTTGACTACATCAACACTTGGTACAAAGACAAGCTGTTACCGAATGGTATTATTGGAGAAAACGGTGGTAGCGCATTAGACGGTCTATTTAACGAAGGTAAAGTAGCTTCTGTTATGAATGGTCCATGGTCTTTCCAAGGCTATAAAGCAGCGGGAATTGATATTGGTGCCGCTCCAATGCCAAAGTTACCAAACGGTGAACCAGTTAAAACGTTTATGGGTGTAAAAGGTTGGAACGTTACATCATTCTCAACTAATAAAGAATGGGCTGAAAAATTTATTGACCATATCACAAACGATGAGAATGCAAAAAAACGCTTTGAGTTAACACAAGAAATTCCACCAAATACAGCGTTGCTTGAAGATCCAATTATTAAAGACAATGAGTTAGCTTCTGCAGTTGCTATGCAATCTCAAGATGCAGTACCGATGCCGTCGATTCCTGAAATGTCAGAAGTTTGGCCTCCAATGCAAAGCGCAGTTCAAACCGTTATTACGGGTAAAGCGGATTCTAAAAAAGCTCTAGATGAAGCACGTAAAACAATTGAAGAAAACATCAAAGCAAACCACAGCGGTAAATAAACAATCTGTTAAAGGAAAGAAGTACCTTTGATTCTTCAGGGGTACTCTTTCCTTACTAATAAGGCAAGCGTTTGCGCTATGAAAAGACTTACTATTTTGCTTATTTAGAATGAAAAGGAGAGGCCATACATGGAGCTAAAACATGCTGAAAATCAGCCCGAGCAAACATTTCAAGGTAGCAACCATCGTAAAATAGCGTTAGGATTATCCATCATCCCCGGGTTAGGTCAGCTATATAATCGTCAAATTCTAAAAGGAATGTTGTTTCTTCTACTTACTATTTCCTTCGTTGTTGTATTTAAAGATTTTTTGAACATTGGTTTATGGGGACTTGTGACACTTGGTGAAGTGCTGCCGCGAGACCATTCAATCTTCTTGCTAGTATACGGAATCTTGTCCGTTATTTTACTCGTGTTTGCACTCGGGTTTTATGTGTTTAACTTACGTGATGCCTATAAAAACGGAGAGAAGCGTGATTTAGGCCTACGTATCAGTACGGTAAAAGAGCAATATCACAATTTACTAGATAACGGATTTCCGTATCTCATGATTTCACCAGGTTTTGTTCTTCTTGTTTTTGTTGTCATTTTTCCAATTTTGTTTGTTATTTTATTAGCATTTACAAACTATGATCTCTACCACTCACCGCCAGCAAAGCTTGTCGATTGGGTAGGATTTAAGAACTTTATTGATATGGCAACGGTGCCAATTTGGCGAGAAACGTTTATCAGCGTGTTTGCATGGACGTTAATTTGGACATTTGGCGCAACAACCCTTCAAGTAGCATTGGGTATCTTTTTAGCGATTTTAATTAATCAAAAAGATTTAAAAGGGAAAGCAATTATTCGTACTGTATTTATTTTACCTTGGGCGGTACCAGGCTTTGTTTCCATCCTAGTGTTTGCAGGAATGTTTAACGAGACCTTCGGAGCGATTAATAATGACATCCTCGCTTTTTTAGGAATTGAAGGAATAAATTGGATGACGGAACCACTTTGGAGCCGAGTGGCTTTAATTATGATCCAGACGTGGTTAGGATTTCCGTTTATCTTCGCAATGACAACAGGTGTGCTTCAATCAATTCCAGAAGAGTTGTACGAAGCGGCAACGGTAGATGGGGCAACGGCTGTTCAAAAATTCACGAAAATTACGTTACCGCTTGTTCTTTTTGCAACGGCACCAATTTTAATTACCCAGTATACGTTTAACTTTAACAACTTTAACGTGATTTACTTATTTAATGCTGGTGGACCTGCGGTATCAGGTCAAACAGCTGGAAGTACAGATATTCTAATATCATGGATTTATAAGCTGACGATGACGACTCAGCAATATGGAAAAGCTGCAGCCATTACAATGTTATTGTCAGTGATTGTTATCACTGTGGCGCTATGGCAATTTAAGCGCACAAAATCATTCCAAGAAGAGGATATGATGTAACTATGAGTATAAAAACAAAAAAAACCATTCGTCTCACTTTATCATATGCAGTTGTACTAGTTATGTTTGCCATTATCTTATATCCAATTCTTTGGATTATTGGTTCGTCTTTAAATCCCGGAGATAGCCTGTCTGGTTCAAAAATGTTTCCGGAAAATGCTACGTTCAAGCACTATGCAGCCTTATTTGATACGAGCCAAAGTAATTATTTAATTTGGTATGCGAACTCGTTGAAAATTAGTATCTCAACTATGATTTTATCTCTTATTTTAGTTAGCCTAACTGCTTATTCATTTTCTCGCTATCGATTTGTTGGAAGAAAAAATGGATTATTAACGTTTTTAGTGTTACAAATGATTCCAAACTTTGCAGCATTAATTGCTATTTTTGTGCTTGCGACGGTTACAAAGTTAATCGATACACATCTTGGGTTAATTTTAATCTATGTAGGTGGAGCTATTCCAATGAATACATGGTTAATGAAAGGGTATTTAGATACGATTCCAAAAGAGCTAGATGAGTCTGCAAAGATGGACGGAGCTGGGCATCTTCGTATCTTTTTCCAAATCGTTATGCCGTTAGCCAAGCCAATCATTGCTGTTATTGCATTATTTACGTTTACAGCTCCGTTTGGAGATTTCATTTTAGCAAAGGTATTGCTTCGTTCAGGCGAAAATTACACCTTGGCAGTTGGCTTATATGATATGATTTCAAGACAATTCGGGAACCAATTTACGGCTTTTGCGGCAGGGTCTGTACTCATTGCCGTTCCGATTGCTCTTTTATTCCTAGTTTGTCAAAAGTACTTTATCTCAGGCTTAACAGCCGGAGGGACAAAGGGATAATTATGTGAATCTTAATCGTATAGGAATGCACAGCTTCCTTATATGAACATCAACACAAATAAACAGGCACAGTGAAATGTGCCTGTTTATTTGTGTGCATCTTGTAAAAAGGAATAGCATGCTTTTTCAAATGCTGCGACGCTGTTTGAAAGCTGCCATCTTTCAGCTTCTTGTTCACCGTTATTTTTCAACTTTGCAAGGAGTGCAGGATCTTGAATTAAGCGGATGATATCCTCACCGAGTCGATTTTCATACCGGTAAGACATTAAGCAGGTTTCTTCATGACGTCCGTATTCGGTATTTCCACCGGCATAGACACCTACGATTGCTGCACCGCACTTCATGGCTTCAAGCCCCGGTAAAACAGCTGTTTCATAAATGGAAGAAGTCACAAAAATATCTGCTCGGTTGTAATAAGCGCACAGTTCATAGTCATCTTTTGGAGAATAGAATAAAAAGCCTTCCTTATTTCGCAAGTCTTGTAACATAGGAGACTGAGCAAACTCATTTGGTGGACAAATCAGATTGATTCGTACACTTGGAAACTGTTTTTTGACAACCTTTAGTTGCTCAATTAAATAATCCTGGTCACGCTGCCAAGAATATCCACCTTCTGGTATCCTCACAATAGCAGAGATTGTGAGCGGTTTTCTTTTATTGGATAATGACAGCTTTGAAAAGTTAGGATTTACATAAATAGGAATATGTTCACCTTTAATACCATGAAGTAATGAGATTAATTCTTGCTGGTAGCGTGAGATAACAAGCAAATAAGGTGTTGTATTGTAAGACTGAAAAGAAACGCTTTGTTCAGGAAGAAACACGGGCTCATAGCATAAGCTAAAGCGCGCGTGAATGCCTTTTCCTTGAGCGCTTGCAGCCGCAGCAGACGGAACGGTTGAGTAGAAGTTTGAGATAATTAAGTCACTGTTTGGATAGTCTTGCTCCGTTATCACAGCACCAGGAGTCCTTGTAATCTTTGCTTTTACGTCATACTCTATGTCACCTTGTGGAGGCATTAAAATGGTTACATTATGCCCTAAATCAACAAGGCCGTTACTAATATCAGCAAGCATGCGCTGAGCGCCACCTTTGCACAGCGTTAAAATAGGAAACGTAATGTTTAAAGGCTTGTTTGCAGGCTGAGAAAAGGACTGCGATGCCAAAGAATTAATAAGACCAGGTGATGAACCTTTTTCAAGCTGTACCATGTTGTTGAGCACGGAACGGTGTGATTCTTGGACTGCCTTAATTTCACGCTCAATTTCTTTTGTATGCTTCTTAGTTCCCATTTCTTCATGAACACGATAGTGAACAAGCGGTTCATTAAGATAATAAAACTCGTAGGCAGGAACGCAGCGCAGCCAGTAATCGTAGTCTTGTGTAAATCGTAGCGTTTCATTAAATAGTCCGAGGGTAGAAAAAACGTCCATTTTCATCATGATGGTGCAGCCGTTAACGCTACAGCCGATTTGAAGGTGCTCAATAAAATCTAACTTCCGGTCAAAATAAACGCCTGCTAAAGGTACAGTAACTTCGCTATTGTTGTTAATAAGTGCGTAGTTTGAATGGCTTATATAGGCGTTATGAGCCTTCATAAAGCGGAGCTGCTTTTCTACTTTATCATGAACAAATAAATCATCAGAGCTCAGCCATGCAAAGTAATCACCAGTTGCATGCTGAATGCCAACATTTAAAGCGCTGGCAGTTCCCCCGTTTTTCTTTTCAATATAGCGAATTCGATCTAAATAAGGAGTCACTTTTTCAGTGTGAATTGTGGAGCCGTCATTAACAACAATTACTTCAATATTTGAATAGGTTTGCTGCAGAGCACTTTCAATTGCTTGTTGAACATAGGAACAATTATAAAAAGGAATAATAATTGATACTTTTTCCATTGCAAATCCCTTCTTCCTGACGTGCTTTAAATTAAGAGCTAGTTACATAGTATGAAAGACAAGTAGAAAAAGTGAAATTACAAGATTTTTGGTAAAAATTGGTTTTTTGTCCAAACATAATTTACTATATTTCATATAATAAATTGTCAGTATATTTTTATATAAGGAGGAAACAAATTGAGACCTATTGATGATTTTAATGCAAGTGTACCGAGTAACTTTAATAATAGTTTAGACCGAGCTATTCCAACTATCGGCACTATTGTTTTAGCTGAATTTGGACTGGCAGTTCCTCGTCCAGGATCCACCGTGTTATTAGATTGTACAATTGGGATTCGCTCTTTCTTAGGATTACCCAACATCTTAGTTAGCGTATTACGTGATGGTGGTATTATCGGGTCTGCTCAAATAAGTACGCTGGCAGTAAATGAAATTCGACTTGCTGCATTTCAAATTGTAGATTCAAATGCTCCTGTTGGCTATCATGCGTATACGATTACTGCTGAATTGTTAAATCCACTTTTAACACAAGCACGCGTTACCGGTCCTTTAACGTTTACCGGTACTACAATCGGCCCTGTTTCATAACGTGAACTCCTTCCACTTATTGAAGTTTAGAAAGTGGAAGGGGGTTTTTTTATATTTGAGAGAGCATTTGCTTAAAGTTGGCTGCATATTCCTGGGGTGAAAAGTGCTGAATGATATGGGTGACACCCTGGTGTCGAATCGTTTCACGCAGCGATTTATTGGTAAGGAGTTCTATTCCTTCTTTTACGGCTTCTTCAATGTTACCTAATGTAAAGAATTTTCCAGTTTGGTTATGGATAATAAAACTTTTTACACCGTCTGAATCCGTAGATAAAACGGGACATTTACAAACCATTGCTTCTAATACTGCATAGCCAAATCCCTCTACTTTAGAAGTGGAGCATAAAAACCCTCCCGAATCCCCAATGATTGAAAAATACTCTGCCATTTTGGCATGAGGTTGATTGGCGTAAATAGTTAAATGACTTCTGAGGTTAAGCTGATCAACTAAACACTCAAATGCTTCACGCTCAGCGGAGGTTGAAAGCGTATTGTCTTCGAACATCCAAAGCTTTACATCAGCTGAATGTTTTATAATATGAGATCCAATGCGAAGGAAGTCACGCCAGTTTTTATTGTCCTCAAGCCTTCCTACCCATCCAATAATTGGGGTAGGTTGTTTTGGCAGCGGTTGATAATGGAATTGCCTTGTATCAAAACAGTTATGAAAGCAAAATTGTTGTTTTGAAGACAAATACTGTTGGAAAGCATCGATAAGATGAGGAGTGTTAGGGTATAGAATGGCATCGCTATAGTTTTTAATATAAGAGTGTGCATGACCCTTTAAATAAGCATTCGTATACTCTTTATCTGTTCCTAATCCTTGCACTTCATAAATTAAATGACCTTTATAGCCTAATTGTCGCAGTCTTTTTAAAAGAAGATAATCTGTATTAACGATAATAGCATCATAGTTTTCTTTTGAAATAATTTCTTTTATTTTCACATCTTCATTGGTCACAAATACAGAAGCATTGACTTTGTTTTGGAGGCCCGTTCCAGGCTGTGTATATAAAAAATCACATTGAATACTTGATTCAGATAAAGCGTAAAAGCGCTGCCGGTTTAATGTTTCAACCCCTCCACTTGGAATATAAAACGTAAACAATAACTTTTTTTTGTGTAACTTTACAGGGTTTTCTATAACGTGAGCACCTGTTTCAACACAGCTTTGAACGGTTGTTTCTTCACAAAGCGGCCAATACTGAATCATGTGACCTTCTATGTGATCGATAATAGTTTGATAAAAAGCTTGAATAAGTGGTTCTGTTCGTACGATATTCCATAGTCTAACTTCTTGTAAATCACCTTGAAAGTACCCATATGAAGGGTGTCCACCAAAACAAAAGTGAGGAATGATTTTTCTTCGGCGACTTAAAATTCCCGTTTTAGCTAGGACACCATTCACGTATAAAGAGGGAGTACGGTGATGATAAACGAGCGCTACGTGTGTCCAGCCCTCAATTGAACAAGGATATACAAGCGTTGGTGTAAAATGATCTTTGCCAATTTCATAAACAGAAATGCCATTGGTGCCAACGGAAATGGCAATGAACGCTTCAGCGACTGTAAGAGCTTGATCGTCAGCAGGTGCAATTACAAAAGGTTGATTTTCAAGAGGGGATACGCCGGAGCGACTCTCTTTCCTAAGAGTTTGTTCCTTAGTTGGACGCACCCAAAATTCAATTGTAAACGTATTTGAAATAGCATCAGAAGTTGGTGGACTCGCTTGTAGCTGTTCATTACCAGAAAATGATGCGTAAGAAGAGTGAAGCATATGAGAGGACCTCCTCTTTTCAATTTGTGCATACAAGTACGCGTTTTCATTTCTTTCATGCTATTTCATACATATATGATGAGGAAAAGGTTTATGTTCATTATCGATAAAAACTCTGTATAATCACGTATTTGTTTCGATTTCATAGGGTAGTAAAAAGGAGTGATTTATAAAGTGTGCAAAGTATCAGTTATCGTACCTTTTTATAACTGCGCCTACATTGATCAAGCTCTTGATAGCTTATTGAAGCAAACATATTCAAATGTCGAAATTATTGTAGTGAACGATGGAGCAACGGAACATTCTGATAGAATCAGCCCTTATCTGCATCGTATTATTTATATTGAAAAAGAAAATGGAGGAACGGCTAGTGCTTTAAACGTAGGACTTCGTCGCGCTTCTGGAGAATATATTTGCTGGTTAAGCTCAGATGATGTTTACCCAGCGAATAAAATTGAAGATCAATTAACATTTATGCTTAAAGAGAATGCTTCTTTCTCATATACAGATTATCACTTAATTAATAAAAAAGGTGCGATTACATCAAGGTCAATTGGAGTTTTTTATGAGAGTCGATTACGAATGCTTAAAGAGATGAGTAAAGGAAACTTTATCAATGGATGTACCGTTATGATAAAAAAAGAAGTGTTCGACCGCGTAGGTACGTTTAATGAAACTTTACTTTACACTCATGATTATGATATGTGGTTAAGAATTATTAAGCAGGTTCCAATCCACTATATTGATAATCCGCTTTTATATTACAGGGTTCATGAAAAAATGGGAACCATGCGCTATGGCAGGACCATTAGAAAAGAAGTTAAACGCGTAATTTCTTCTCATAAAAGTACAATGCAGCAAGCGATTGCCAAAGAACAATAAAAGAGCACTGTTTCTTAGTTGGAAACAGTGCTTTTTGGTATGCTAACAGCTTTTGTGTTTACAATGACTTGGCTGTAAATCTTCCCGAGGGGTAATGTAAGATCCCTCAATTTCAATTGTTTTAGTATAGCCACTGGTAATGCTTTGACAGATACTTACTTCTACACGAAGTTCTTGAACGTTGTTAATGCACGAAGGTGTAACGTTAAACTCAACGCTTGTTACGTCAACCTGAATAGTTGTATCTAGAGGTGCATAAAGATATACGGTTTCTCGAATCGTAAAGGGGATTGGATTAGATTTGCAAATTTGCCCAGTTGTTTTATCAACGAGCGTCAAAAGATATTGCCCTTGTTTTTGAATTACTGCTCGATGGAGAACGGGACAGTTTTCTTCGTCATTCAAGCGTTTTTTTGAGCGCGTCATTGAATTCGTTAATTCAGTGATAGCTATGCCGCGCTCGGGTGAGATTGGACATCCATTTTCATCAACAATCATTGCTTCAATAAAGAAGCGATTGCGCTGTAACAGAAGGTCGCATAAGTTAATGCCGCTAATAATTCCGTCTGTTCCATTACTTCTAAAGACGTCTAGCGCACCCTCGTACTTCTTTTGAATCCAGTCATAAACGTGAAATGCATTTACACAATGAGTTTGGCGAGAGGATAAAGAGGATGACAATGCTTTATTCATTCCTTTCTACTAGAATCTATGAGTTAGTATACTCAACTCTTCACAGAATGTGTGCTGGGTAAATGTCTTGATTTTTCAAACTGTCAGGAACATTTTGGAAAAATTCTTTATATCTTATTAAATGTATAGCAAAAGATGAGGTGAAATACTGTGCCATATATTAATCGATTTTTAGGAAATGCGAACGGGGCCATTACATTTACGGGCAATACATTTGGTCTCAGTAAACAAAATAATGCAAATGCCCCGGGAACAGCTCATGCAATAGGAACATTTTCTAGTACCAATCCAAACTCAATTGATGGTTCGTACTCGCTTGGTACAACTGCAGATTGGAGGCAAAATTCGTCAAGTGCAGTTTTAAGGTTACCTACAACTACAACAAGAATTTTATATGCGGAGCTTATCTGGGGTGGAACATATAGCGTAACGGGTGAAAATGTTAGCGCGTTTATTAATAATTCAATTACGTTTCGAACACCAAACGGAAATTTTACTGTTGCACCTGATTCGGCAACAAGCTCAACCTTGACCACTTCTCCAAATTTATTTTACGTACGCAGTGCAAATGTTACCAACTTAGTAACAGGAGCCGGCACGTATACAGCTGTTGGGGTTCCTGGTACGCAATCTGATGCTGATAACTCACTCAATTCAGCAGGGTGGACGTTGGCCGTGGTTTATGAAGATCCTTTGCAACGTTCTCGTAATCTATCAGTGTTTGTGGGAGCTGAATTGACAAGTAGCGCTGGAACATCAACGGCTACTGTATCGGGATTTGGTACACCTGTAACTGGGAATGTAAGTGGACGGCTTTTGATTAGTACAATTGAAGGAGATTCAATTTTAACTGGAGATCAGCTTCAGTTTGGCCCTACAGCAGCTACCCTTCAAGCCGTATCTGGACCAAATAATCCCATTAATAACTTCTTTGCCTCACAAATTAATAATGATGCTGGAACCTTGGATACATCGGGAACGTTTGGCAATCTCAATCATCCAGTTGGAACGAATATTTCAGGCGCTCGTCAAGGGTGGGATATTACAAATATTGATGTATCATCGAGGCTCCAAAACAACCAAACCAGTGCCGTGGTACGTGGAACTACGCAAGGAGAAACATACGTTATTAATTCTCTTGGTGTACAAATTGATATCAATGCCCCGATTGTTAGTGTTGAAAAAACAGCAAATGTATCATCTGCGCGAACAGGTGATATTATTACCTACACGGTGCGTGCCCAAAATACGGGAACGGCGGATGCTAGTTTAGTAATCGCAACTGATGCATTATCCAATGCAACTAGATTTATAGCTAATAGTTTAACTATTAACGGTGTCCAACAGCCGAATGCGAATATTCAAAACGGCATTTCTCTGGGAACTATTGGGATTAACCAAACCATTACCGTCACTTACCGAGTACAGGTAGCAGGACCTTTAACAAATATCTCCCAGCTGTCTAATCAAGTATTTTTAAACTATCAGTTTCAAAGCACTCCGGGTAATACAGTCACTGGAGGTGCTGCATCCTTATTAAACAACGTAACGGCAGTTAACACAGCACCAACCGTTCCAAACTATACTGTTACAAATCCTGAAGATACACCTGCAATTGGGCAAGTAGTAGGAAATGATGTAGATGGTAATCCGCTAACTTATCAACTTGGTACAGTTCCTGCTAATGGCAGCGTCTCAGTTAATCCTAACGGACAATTTATTTATACACCCAGATTAAATTTTAACGGAACGGATACGTTTACAGTTATTGTGAATGATGGTCAGGGAGGCACAGCAACCTCAACCGTAACCCTTATTATTACGCCTGTGAATGATGCACCTAGTACGCAAAACTATTCTCTGGAAACACTTGAAGACACGCCTTTAAATGGTCGGATCGTTGCTACTGATCCCGATGGTGATGTATTAACATTTACATTACAAAACACGCCAACCAACGGCTTTGTAAATCTTAGGGCAGATGGCACATACACATATACGCCAAATCTCAATTTTAATGGAACGGACCAATTTAGTGTTGTAGTGAGTGATGGTCAAGGGGGTACAGCCGTTTCAATCGTAACGATAGCAATTATAGCCGTTAATGATCCGCCAACCGTTCCAGACTATGCGTTTACCACGCAAGAAGACGCGTCTATTACAGGTGCAGTTGTAGGGACAGACGTAGATGGAAACCCTCTAACTTACGTGCTTCAAGCGCAGGCTTCAAACGGAATCGCAGTGGTGAACGCAAACGGCACGTTTACGTACACACCGAATCCCAATTTTAACGGAACAGACGTGTTTACGGTATTAGTGAGCGATGGTCAGGGAGGCACGGCTATTTCGACAATTACAATTAACGTACTGGCAGTGAACGACCCACCAGTAACAGGGAATCTTTCATTTACAATTAATGAAGACACCCTATTGTCTAATCGAGTGACGGCTGTAGACCCTGATGGAGATGCTTTAACCTTTAGTCTGCAAAATCCTCCAACAAATGGAGTAGTCGTAGTAAACGTGGACGGAACATTTACGTATACGCCGAAGGAAAACTTTAATGGAACGGACGTGTTTACCGTATTGGTAAGCGATGGTCAAGGAGGGACAGCAGTCTCAACCGTAACGATTACGGTGGCAGCTGTTAACGATGCGCCAACCGTACCTAATTATACGTTTACCATTGCGGAAGATGGCGCGTTAAGTGGGGTCATTGTTGGAAACGATGTAGACGGAGATTCCTTAACGTATAGGCTTCAAGCACAGGCTTCAAATGGAGTGGCAGTGGTGAACGCAAACGGCACGTTTACGTATACACCGAACTCCAATTTTAACGGGACGGACACGTTTTCAGTACTGGTGAGCGATGTTCAAGGGGCGACAGTACTATCAACCGTCACGGTTAACGTACTAGCCGTGAACGATCCACCAGTGACGGGAAATTTGTTCTTTTTAATTGAAGAAGATACGGTATTGACGAATCAAGTGACGGCAACAGATGCGGACGGAGACTCATTAACGTTTAGCTTGCAAAATGCCCCGGTTAATGGAGTCGTATTGGTGAACGCAAACGGCACGTTTACGTATACACCGAATTTAAATTTTAACGGAACAGACGTGTTTACCGTATTGGTAAGCGACGGTCAAGGAGGGACAGCGGTATCAACAGTCAATATTACCATAGTACCTGTTAATGACGCACCAACCGTACCTGATTACACGTTTACTATTCAAGAAGACAGTGCAGCAACTGGAAGGATTGTTGCTGTTGATTCTGATGGAGATGTGCTTACGTATACGCTTCAAACTCAAGGGGCAAACGGTACGGCAGTAGTGAACGCAGATGGAACATTTACGTATACGCCTAATCCAAATTTTAACGGAACGGACGTGTTTACCGTATTGGTAAGCGACGGTCAAGGAGGGACGGCAGTATCAACCGTCACAATCACGGTGTTACCAGTCAACGACCCGCCGGTGACGGGAAATCTGTTCTTTTTAATGGCAGAAGATACGGTGTTAACAAACCAAGTAACGGCGACGGATGTAGACGGAGATGCATTAACGTTTAGCTTACAAAATACCCCCGTCAATGGAGTCGTGGTGGTGAATGCAAACGGAACGTTTACGTATACGCCGAATCTCAATTTTAATGGAACAGACGTGTTTACCGTATTGGTAAGCGACGGTCAAGGGGGCACGGCAGTATCAACGGTCAACATTACAATATCACCTGTGAATGACGCGCCAACGGTCCCTGACTATACGTTTACGATTCAGGAAGATAATGCCGCAATTGGAAGGGTTGTGGCTGTTGATCCTGACGGAGATGTGCTTACGTATACGCTTCAAACTCAAGGGGCAAACGGAGTAGCAATAGTCAATACGGACGGAACGTTTACGTATACGCCGAATCTCAATTTTAACGGCACGGATGTGTTTACCGTGTTGGTAAGCGACGGTCAAGGAGCGACGGCAGTCTCAACCGTCACAATTACGGTGTTACCGGTCAATGACCCGCCAGTGACGGGGAATTTGTTCTTTTTACTTGAAGAAGATACGATATTGACGAATCAAGTAACGGCGACGGATGCCGATGGAGATGCATTAACGTTTAGCTTACAAAATGCCCCGGTCAATGGAGTCGTGGTGGTGAACGCGGACGGAACGTTTACGTATACGCCGAATCTCAATTTTAACGGAACAGACGTGTTTACCGTATTGGTAAGTGATGGTCAAGGAGGCACAGCGGTATCAACCGTAACGATTACGGTTACTGCTATTAATGATGCGCCAACGGTCCCTGACTACACGTTTACAATTGCAGAAGACAATGAAATAAGTGGCGTTATTGTTGGAAACGATGTAGATGGAGACCCGTTAACATATACACTTCAAACGCAAGCAGCAAATGGAGTAGCCGTGGTAAACATAGACGGTGCATTTACGTACACACCAACCCAAAATTTTAACGGTACGGATATGTTTACGGTATTGGTAAGCGATGGTCAAGGAGGTACAGCAGCTTCAACTGTCACGGTTAATGTACTATCAGTCAACGATTCGCCAGTGACTGGGAATCTCTTCTTTTTAATTGGGGAGGATACTGTACTAGCAAATCAAATAACAGCAACAGACGTAGATGGAGACTTCTTAACGTTTGGTTTACAAAATAATCCTGTGAACGGAGTTGCTGTGGTGAACGTGGACGGAACGTTTACGTATACGCCAAATTCCAATTTCAACGGAACAGATGCATTTACGGTATTGGTAAGCGACGGTCAAGGAGGCACGGCAGTCTCAACCGTAACGATTACGGTGACAGCTGTTAACGATGCGCCAACCGTACCTGATTATACCTTTACCATTCAAGAAGACGGTGAGATAAATGCAGTCATTGTAGGAAGCGACGTAGATGGAGATTCTTTAACATATACGCTCCAAACACAGGCCACAAATGGAGTGGCAGTGGTGAACGCAGACGGAACGTTTACGTATACGCCAAACCTGAACTTTAACGGAACCGACGCGTTTACGGTGTTGGTAAGCGACGGTCAAGGAGCAACGGCAGTCTCAACCGTCACAGTTAACGTACTAGCGGTAAACGACCTACCAGTGACGGGAAATCTTTTCTTTTTACTTGAAGAAGATACGATATTAACGAACCAAGTAACGGCAACGGATGCCGATGGAGATGCATTAACGTTTAGCTTGCAAAATGGTCCGATAAACGGAGCAGCAGTAGTTAATGCAGACGGAACGTTTACGTATACGCCGAATCTCAATTTTAATGGAACAGATGCGTTTACCGTATTGGTAAGCGATGGTCAAGGAGGCACGGCGGTTTCAACCATTAACATTACAATAGCGCCGGTGAATGACGCACCAACGGTCCCTAATTACACCTTTACCATTCAAGAAGACAGCGTAGCGACTGGAAGCGTTGTTGCCGTTGATCCTGATGGAGATGTGCTTACGTATAGTCTTCAAACTCAAGGGGCAAACGGAGTAGCCGTGGTGAACGCAGACGGAACGTTTACGTATACGCCAAACCTGAATTTTAACGGAACCGACGCGTTTACGGTGTTAGTAAGCGACGGTCAAGGGGGGACGGCAGTCTCAACCGTCACAGTTAACGTACTAGCGGTGAACGACCCGCCAGTGACGGGAAATCTTTTCTTTTTAATCGCAGAAGATGCGGTATTGACAAATCAAGTAACAGCGACGGATGCCGATGGAGATCCCTTAACGTTTAGCTTACAAAATGCCCCGGTCAATGGAATCGTGGTGGTGAACGTGGACGGTACGTTTACGTATACACCAAACCTGAATTTTAACGGAACCGACGCGTTTACGGTGTTAGTAAGCGACGGTCAAGGAGGCACGGCGGTATCAACGGTTAACATTGCAATAGCACCTGTGAATGACGCACCAACGGTCCCTGACTATACGTTTACGATTCAGGAAGATAACGTGGCAATTGGAAGTGTTGTTGCTATCGACCTTGATGGAGATGTGCTTACGTATAGTCTTCAAGCTCAAGGGGCAAATGGAGTGACAGTGGTTAACGCGGACGGGACGTTTGCGTATACGCCAAATGAAAACTTTAACGGTACGGATGTGTTTACGGTGTTGGTAAGCGATGGTCAAGGAGGTACGGCAGTATCAACCGTCACAATCACGGTGTTACCGGTCAATGATCCGCCGGTGACGGGAAATCTTTTCTTTTTAATCGCAGAAGATACGGCGTTGACTAATCAAGTAACGGCGACGGATGCAGATGGAGACGCCTTAACGTTTAGTTTACAAAATGGTCCGATAAACGGAGCTTCCGTAGTCAATGCAGACGGTACGTTTACGTATACACCAAACCTCAATTTTAACGGGACGGATGCGTTTACGGTATTGGTAAGCGATGGTCAAGGAGGCACAGCGGTATCAACGATTACTATTACAATAGCACCGGTGAATGATGCGCCAACGGTACCTAATTACACCTTTATAACAGAAGAAGATGACGTATTGATTGGGGTTATTGTAGGAAACGATGTAGATGGAGACTTTTTAACATATAGTCTTCAAACGCAAGCAGGAAATGGAGTAGTAGTAGTAAATCCAGACGGAACGTTTACGTATACGCCGAACCCCAATTTTAACGGCACGGATACGTTTACGGTATTGGTGAGCGATGGTCAAGGAGGCACAGCGGTTTCCACAGTTATAGTAAATGTAGAAGCGATTAATGACCCGCCTGTTACAGCTAACCTTGTCTTTACAATTGCAGAAGATACTTTCCTTTTTAACCAAATTCCAGGTACAGACCCGGACGGAGATGCCTTAACGTTTACTTTATTAAACGCACCTAGAAATGGGAATGCACTTGTAAACTTAAACGGTACATTTACGTATATCCCAGCTGCGAATTACAACGGAAACGATGTGTTTACAGTATTAGTCTCAGACAACCAAGGAGGAACAGCCGTTTCAAGTGTTTTCGTTACAATTGTACCAGTAAATGATCCCCCCATTGTTAATAATCGAACAGTTACAACAACTATAAATATTGCTGTTATAAGTAGTGTTCCTGCCTCAGATATTGAAGGTGATTCGCTCACTTACACGGTAGATCAAATTCCAGCTAACGGTATAGTGGTGCTGAATGTTGATGGAGTATTTACGTATACGCCTAATTTGGATTTTATTGGGGATGATGTGTTTACAGTGCTTGTTACGGATTCTCAAGGTGCCAGTGGTCTCTCAACTATTACAGTTGACGTACTAGCAACCAACGGTACGACTGTTGCATTTGCCAGCCAATTAACCACTCCAGAAGATATTCCTGTTCAAGGGCAAATTAACGCAACAAATACGTTAGGCAATCCTCTTTTTTATACCGTACAAAACCCTCCAACTTTTGGAACAGTTATATTAAATTCTGCTACAGGTGCATACACGTATACGCCGGACCAAAATTATAATGGGAACGATTCATTCACAGTATTTGTAACAGATAATCTTGGAGGAAATGCAGCATCTTCTCAGATTATTACGGTAACTTCAGTGAACGATGCACCAGTTGTACCAAACTATCAGCTTACAACCCTTGAAGATACACCTGTATCTTCAGAAGTAATAGCAACCGACGTGGATGGAAATCTCTTGGTTTATTCACTTCTTATTGAGCCAGCAAATGGAACTGCCATTGTTGAATCAACAGGGGTATACACGTATATACCAAGTCTCAATTTCAATGGTTTAGACAGCTTTACAGTGCTTGTTGATGATGGTCAAGGAGGAACAGCCACATCCATTATAACCGTTACGATAACTCCAGTGAATGATCCTCCTGTAGGACCAAACGAATTAACTTTTATTGTTGCAGAAGATGCGATTTTGGCTGGGCAGGTAATTGCTACAGACCCAGACGGAGACATATTGGCATATACGTTACAAACGCAGGCTGTAAATGGAGTTGCCGTTGTAAACGCAGATGGAACATTCACGTATACGCCGAATGCAAATTATAACGGCATGGACTCTTTTACTGTTCGAATTAGTGATCCATCTGGTGTATTTATCATTACAACTATTATGGTGACGGTAACTCCTGTTAATGATTCACCTATTGTACCTAATTATGGTTTTGAAATTAATGAAGATACGGTATTGAACAGCGTAGTTATTGGAAGTGATATAGATGGAGATCCGTTGACGTATGCTCTACAAACACAAGCAACAAACGGAGTGGCAGCAGTAAACTTGGATGGAACATTTACGTATACACCAAACGTAAACTTCAACGGAATCGATGTGTTTACGGTGTTAGTCAGTGATAATCAAGGAGGAACAGCAATATCTACCGTTACTGTTACAGTAACATCCGTCAACGATGCGCCGATTGCACCATCGCTGATTACAATTACAACGGTTGAAGATATGTCTGTAGGAAGTATCATTAACGCCACGGATCCAGATGGAGATGCGCTGACCTTTACAATCGAAAGTGCACCAATAAGCGGAACTGCAGTTATTAATGCAGACGGCACGTTTACGTATACCCCCAATCTTAACTTTACAGGAGCAGACGCGTTTACGGTACGGGTGGCAGATCCAAGCGGAGCATTTGTCATTGTTAATGTGCAGGTTACTGTCAGTCCAGTAAACGACGCTCCAATAGCGCCAAACTATCAGTTTATGTTGAATGAAGATACGATTTTAACAAGCCGCGTCATTGGAACAGATGTGGATGGAGACGTGCTGACATATGCGCTCCAAACACAAGCAGGAAGCGGAGTCGCTGTTGTGAATGCCGACGGTACGTTCACCTATACGCCAAACGTAAACTTCAACGGAATCGATGCCTTTACGGTGTTAGTCAGTGATAATCAAGGAGGAACAGCGATATCTACTGTCACTGTAACAGTGACACCCGTCAACGATGCGCCGATTGCGCCATCGCTGATTACAATTACGACCGCTGAAGATACGCTTGTAGGAAGCGTTATTAACGCTACGGATCCAGATGGAGATGCGCTGACCTTTACGGTTGAAAGTGCACCGGTAAACGGCACGGCATTAGCCAATGCCGACGGCACGTTTACGTATACCCCAAACCTTAATTTTACAGGAACGGATACGTTTACGATCCGAGTGGCAGACCCAAGCGGAGCATT
The DNA here is from genome assembly GCA_024134725.1 of Bacillus sp. 1780r2a1. NCBI lineage: Bacteria > Bacillati > Bacillota > Bacilli > Caryophanales > Bacillaceae > Bacillus > Bacillus sp. 1780r2a1. The sequence continues at coordinate 2,437,553 of CP099863.1, read as the reverse complement.
CGCTATTGTTAATGTGCAGGTCACTGTCAGTCCAGTAAATGATGCACCAGTTGTACCAAACTATCAGTTCACGTTGAATGAAGATACGGTTTTAACAAGCCGTGTCATTGGAACGGATGTAGACGGAGGTGTGCTGACATACGTACTCCAAATACAAGCAGCAAACGGAGTCGCTGTTGTAAATGCCGATGGTACGTTTACGTATACCCCAAACGCGAACTTTAACGGTACAGATTTCTTTACGGTGTTAGTGAGCGATAATCAAGGAGAAACAGTGGTATCTACCATCACTGTAACAGTGACACCCGTCAACGATGCGCCGGTTGCTCCATTCCTAATTACAATTACGACAGCGGAAGATACGCCTGTGGGAAATATTGTTAACGCTACGGATCCAGATGGAGATGCGTTGACCTTTACGATTGAAAGTACACCAACAAGCGGAACTGCAGTTATTAATGCTGATAGTACGTTTACGTATACACCGAATCTTAACTTTACAGGAATGGATACGTTCACTATACGGGTGGCAGACCCAAGCGGAGCATTCGTCATTGTTAATGTGCAGGTTACTGTCAGTCCAGTAAATGACGCTCCAACAGTACCAAACTATCAGTTCACGTTAAATGAAGAAGCGATTTTAACAAGCCGCGTCATTGGAACGGATGTGGACGGAGACGTGCTGACGTACGTACTTCAAACACAAGCAGCAAATGGAGTTGCTGTTGTGAATGCCGACGGCACGTTTGCGTATACACCGAATTCTAACTTTAACGGTACAGATTTCTTTACGGTGTTAGTGAGCGATAATCAAGGAGAAACAGTGGTATCTACCATCACTGTGACTGTGATACCCGTCAACGATGCGCCAATTGCGCCATCGCTGATTACAATTATGACAGCGGAAGATACGCTTGTAGGAAGCACTATTAACGCAACAGACCCTGATGGAGACGTTCTGGCCTTTACGATTGAAAGTGCGCCGACCAACGGAACGGCTGTTGTGAATACAGACGGTACGTTTACGTATACGCCGAACCTGAATTATAACGGTATGGACTCCTTTGCTGTTCGAATTAGTGATCCGTCTGATGCGTTTATTATTACAACAATTATGGTCACAGTAATACCGGTGAACGACCCGCCGGTTGTACCCAACTATAGCTTTACTATCAACGAAGATACGGTTTTAAACAATGTGATTATTGGAAGCGATATAGATGGAGACGTATTAACATATAGTTTGCAAACGCAAGCAACAAGCGGCATTGCGGTGGTGAACGTGGACGGCACGTTTTCATATACCCCAAATGCGAACTTTAATGGAGTTGATCAGTTCATCGTTCTAGTTAGCGATGCCCAAGGCGCTACGGCAGTATCCACTGTTAACATAACTGTGACACCTGTGAACGATGCGCCGATTGCGCCATCGCTGATTATCATCACAACGGCTGAAGATACGCCCGTAGGAAGTGTTATTAACGCAACAGACCCTGATGGAGAAGGAATAACCTTTGTCATTGAAAATGCACCGACCAACGGAACGGCTGTTGTGAATGCCGACGGTACGTTTACGTACACGCCAAATCTGAACTTTACGGGAACGGACTCGTTTAGCGTACGAGTAGCGGATGAGAGCGGCGGTTTTGTCATCGTGAACATTCAAGTGGTGGTAGCGCCAGAAAACGATGCGCCAGTGGTGCCAAATTACGAATTCACCACAGCAGAAGATACGGTTTTAACGAGTCGTGTCATCGGAACGGATGCAGACGGAGACGTTCTGACGTACGCGCTCCAAACGCAAGCAGGAAATGGAGTCGCTGTTGTAAACGGAGACGGCACGTTCACCTATACACCAAACGCGAACTTTAACGGAATAGATGTATTTACAGTACTAGTGAGTGATAATCAAGGAGGCACAGCGTTATCCACGATTACGATAACCGTGACGCCTGTGAACGATGCGCCGATTGCACCATCGCTGATTATCATCACCACAGCAGAAGATACGCCTGTAGGAAGTGTTATTAATGCAACAGACCCAGATGAAGACGCACTAACCTTTATCATTGAAAACGCACCGATAAATGGAACGGCTGTTGTGAATGCCGACGGTACGTTTACGTACACGCCAAATCTGAATTTTACGGGAACGGACGCGTTTAGCGTACGAGTAGCGGATGCGAGCGGCGGCTTTGTCATCGTCAGCATCCAAGTAGGAGTAGTGCCAGAAAACGATGCGCCAGTGGTGCCAAACTACGAATTCACGACAGCAGAAGATACGGTTTTAACGAGTCGTGTCATCGGAACAGATGTGGACGGAGATGTTCTGACATACGCGCTCCAAACGCAAGCAGGAAACGGAGTCGCTGTTGTGAACGGAGACGGCACGTTCACCTATACGCCAAACGCAAACTTTAACGGAATAGATGTATTTACAGTACTAGTGAGCGATGATCAAGGAGGCACAGCGTTATCCACGATTACGATAATCGTGACGCCTGTGAACGATGCGCCAATTGCGCCATCGCTGATTACCATCACGACTTCTGAAGATACGCCTGTAGGAAGTGTTATTAATGCAACAGACCCCGATGGAGACGCACTAACCTTTACGATTGAAAACGCACCGATAAATGGAACGGCTGTGGTGAATGCCGACGGTACGTTTACGTACATCCCAAATCTTAACTTTACGGGAACGGACGCGTTTAGCTTACGGGTAGCGGATGGAAGCGGTGGTTTTGTCATCGTGAACATTCAAGTGGTGGTAGCGCCAGAAAACGATGCGCCAGTGGTGCCAAATTATGAATTTACGACGATAGAAGATACGATTTTAACAAGCCGCGTTTTTGCAACAGATGTAGACGGAGATCCATTGACGTATACGTTACAAACGCAAGCAGCAAATGGAGTTGCAGAAGTGAACGAGGATGGCACGTTTACGTACACGGCAAACGTAAACTTTAACGGAGTGGATGAATTTACGGTACTTGTAAGTGATAACCAAGGTGGAACAGCTACTTCTATAATAAGAATTATTGTAATACCGGTAGACGATGCACCTGTTGCACCAAATGAGCTGTTTATTTCAACCCTAGAAGAAACACCTGTTTCATCTCAAATTAATGCTGTCGATCCAGAAGGATTACCACTTGTTTATACCATTGAAAATCAACCAGTAAATGGTGCAGTAATAATTGATAATAACGGTTTCTTTACGTATACGCCAAATGAAAATTTTTCTGGCATGGATACTTTTGCTGTAAGAATTACAGATGCAGGTGGTAGCTTTGTTATTACGAAAATAATGATAACTGTGGTACCTGTTGAGCAGCCACCAGCCGTGCCGAACTACTCTATTACAACTGTTCAAAATCAACCTGTACTTGGGCAAGTGGTAGGTACCGATCCCAATGGTGATTTGCTTACGTATCGAATAGGAGTACTACCTGAAAATGGTACTGTTACAGTGAACGGAGACGGTACGTTTATTTATACACCAAACTTAGATTACGTTGGAGAAGATCGCTTCAGAGTTATTGTAGAGGATACGACCGGATTAACGGCTACTTCGATTATAAACGTCACAATAGCACGAGCAAATCGTACTCCAGTAACGAATGACTTTACGATTGATACAAATGAAAACACATCAGTAAGCGGGCAAATACCAGGAGTTGATCCAGACGCAGAGCCAATTACGTTTTCACTGGTAGGCCCAGCGTTTAATGGAACAGTGATTGTTAACGTGGATGGCACGTTTACGTATACACCAAATCCAGGATTTACAGGCGTCGATTCATTTGCGGTTGAACTTCGAGATTCATCAGGAGCTGCGGCCATTTCAGTTGCAACAGTTAATGTTCTTAGCACAAACATTCCACCTATTGTTCCAGATTTATTTATTGTAACGGAACAAGGAACTTCAGCAACCGGGCAAGTACTTGCTTCAGATCCAGATGGAGATTCAATTGTTTTCCGAACCAATCTTCAGCCGCTAAACGGAACGGTAATCATTAATAGTGATGGGATTTTCACCTACATTCCCAACGTAGGATATGTTGGTCAAGATAATTTTTCAATAATTGCTGAAGATGCAAAAGGTGGTCAAGGCTTTGGTTCGGTCTTTGTAACAATTAATCAAAGAAGTAATCAACCTTTTACTGTATTGGGTACGACTGTTACAACTAGTATTAATGAACCGGTAGATGGAGCTATAATCGTAGATGATCCAGATAGATTAATCGCTTACTATCAGCTGGGCTTAGCCCCTCTTAACGGAACAGTAAGTCTTAATCAAGACGGGACGTTCACCTATACGCCAGAACCAGGATTTGTTGGGGAAGACTTTTTTGATATTATTGTAACGGACGTTAACGGTGTTCAGGCAGTAGGAACAGGCGTCATAATTGTCATCGTGGGAACCAGCGAGATTGATACCATGGACTATGAAATAGTAGGAGATTATAATTTTCCAATAAATGGTCAGTTGGTGGCGGTTAGTACAGCTGGCTTACCACTTATGTATATGATTCAAACAAACCCACAAAATGGAGCTGTGACGATTAATGTAGATGGCACATATGAATATGTACCGCAGCTAAACTTCTTTGGAACAGATGTTTTTTCAGTTCTTATTGTAGATACAGAAGGAAACAGTAGCATATCAACTGTTGTGGTATATATTCAGCGACCGGTAGCTCAGCAGCCAATTGTCACTGATCAAACCGTACAGCTAATTGAAGGAGATATAGTATCAGGAGCAATAATAGCAAGCGATCCGTTAGGGAGGCTTCTTACGTATACTCTCCTTGGCAGTGGAGCATCAAATGGTGAGGTTATACTAAATCAAGACGGCACTTTTATCTATACCCCTAATGCAAACTTTACTGGCACAGATTCATTTAGTGTTCTTGTTCAAAATGAAATTGGGCTTACGGCGACAACTACAGTTACCATTCTAGTTTCTGCTTTATTAAATCAAATAGTAGCACAAAACCGAGTCGTAAGAACACTTATTAATCAACCGGTAGATGGGCAAATTATTGCAACAGATCGTTTAGCTCGTCCGTTAACTTACTTGTTAAATTCGTCTCCAACCTATGGAACAGCGGTTGTAAATTCAGATGGTACATTCTTATATACACCAAATAGTGAGTTCAGTGGCCAGGATGCTTTTGAAGTATTAATTGTAAACGACCAGGGAGATGAAGTTGTTTCAACGGTTACGGTCATTGTTGACAGACCCCTTAATACCATCATGGTTCAAGATATGGCTGTTCAAACACTGCAAAATGAAATTGCTGAAGGTGCGATTGTTGCATCCGACTCTGAAAATCGCCCGCTACGTTTTTCTCAAAATACGGAACCAGTTAATGGAATTGTCACTGTAAACCCAAATGGCACGTTTATTTACAGGCCAAATGCTCAATTTTTTGGAATTGATTCTTTTACTGTACTTGTCCAAAATGATCAAGGAAGTTCAGCTATTGCAATTGTTAGAGTGGTAGTAGAGCAAATTCAAGACAGTATTATAGTAGAACCACTGACGGTTACCGGTCTTCAAGGTGAATCAATTAGCGGTCAGGTTATAGCTACGGACACGTTAAATCGACCTTTAACATTTACAGCACTAGTTGCACCTGCAAACGGAACCGTTATTCTTAACTCAGATGGCACGTTTATTTATACTCCAAACACAGGGTTTATTGGACTAGATAGTTTTGTAGTCAACATTGCAAATGATTTAGGTGATTTCTTAACGACGGTTGTCACAATTAGTATAACGAATCCTATAAATGAAATTCAGGCTCAAGATCAAGAAGTAACGGTTGTTGCTGGTCAGGTTATACAAGGGATTATTGCTGCACGTGATTCTCAAGGTCGCCCTTTAACATACACCATTGCTATTCCTCCTGTTTCTGGGGAAGTGGTGCTAAACAGCGACGGCACGTACGCATATACTCCAAATAGAGGGTTTGTAGGAAGAGATCAGTTTACTATTTTGATTCGAAATAGCGCCGGACAGCAAGCGTTTGTCACAATTACGGTGAATGTAACACCTTCTGATAATGTCATCACACCAAATAATGTTATGTTACAAACGCTTAGTAATACCCAGGTAAACGGCATATTTACGGCAACGGACAGTCAAGGTCGCCCGTTGACATACACGATTCGAACAGCACCTACAAATGGCACGGTTGTTTTGAACGCAAAAGGCGGATTTCAATATACGCCACGTTTAGGCTTTGTAGGAAGAGATCAGTTTTCGGTGTTTATAGTCGATGATACAGGAGCAGCAGCATCTGCCGTAGCTACAATTGAAGTTGTGGAACTACCAATCTCTCCTCCAATTATTAATGATCAAACGTTTCGCTTAAATATTAATGAAACAATTACAGCACAGGTTGTAGCAAGAGATCCGCAAAACTTTCAATTAAGTTATGAAATAATTGATAAACCGAGAAGTGGCGTTTTATTTATTGATGCTAGTACAGGAATCATTACCTACACGCCAAATCTAAATTATGTAGGGGGAGATTCAGCGGTTGTGCGCGTGACAAACAGCGAAGGGCAGTCAGCAATAGCTACGATTACATTTATTGTCCAGCGTGGATTAACATTCAAATGCTCAATTATATTATAAAAATTAAATATCAATAAAAGAATACGGTGAAACATAAAAATGTTTTACCGTATCTTTTTATTAGGAATATTATCCCTTTTTATATACATATCAACAATCTCGTCCTACATAGAGTTATGTATAAGTGTGTTGTATACACTTAGGAACATTTATTGAAGAGACATAATAAACTGTAAAGTATATCGAAAAAATGAGGTGAAAAGACTGTGCCATATATTAACCGTTTCTTAACTAATGCAAACGGGGCAATTACTTTTACAGGAAATACATTTGGTCTTAGTAAACAAACTAATGCTAATGCACCTGGGACTGCTCACGCCATTGGAACTTTTTTTAGCGCAAACGCAAGTTCCGTTGACGGTTCGTATCCACTTGGTACGACTGCTGATTGGCGACAAAATGCTTCAAGTGCGGTATTACGACTGCCTGCTACAACAACGAGAGTTTTATACGCAGAGTTGATTTGGGGAGGATTGTATACTTCAACAGATGAGAATGTGAGTGCATTCATAAATAACTCTATTACGTTTCGTACACCATCAGGCAGTTTTACCATTGCTCCTGATACAGCAACACGTTCAACATTAACTACTTCCCCAAACTTCTTTTATGTAAGAAGTGCAAACGTAACAAATTTAATTACGGGAGCTGGTACTTATACGGCACTTGGCGTTCCTGGTACGCAGGGGAATTTAGATAACACGCTAAACTCAGCGGGTTGGACGTTAGCCGTTGTATATGAAGATCCGCTACAAAGGTCTCGTAACTTGTCTCTTTTCGTTGGCGCTGAATTAACGAGTAGTGCTGGAACGTCAACTGCAACGGTCTCTGGTTTTGGCACACCCGTAACTGGAACAGTGAATGGTAGACTGCTAGTCAGTTCTATTGAAGGAGATTCAGTTTTAACAGGTGATCAATTTTTATTCGGCCCAACTCCGACAACGCTTCAGGCAGTGTCAGGCCCAAACAATCCGATTACGAACTTCTTTGCATCCCAAATTAACAATGATGCCGGTACGCTTGATACAGCCGGAACGTTTGGAAATGTGAATCATCCTCTTGGCACCAACATTTCAGGAGCTCGTCAAGGATGGGATATTACAAACATTGACGTATCACCATGGCTGCAAAATAATCAATCAACTGCAGCGTTGCGAGGGAGCACAAATGGAGATACGTATGTTGTCAATACGCTAGGGCTTCAAGTCAATATCAATGCTCCTGTGTTTACCATTAATAAAACAGCTAACGTGTCGTCAGCCAGAACTGGAGATCTTGTTACGTATACTGTTACCATTCAGAATACGGGAACGGCAGCCGCTAACTTGGTGATTGCAACGGATGCACTATCTAATGCAACAAACTTTGTACCGAATAGCTTGTTTGTAAATGGAGTACAACAGCCTAATACAAGTATTCAAAGTGGAATCGCTCTTGGTACAGTAGGTATTAACCAAACGATTACGTTAATCTATCAAGTTCGAGTAGCAGGACCGTTAACGAATGTTTCTCAACTTTCAAACCAAGTATTTATTGAATATCAGTTTGAAAGTACACCAGGCAATACGTTGACAGGGTCATCTGCTTCAGCAATAAACAACGTGACGGCTGTTAACACTCCGCCAACGGTACCTGATTATACGGTAACAAGTCCAGAAGATACGCCAGCTATTGGTCAAGTGGTTGGATCAGACGTTGATGGCAATCCGCTAACCTATCAGTTGGGCACAGCCCCTGTAAACGGAACGGTAACGGTTAACCCTAACGGTCAGTTTGTCTATACGCCAAACACAAATTTTAACGGAACGGATAGCTTTACTGTCATTGTGAGCGACGGTCAAGGAGGCACAGCTGTTTCAACAGTTACGCTTATTATTACACCTGTTAACGATACGCCTGTTACGCAAAACTATTTTGTTCAAACGCTAGAGGACACGCCGCTTAACGGCCAAATTTTTGCGACGGATGTAGACGGGGACCCGCTGACATTCAGTTTGCAAACAGCACCAGCAAATGGTGTAGTTACACTTAACGGTGATGGTACTTATACGTATACACCCAATGCAAACTTTAACGGAACGGATCAATTTGCAATCTTAGTAAGCGACGGTCAGGGAGGCACCGCTGTTTCAGTAGTTACAGTTACAGTTATTCCTGTAAATGATCCACCGGTTGTTCCAAACTATACGTTTACCACACAAGAAGATTCAGCAGTAATAGGAGCAGTTGTCGCAGTTGACTCGGATCAAGATCCGCTGACGTATCAGCTCCAAAGTGCGCCTGCAAACGGCGTGGCGGTTGTTAATCCAGATGGAACATTTACGTATACGCCAAACCTTAATTTTAACGGGACAGATGCGTTTACGGTATTAGTAAGTGATGGTCAAGGAGGCACAGCCGTTTCCACTGTTACCATTAACGTTTTACCCGTGAATGATCCACCAGTTACAGGGAATTTAGCATTTACAATCAATGAAGATACTACGTTATCAAATCGTGTGACGGCTACTGATCCTGATGGAGACCCTTTAACGTTTGCCCTGCAAAATGCACCAACAAATGGGACGGTACTTGTCAACGCAGATGGAACGTTTACGTATACGCCAAATTTGAATTTTAATGGAACCGACGTGTTTACGGTTCTAGTAAGCGACGGGCAGGGAGGCACGGCGGTCTCTACAGTGACAATTACAGTTCTACCTGTAAACGATCCACCAACGGTTCCAAACTATACGTTTTCAACGCAGGAAGATGCGTCGGTTGTAGGAACGATTGTAGGAAATGATGTAGACGGAAATCCGTTAACATATACACTTCAAACCCAAGGAACTAACGGAACGGCAATTGTGAATGCAAATGGAACGTTTACGTATACGCCAAACTTAAATTTTAATGGAACCGACGTGTTTACGGTTCTAGTAAGCGACGGGCAGGGAGGCACGGCGGTTTCGACCGTCACAATTAATGTGTTGCCAGTCAATGATCCACCGCTAACAGGAGACTTATTTTTCACTATTCCTGAGGATAATTCACTAGCAGGGCAAGTAACGGCAACAGATGTAGACGGTGATCCACTGACGTTTAGTTTACAAAATGCGCCGGTAAACGGCACGGTACTTGTCAACGCAGATGGAACGTTTACGTATACGCCGAACTTAAATTACAATGGTAGCGACCAATTTACAGTTTTGGTGAGCGATGGTCAAGGAGGCACCGCGGTTTCGACCGTTTTTATTACCATTACTCCGGTAAACGATGGCCCAGTCATCCCGAACTACACGTTTACGACGCAAGAAGACGGACCGGTAATTGCTAACGTTGTGGCAATTGATGTAGATGGAGATCCACTTACCTATACGTTGCAGACGCAAGCAACAAACGGGGTAGCGGTTGTCAACGCGGATGGAACGTTTACGTATACGCCAAACCCGAATTTTAACGGAACGGATGTCTTTACAATTTTGGTGAGTGATGGTCAAGGGGGCACCGCTGTTTCGACAGTAACCATTAACGTGCTGCCAGTCAATGACCCTCCTGTTACATCGGATTTGTTTTTTACCATTGCAGAAGACACAGGAATATCCAGCCAAGTCGTAGCTTTTGATGTGGATGGAGACCCGTTAACCTATGCGTTGCAAAATCCAGCATTAAATGGAACAGCTGTTGTCAACGCGGACGGGACGTTTACGTATACGCCAAACCCGAACTATAACGGCACGGATCGTTTTACCGTCTTAGTAAGTGACGGTCAGGGAGGCACCGCTGTTTCGACTGTTAATATTACAATCGTGCCAGTGAACGATCCGCCAACGGTTCCAAACTATACGTTCTCAACACAGGAAGATTCATCAGTAACGGGTGCTATCGTAGGCTTTGACGTAGATGGTAATCCTTTAACCTATACGCTGCAAACGCAAGCGGCAAACGGAGTAGCGGTTGTCAACGCAGACGGGACGTTTACGTATACGCCAAACTTAAATTTTAATGGAACAGATGTGTTTACAGTACTGGTGAGCGATGGTCAAGGAGGCACGGCCGTCTCTACGGTCACAATTAATGTTCAACCGGTAAACGATCCACCGGTGACAGCTGATTTAACGTTTACAATCAATGAAGATACCGTTCTTTCAAATCAAGTACCTGCCACTGACCCAGAGGGGGACCCGTTAACCTTTAGCTTGTTAAACGCACCTATAAATGGAACAGCGATTGTCAACGCAGACGGGACGTTTACGTATACGCCAAACCTTAATTACAATGGAACAGATACCTTTAGTGTTCTTGTATCAGACGGTCAAGGCGGAACTGCGGTTTCGAACATTTTTATTACAATTGTACCAGTAAATGACCCCCCGGTTGTTCAGGACCGAACAATTACAACAACCGTTAACATTCCAATTTTAAGCAGTGTACCAGCTTCAGACCCAGAAGGAAATGCGTTAACGTATACGGTTAGCCAACCACCAACAAATGGCACAGTCGTACTAAACCCCGATGGAACGTTTACGTATACGCCAAACCCGGGATATATCGGTGGGGATGTATTCACGGTGCTTGTCACGGATTCAGAAGGAGCGACAGCCCTTTCAACAATAACGGTTACTGTGTTAGCAACGAACGGAAATACAACGGCTCAAGACGCGCAGTTGACAACACCAGAAGATATTCCTGTGCAAGGTCAAGTGGTAGCCACAAATGTACTTGCAAATCCACTAGTTTACACACTACAAGATCCACCTGCTTTTGGAACGGTTATCTTAGACAGCGCGACAGGCGTGTACACTTACACGCCGAACCAAAACTTTAATGGAATGGATTCCTTTACTGTCTTTGTAACTGATAATGCTGGTGGAAACGCAACGTCTTCCCAAGTGATTACGGTTACGCCGGTGAATGATCCGCCAGTCGTACCAAACTATCAGATTACAACGCTTGAAGATACGCCTATTGCTTCAGTAGTTATTGCAACGGATGTAGACGGTAACCCACTCACGTACTCACTTCTTGTTGCGCCAACAAACGGAGTAGCTTTGGTAAATACGAATGGCACCTATACGTATACACCAAACCCAAACTTTAATGGAACAGATCAGTTTACGGTTCTCGTTGATGATGGCCAAGGAGGAACGGCAACATCAATCATTACAGTTACAGTCGTCCCGGTGAATGATCCGCCGGTTGGACCAAATGAAATCTTTGTTACAACGCTCGAAGACACCACGCTAATTGGCCAAATTATTGCAACAGATCCAGATGGAGATGTATTAACCTACACTCTTGAAAATGCACCAACAAACGGCACAGCAGTTGTCAACCCAGATGGAACTTATACGTATACGCCAAATCTTAACTATAACGGCATGGATTCATTTACGGTTCGAATTAGTGACCCGTCCGGTGCGTTCATTATTACAAATGTAATGGTTACCGTTATTCCAGTGAACGACCCGCCAACCGTTCCCAACTATGCGTATACAATTCTAGAAGATACCGTCTTGAATAGCGTAGTTATTGGAACGGATGCAGACGGAGATGCGCTTACCTATTCATTAGCTTCTCCGCCAGCTAATGGCACGGTAGTTGTCAATCCAGACGGAACGTTTACGTATACGCCAAGCCCAGACTTTAACGGGCAAGATAATTTCTTTGTAAACGTACAGGATCCAAACGGCGGCACGGCTATCTCAGAAATTATTATTACGGTTGTCCCGGTCAATGACCCGCCAATTGCACCGAACTTAATTACCGTTACAACGAACGAAGATACAGCGGTAGGGGGAACCATCAACGCAATTGACCCAGACGGAGATCCATTGACGTATACGCTTGAAGACACCCCTATAAATGGAACCGTGGTAGTTGACCCACAGGGATCGTTTGTCTATACCCCAAATCTGAATTTTAACGGAACGGACACGTTTACCGTTCGCGTTACGGATACAAGCGGAGCGTTTATCATTGTGAACGTACAGGTTATTGTAAATCCAGTAAACGATGTGCCAACGGTTCCAGATTACCAGTTTACTATTAACGAAGATACCGTATTATCCAATCGAGTGGTTGGTACGGATGTAGACGGGGACCCGTTAACGTATAGCTTATTTTCGCCGCCGGTGAACGGAACAGCCGTGGTTAATCCAGATGGCACGTACACCTATACGCCAAACGCAAACTTTAACGGAACGGATAACTTTTTTGTACTTGTAAGTGATCCAAACGGAGGGCAGGCGGTATCAACGCTCACAATAACCGTCGTACCAGTGAACGATCCACCGATTGCGCCAAATGTAATTGAGATTGTAACCAATGAAGATACGGCGATTACAAGTGCTGTAAACGCCGTGGATCCAGATGGAGATCCGTTAATCTATACGCTTGAAAATGCACCAATAAACGGAACAGCTGTGGTTGATCCGCAAGGTTCGTTTCTCTATACACCAAACCTTAACTACAATGGACCAGACACATTTACAATCCGAGTGACCGATACGGCTGGAAACTTTATTATTGTAAATGTTAACGTCACGGTTGTGCCAGTAAACGATCCACCGATTGTACCAAACTATCAGTATACGATTTTAGAAGATACGATTCTTATCAACCAAGTGTTTGCCACAGATGTGGATGGAGATCCGCTAACGTATTCGCTAGCTTATCAAGGTAGCAATGGAATAGCGACTGTGAACCCTGATGGAAGCTTCACCTATATTCCTAACCCTAACTTTGTTGGTGAAGATAACTTTGGCGTAACAGTTAGTGACGGGCAAGGAGGTACAGCTTTATCAATCGTTACCATTACGGTTACACCGGTAGATGATCCGCCGATTGCGCCAAATGAAATCATGATTTCTACACCGGAAGAAACGCCTGTTACAACTCAAATTGTCGCAATAGACCCAGAAGGATTACCGTTAACGTATGCGATTGAAGACGCACCGATTAACGGAACGGTTATCATTGATAATAATGGCGTGTTCACTTATACCCCGAATGAGAATTTCACGGGTGGAGATACGTTTACCGTTCGAATTACAGATGCAGGCGGGAATTTTGTTATTACGACCGTGCTAGTTATGGTAACACCTGTTGAACAGCCGCCGGTTGTGCCAAACTACTCAATAACCACTCTGCAAAATCAAAGTGTAACTGGCACAGTTGTTGGAATCGATCCGAACGGAGACCCGATTACGTATAGCCTAGGGCAGCCTGCCCAAAATGGTGTGGTGACGGTTAGTCCAGATGGAAACTTCATTTATACGCCAAACACTGATTATGTAGGAAGCGATTTGTTCACTGTTGTTTTAGAAGATACATCCGGACTAACGGCAACATCCATTGTTAATGTGACGGTGACGCCGGTCAACCGTGCGCCAATCACAAATGATTTTACCATTGATACGCTTGAAAATACGCCGATAAACGGGCAAACGCCAGGGTTTGATCCTGATGGAAACCCAATCACGTATTCCGTATCAGGACCGCCATTTAACGGAACAGTGACAGTGGATAGCGTGACAGGTGCGTATACGTATACACCAAATCCAGGATTTGTAGGTGTTGATTCGTTTACAATTGAGCTTCGAGATAGTGCAGGCGGAGTGGCTCAGTCTCTTGGAACGGTCACTGTTATTAGCACGAACCTTCCGCCAACTGTAAACGATTTGTCCATTGCAACGCAGCAAGGATTACCGGCAACAGGGCAATTGATTGGAACGGACCCGGACGGAGACCCGATTCGCTTTAGATTAAACTTGGCACCTTTAAATGGAACGGTAGTAATCAATAGTGACGGGACATTTACGTATACGCCGAATATTGGATATGTTGGCAACGATAACTTCTCAGTTATTGTAGAAGACACGCGAGGAGGGCAAGGCTTTGGAACAGTAACGGTCACCATTAACCCAGCTCCTCAACCTTTTACGGTACTTGGTGCGGAAGTGACAACCCTTATTAATCAACCAGTTAACGGATTAGTTGCTGTTGATGATCCTGAAGGCAATATTGTATCTTATCAAATTAGTGCCCAGCCTCAAAACGGAACGGCTATTCTTAATCAAGACGGGACGTTTACGTATACGCCAAATCAAAATTTTGTTGGGGAAGATTTCTTTGACGTCATTGTTACGGATGGTAATGGTATCCAAGGGTTAGGTACAGTTATTATTAACGTATTGCCGTCTTCAAGCATAATCGTAGTTATGGATTCTGAAATTTCTCTTGAGTTTAATACACCGATAGACGGGCAAGTTATGGCGACAAGTACGACGGGGCTTCCGCTACTGTATACGCTCCAAACGCCGCCTCAAAACGGTACGGTAACGGTCAACCCAGATGGGACGTATGTTTATTCACCAACAACTGGATTTTTCGGTTCGGATCAATTTTCAGTACTTGTTACTGACACACAGGGCAATGCACAAGTTGCAAATGTCGTTGCTTTCGTTCAAGGCCCAGTCGCTCAGCAACCAATAGTGACGGACCAAACGATTCAAACGATTGAAGGTCAGCCCGTAGCAGGAGCCGTTATTGCTATCGATCCAACCGGGCAGCCGTTAACGTATACGCTACTTGGCAGCGGAGCTGTGAATGGAGTTGTGGTACTAAATCCAGATGGTACGTTCACATATACACCAAATCCAGGTTTTGTTGGCAACGATGCGTTTAGTATACTTGTACAAAATCCACAAGGTCTTAATGCAACTACTACCATTGCCGTTGTAGTTACGCCGTTTCCAAATGAAGTTGTTGCAGAAAACCTTACAATTCGAACAGTACTTGGTCAGCCAGCAACGGGGCAAATTGTAGCAAGAGATCAGCTGGGCAGACCATTAACCTATTCGTTAAATACGAATCCACTATACGGAACAGCGGTAGTTAATTCCGATGGAACTGTTGTTTATACACCAAACGCTGGGTTTAGCGGTCAAGATCAGTTTAGTGTACTCGTTGTAAACGACCAGGGAGATCAAGCCATATCTCAAGTCACGGTTGTTGTCGATAACCCAGCAAGCACAATTACCGTTCCAGATACAACGATTCAAACGGTGCAAAACCAAAGTGTGCAAGGGGTCGTACTAGCAACTGATTCTCAAAATCGTCCGCTTCGCTATTCTCAAGGGTCAGCGCCAGCAAATGGCACGGTTGTAGTAAATGCAGACGGAACGTTTACGTATACGCCAGCTCCACAGTTCTTTGGAACAGATTCGTTTACGGTATTTGTGCAAAATGACAGAGGAGATTCAGCAACTGGTGTCGTTCGAGTTGTTGTTTCGCAGCTTCAAGACACCATTACCGTGCAGCCACTCACAGTGTCTGGACAGCAAAATCAGCCGGTTAGCGGCCAGGTAGTGGCAACCGATGCACTTGGTCGTCCGTTAACGTACGCTGTCAGCATCGGACCAGCAAACGGAACGCTTGTATTTAACCCGGACGGAACGTTTACGTATACGCCAAATCCAGACTTTGCAGGAATTGATAGCTTTACGGTAATTGTTCGCAATGATTTAGGTGACTCAGTCACGACGGTTGTCTCTGTCGTCATTGCTAGTACTGGAAGTCAAGTCACAGCACAAGACCAAAGCGTAACAGTTGTCGCAGGTCAAGTACTTCAAGGCCAAATCGTAGCAAGTGACTCGCAAGGTCGACCATTGACTTATGCTTTAGCAACTTCTCCGACTTCAGGGACGGTTGTTATAACTGCTAGCGGTGCGTACACGTATACGCCAAACCTTGGATTTGTGGGAACGGACCAGTTTATCGTTGTTGTTCGCAATGATTTAGGGCAACAAGCATTTTCTGTTGTGACTGTCGAAGTTACCCCAGCAGCAAACGTTATTACAGCAAATAATATCACGCTACAAACAACGTCAGGAACACCTGTAAACGGCTTGTTTACAGCGAGCGATACGCAAGGACGTCCGTTAACGTTTACGCTTCGCACGGCACCAACGAACGGTCGAGTGACGTTAGGTGCGAATGGTCAATTTGTCTATACGCCAAATGGAAACTTTGTAGGAACTGATTCATTCTCAGTACTGATAATTGATGATACGGGAGCAGCAGCTACGGCAATTGCAACAATTACTGTCGGAGCTGTTCAGCCGAATGCACCAATTATTGAAGATCAAACGTTTACGCTAAATGTGAATGAAACGATTCAAGCTCAAGTCGTCGCACGAGATCCACAAGGGTTGCCGCTTGTTTATAGAATTGTCACTCCGCCGCAAAATGGAGTAGCCTTTATTGATCCGGAAACTGGTGTAATTACGTATACACCGAACCCAAACTTTGTCGGCACAGACTCTGTAGTAGTAAGCGTAACAAACAGTGCAGGTCTAACCTCAACAGCTACTATTACATTTATTGTTCAGCGCGGCATAAGTTTTAGATGTTCCATCATTTTCTAAAAACTCCCAAAAGCCTCTTTTAGATAGCTTCTTGTCTAAGAGAGGCTTTTTTAAAAGAAGAAACATGAGTGGCTAAGCTACTCTAGAAAGTGTGAAAGCGTATTGTATTAGGCTTATCTAGATAATAGCAAGATGAAATCTAAAAAAAGTATTGAAAGTAGTACTGAAAACAGTTAATACAATATGTAATAGCAATGTTGCACGCTTTTATTTAATAAGAACACTTTTTGAATAAATTTATAAACTATTAAATACGTTACAAAAATGAGGTGAGAATACTGTGCCATATATTAATCGATTTTTAGGGAATGCAAACGGGGCAATTACTTTTACAGGAAATACTTTTGGTCTCAGTAAGCAAAATAACGTGAATGCCCCAGGAACTGCCCATTCAATCGGAACTTTCTTTAGCGTTAATCCTAACTCTGTTGATGGGTCATACCCGCTTGGTACCACCGCCGATTGGCGACAAAATGCTTCAAGTGCGGTATTACGATTACCGACTACAACGACGAAAGTTTTATATGCAGAGTTAATTTGGGGAGGTTTATATACTTCCAACGATGAGAATGTGAGTGCCTTTATTAATAATTCCATTACGTTCCGCACACCTTCAGGGAACTTCACAATTTCTCCTGATACAGCTACTCGTTCAACGTTAACCACATCTCCTAATCTATTTTATGTAAGAAGCGCCAATGTAACAAACCTTGTAACAGGACCCGGTACGTATACGGCACTTGGCGTTCCTGGTACGCAGGGGAATTTAGAGAATACGATAAACTCAGCGGGGTGGACGTTAGCCGTCGTATATGAAGATCCGCTGCAGCGATCTCGTAACTTGTCCCTTTTTGTTGGAGCTGAATTAACAAGTGGAACTGGTAGCACAACTGCAACGGTTTCAGGGTTTGGAACACCCGTAACAGGAACAGTAAACGGTAGATTACTAGTCAGTTCCATTGAAGGCGATTCGGTTATAACAGGGGATCAACTATTGTTTGGTCCCACTATTTCTACGCTTCAAGCAGTATCAGGTCCGAACAATCCGCTCACAAACTTCTTTGCATCTCAAATTAACAATGACGCAGGTACGCTTGATACGTCGGGGACATTTGGGAATGTAAATCACCCTCTTGGCACTAATATTTCAGGTGCACGTCAAGGGTGGGATATTACTAATATTGATGTATCAGCAAGACTGCAAAACAATCAATCAACTGCAACGGTGAGAGGTAGCACGAGTGGAGATACCTACGTTATTAACTCGTTAGGACTTCAAATCGATATCAATGCTCCTGTATTTACTATTAACAAAACGGCTAACGTATCGTCAGCGAGAACAGGGGATCTTGTTACGTATACCGTTGCAATTCAAAATACAGGAACAGCAGCAGCTAATCTTGTTGTTGCAACGGATGCATTGTCTGATGCCACAGATTTTGTTCCTAACAGTTTGTTTGTAAATGGAGTGCAGCAGACAAATATAGATATCCAAGCGGGGATTTCTCTTGGTACAATTGCGGTTAACCAGACCGTAACGTTAACGTATCAAGTTAATGTTACGGGTCCATTAACAAACGTTAGCCAGCTGTCAAATCAATTATTTGTTCATTATCAGTTCCAAAGCACTCCTGGGAATACAGTGACAGGGTCTGCAGCTTCTGCTATTAACAGCGTCACTGCTATTAATACTCCTCCAACTGTGCCTAACTATACCGTTACAAACCCTGAGGACGTACCAGCTATTGGTCAAGTGGTTGGATCAGACGTTGATGGCAATCCGCTAACCTATCAGTTGGGCACAGCCCCTGTAAACGGAACGGTAACGGTCAATCCTAACGGTGAATTTGTTTATACCCCTAACTTGAACTTTAACGGAACCGATAGTTTTACTGTTATTGTAAGCGATGGCCAAGGAGGCACAGCCGTTTCAACAGTTACGCTCATTATTACACCTGTCAACGACGCACCGGTTACACAAAACTATTTTCTTCAAACGCTGGAGGATACGCCTCTTACAGGACAAATTTTTGCGACAGATGTAGACGGGAATCCACTGACGTTTAGCTTGCAAACTGAACCAACAAATGGTGCTGTCGTTGTAAACGCTGATGGCACGTATACGTACACCCCAAACTTAAATTTCAACGGAACCGATCAGTTTGCAGTGTTAGTGAGCGACGGTCAAGGAGGCACGGCCGTTTCTGTCGTTACGATAACGGTTATTCCTGTAAATGATCCTCCTGTTGTTCCGAATTATACGTTTACCATTCAAGAAGATTCGGAAATAGTGGGAGCAATTGTAGCGGTTGATTCTGATCAAAATCCGCTCACGTATCAACTGCAAAATTCTCCTGTAAATGGAGTAGCGGTAGTAAATATAGACGGGATGTTTACGTACACGCCAAACCTTAACTTTAACGGTACAGATGTCTTTACAGTGTTGGTGAGCGACGACCAAGGAGGCACAGCCGTTTCAACCGTTACCATTAACGTTTTACCCGTGAATGATCCACCAGTTACAGGGGATTTAGCATTTACAATCAATGAAGATACTACGTTATCAAATCGCGTGACGGCTACAGATCCTGATGGAGATCCGCTCACATTTTCTTTACAAAATACGCCTGCTAACGGAACGGCAGTTGTGAATGCAGATGGAACGTTTACGTATACGCCAAATTTGAACTTTAATGGAACAGACGTGTTTACAGTGTTGGTGAGCGATGGCCAAGGAGGCACAGCCGTTTCAACCGTTACTATTAATGTAATTCCGGTAAATGATCCACCAACCGTTCCAAACTATACATTTTCTACACAAGAGGATGCCATCGTTGTTGGAACGATTGTTGGGAACGATATAGACGGCAATCCATTAACATACACACTTCAAACCCAAGGAACTAACGGAACGGCAATTGTGAATGCAAATGGAACGTTTACGTATACGCCAAACTTAAATTTTAATGGAACAGACGTGTTTACAGTATTGGTGAGCGATGGTCAAGGAGGAACAGCGGTCTCGACCGTCACAATTAATGTGTTACCAGTGAATGATCCACCGCTAACAGGAGATTTATTTTTCACTATTCCTGAGGATAATTCACTAGCAGGGCAAGTAACAGCAACGGATGTAGACGGTAATCCACTGACGTTTAGCTTGCAAAACGCACCGGTAAATGGCACGGCAGTTGTCAATGTGGACGGAACATTTACGTATACGCCGAACTTAAATTACAACGGAACAGATGTATTTACAGTGCTAGTGAGCGATGGTCAAGGAGGCACAGCCGTTTCTAGCATTTTTATTACCATTACGCCAGTGAATGATCCACCAGTTATACCAAACTATACGTTTTCAACTCAAGAGGACGCAGCGGTTATTGCAAGCGTTGTGGCAACCGATGCAGACGGTAACCCTCTAACCTATGCGCTGCAGACACAAGCAACAAACGGGGTCGCTGTTGTGAATGTCGATGGGACGTTTACGTATACGCCGAACCTGAATTTTAATGGCACGGATGCCTTTACAATTTTAGTGAGTGATGGTGTAGGAGGTACGGCAGTTTCAACAGTGACCATTAACGTGCTGCCAGTCAATGATCCGCCTGTTACATCTGATTTGTTTTTTACCATTGCAGAAGACACGGAGATATCTAATCAAGTTGTGGCATTTGATCCAGACGGCAATCCCCTAACCTATACGCTGCAAAATTCTCCTGCAAATGGAGTAGCGGTAGTAAATACGGATGGAACATTTACGTATACGCCAAATGCAAACTATAATGGAACAGATCGCTTTACGATATTGGTCAGTGATGGGCAAGGAGGCACAGCAGTCTCGACCGTAAATATTACGATTGTCCCGGTCAACGACCCACCGACCGTTCCTAATTATACGTTTTCAACACTAGAAGATGTACCTTTGCTGGGTGCTGTAGTAGGAACAGATGTAGATGGAAATCCGTTGACGTATACGCTGCAAACGCAAGCGACCAATGGAGTAGCTGTTGTGAATGCCGACGGGACGTTTACGTATACGCCAACCTTAGATTTCTTTGGACTTGACGTATTTACCGTACTAGTAAGTGATGGGCAAGGAGGCACAGCGGTTTCCACAGTAACAATTAACGTCATTTCAGTGAATGATCCACCTGTTACTGCAGATTTAACTTTTACAATTAATGAAGACACTTCATTATCCAGTCAAATTCCAGCAACCGACCCTTCTGGAGATCCAATTACATTTACCTTAGAAAACCCTCCAATAAACGGAATAGTAGTTGTGAACTTAGATGGTACGTTTACGTATACGCCGAATTTAAATTATAACGGTACGGATGTATTTAGTGTTTTAGTAGCCGATGATCAAGGTGGTACAGCTATATCTACTGTATTTATTACAATAGTACCGGTGAATGACTCACCTATCGTTCAAGACGAAAGTATTACAACAACGGTTAATATACCGATTTTTAGTACCATACCAGCCTTAGACCCAGAAGGAAATGCGTTAACGTATACGGTAAACCAGCTACCAACAAACGGCACAGTCTTATTAAATCCTGATGGCACGTTTACGTATACGCCAAATCCGGGATATATCGGTGGAGATGTATTCACGGTACTCGTCACAGATTCAGAAGGAGCGACAGCCCTTTCAACAGTAACAGTTACCGTTTTAGCGACAAATGGAAACACAACGGCTCAAGACGCGCAGTTGACAACACCAGAAGATATTCCTGTGCAAGGTCAAGTGGTAGCCACAAATGTATTTGGAAATCCACTAGTTTATACACTACAAGATCTACCGAAATTCGGCACAGTTGTGTTGAATAGCGCAACGGGCGCTTATACGTATACGCCGAGCCAAAACTTTAATGGAACGGATTCCTTTACTGTCTTTGTAACTGATAATGCTGGTGGAAACGCAACGTCTTCCCAAGTGATTACGGTTACGCCGGTGAATGATCCGCCAGTCGTACCAAACTATCAAATTATAACAAATGAAGATACGGCTATTACGTCTGCAGTTATTGCAACGGACGTAGACGGAAATCCTCTAACTTATTCACTTCTTATTGCACCAACAAATGGCGTGGTTGTAGTAAATGCCAACGGTGTTTACACGTATACGCCAAGTGAAAACTTTAATGGTATTGATACGTTTACAGTGCTTGTAAATGATGGTCAAGGAGGCACAGCTGCATCTACTATTACGGTGACGGTTCTACCGATTAATGATCGACCGGTTGGACCACTTAACCTTAACTTAACGACCAATGAAGACACAGCTGTAACAAGTCAAGTTGTAGCAATTGATCCTGAAGGCGAGCCCCTAACGTATACGCTTGAAAATGCACCAACCAACGGCGTAGTTGTAGTAAATGCCAACGGAACGTTTACCTATACGCCTAACCTTAATTACAATGGATTTGATACCTTTACTATTCGAGTCAGCGATCCGCAAGGAGCATTTATTATTACAACAGTCTTAATTAATGTTATTCCAGTGAACGACCCGCCAACCGTTCCGAACTATGCGTATACAATTCTAGAAGATACCGTCTTGAATAGCGTAGTTATTGGAACGGATGCAGACGGAGATGCGCTTATCTATTCACTGGCTTCTCCACCAGCTAATGGCACGGTAGTTGTCAATCCAGACGGGACGTTTACGTATACACCAAACCCAGACTTTAACGGGCAAGATAATTTCTTTGTAAACGTACAGGATCCAAACGGCGGCACGGCTATCTCGGAAATTGTTATTACGGTTCTCCCGGTCAATGACCCGCCAATTGCACCGAACTTAATTACCGTTACAACGAATGAAGACACAGCGGTAGGGGGCGTTATAAACGCAACTGATCCAGATGGAAATCCGCTAGTTTATACGTTGGAAGATTTACCTATAAACGGAACAGTAGAGGTAGAGCAGCAAGGTTCGTTTCTCTATACACCAAATCCAAACTTTACCGGAACAGATACGTTTACCGTTCGCGTTACGGACACAAGCGGAGCGTTTATCATTGTGAACGTACAGGTTATTGTAAATCCAGTGAACGACGTGCCAACTGTTCCAGATTACCAGTTTAGTATTAATGAAGATACCGTATTAGCAAACCGAGTGGTTGGTACGGATGTAGACGGGGATCCGCTATCGTATAGCTTGCTTTCTCCACCGGTGAACGGAACAGCCGTCGTGAATCCAGACGGGACGTATACGTACACGCCAAACGCAAACTTTACCGGAACGGATAATTTCTTTGTGCTGGTGACTGACCCTAATGGAGGGCAGGCGGTTTCAACGATTACCATAACCGTATTACCAGTAAATGATCCACCAATTGCGCCAAATGAAATTGAGATTGTAACCAATGAAGATACGGCGATTACAAGTGCTGTAAACGCCGTGGATCCAGATGGAGATCCGTTAATCTATACGCTTGAAGACGCGCCGATAAACGGAACGGCAGTGGTCGATCAGCAAGGTTCGTTTCTCTATACACCAAACCTTAACTACAATGGACCAGATACGTTTACGATTCGCGTAACCGATACGGCGGGAAGTTTTATCATTGTTAACATTCTTGTGACCGTAGTACCGGTAAACGACCCACCCGTTGTACCAAACTATCAATATACAATTTTAGAAGATACGATTCTTATCAATCAAGTGTTTGCCACGGATGTAGATGGAAATCCCCTTATCTATTCATTAGCTTATCAGGGCAGCAATGGGGTAGCGACTGTGAACCCTGATGGAAGCTTTACGTATACTCCTAATCTTAATTTCGTTGGCGAAGATACCTTTGGCGTAACGGTTAGTGATGGGCAGGGAGGTACAGCTTTATCAATCATTACGGTTACGGTCACACCCGTAGACGATCCGCCAATTGCGCCAAATGAAATCATGATTTCTACGCCGGAAGAAACGCCGATTACCAGTCAAATCGTGGCGATAGATCCAGAGGGGTTGCCACTGACGTATGCAATTGAAGATGCACCGCTTAACGGGACGGTCACCATTGATAATAACGGAGTGTTTACGTATACACCAAATGAGAATTTTACAGGTGGAGATACGTTTACCGTGCGAATTACAGATGAAGGTGGAAACTTTGTTATCACGACTGTACTTGTAATGGTTACACCTGTTGAACAGCCGCCGGTTGTGCCAAATTACTCAATAACCACTCTGCAAAATCAAAGCGTAACGGGAAGAGTTGTTGGCATCGATCCGAACGGAGACCCGATAACGTATAGCCTAGGGCAGCCTGCCCAAAATGGTGTGGTGACGGTTAGTCCAGATGGACACTTTATTTATACGCCAAACACTGATTATGTAGGAAGCGACTTATTCACTGTTAGTTTAGAAGATACATCTGGACTAACGGCAACATCCATTGTTAATGTGACGGTAACACCGGTCAACCGTGCGCCAATCACAAATGATTTTACCATTGATACGCTTGAAAATACGCCGATAAGCGGGCAAACGCCAGGGTTTGATCCGGATGGAAACCCGATTACGTATTCCGTATCAGGACCGCCATTTAACGGAACGGTGACAGTAGATAGTGTAACAGGCGCGTACACGTACACGCCAAATCCAGGCTTTGTCGGCGTAGACTCGTTTATTATTGAGCTTCAAGATACAGCAGGAGGCGTCGCTAACTCAGCAGCAACCGTCAATGTTATCAGTACAAATCGTCCTCCAACTGTAAATGACTTGTCCATTGTAACGCAGCAAGGAACGCCAGCAACCGGGCAATTAATTGGAGCGGATCCAGACGGAGACCCAATTCGCTTTAGGTTAAATTTGGCACCGTTATATGGTAGCGTTGTGGTGAACAGTAACGGAATATTCACGTACACCCCAAACATTGGCTATGTAGGAAGTGACAATTTCTCTGTAGTAGTAGAAGATACGCGGGGAGGGCAAGGGTTTGGCACCGTAAATGTTACAATTACTCCACCACATAACCCTCCTTTTACAGTATTAGGAGCGAATGTTATTACTTTTGTCAACCAGCCGGTAGAAGGAGAAATATCCGTTGATGATCCAGAAGGCAATATTGTTTCTTATCAGCTTGGTGTACCACCATTTAATGGCACAGCCGTTATTAACCAAGATGGCACGTTTACGTATACGCCGAATCCAGACTTTGTTGGAGAAGATATATTTGACGTCATCGTAACTGATAGTAACGGTACCCAAGGAGTTGGAACTGTTATTGTCACAATTTTGGCATCTTCAAGTGCAATTCTAACGATGGATTCTGAGGTTTCTGGTGAATTTAATATGCCTGTGGATGGGCAAGTGATGGCATTTAGCACAACAGGTCTTTCTTTGCTATACACGCTGCAAGTTCCACCACAAAATGGCAGTGTCATTGTTAATCTGGATGGCACGTTTACGTACCAACCGACTGCTGGGTTCTTTGGCTTAGATCAGTTTAGGGTGCTTATTACAGATACAGAAGGAAATACAGCATCCTCAACGGTTGTAGTTGTCGTTCAAGGTCCTGTTAACGATCAGCCAATTGTTACGGATCAAACGATTCAAACCATTGAAGGTCAGCCTGTATCGGGTGAGGTCATTGCAACCGATCCAAACGGGCAACCGCTCACGTATACGCTACTTGGAAGCGGAGCAATCAATGGAGCTGTGGTGTTAAATCAAGATGGTACGTTCACATATACGCCAAACGCGGGATTTGTTGGCAACGATGCGTTCAGCGTACTGGTAGAAAATCCACAGGGGTTAAACGCAACTACTACGATTGCCGTTGTGGTAACGCCGTTTCCAAATCAGGTTGTTGCAGAGAATCTCGTCATTCGAACAGTCAGTAACCAGCCTGCAACAGGTCAAATAATTGCAAGAGATCAGCTGGGCAGACCGCTTGTGTACTCACTCAATATAAGTCCTTTATATGGAACAGCAGTAGTCAATCCAGATGGGTCCATTCTCTATACGCCAAGTGCAGGGTTTAGCGGCCAAGATCAGTTTAGTGTACTCGTTGTAAATGACCAGGGAGATCAAGCCATATCCCAAGTAACAGTCGTTGTGGATAATCCAGCAAGCACAATTATCGTTCCAGATACAACCATTCAAACGGTCCAAAATCAAAGTGTTCAAGGTATTGTATTAGCGAGTGATTCTCAAGGCAGACCGCTTCGTTACTCCCAAGGATCTATGCCAGAGAACGGGACGGTTGTGGTTAATCCAGACGGCACGTTTACGTACACGCCAAATCCCCAGTTCTTCGGAACGGATTCGTTTACGGTGTTTGTGCAAAATGATCGAGGAGACTCATCTTCAGGAGTAGTAAGAGTTGTTGTAGAAGAACTTCAAAGTGAAATCACAGTAGAGCCACTTACAGTTTCTGGACAGCAAAACCAGCCGGTTAGCGGTCAAGTGGTGGCAACTGATGCGCTGGGTCGACCGTTAACGTACGCTGTCAGCATCGGACCAGCAAATGGAACGCTTGTATTTAATCTGGACGGTACGTTTACGTACACGCCAAATCCAAACTTTGCAGGAATTGATAGCTTTACGGTAATTATCCGCAATGATTTAGGTGACTCAGTCACGACGGTTGTCTCTGTGGTCATTACTAGTGTTGCAAGTGAATTAACAGCTGATAATCAAAACGTCACAGTTGTCGCAGGTCAAGTGCTTCAAGGGCAAATCATAGCAAGTGACTCGCAAGGTCGACCACTCATTTACGCATTAGCCACGCCGCCAAAGTCAGGGACAGTTGTTGTGACAACTAGCGGTGCGTACACGTATACACCAAACCTTGGCTTTGTTGGAAGCGATCAATTCGTTGTTGTGGTTCGCAATGATTTAGGGCAAGAAGCGTTTTCTGTTGTCACCATAGAAGTGACACAACCAGCAAATATTATCACAGCAAATGATGTCACGCTACAAATAACGTCAGGAACACCTGTAAGCGGCTTATTTACAGCAAGTGATACGCAAGGGCGTCCGCTCATCTATACAATTCGAACAGCGCCAACAAACGGTCAAGTCACGCTTCGGGCTGATGGACAGTTTATCTATACCCCGAATCCAAATTTTGTTGGAACTGATACTTTTTCTGTGCTCGTAACGGACGATACGGGAGCAGCGGCTACTGCCATTGCAACAATTACAGTAGGTGAAAATCAGCCAGACGCACCAATTATTGAAGATCAAACGTTTACGCTAAACGTGAATGAAACGATTCAAGCCCAAATCGTGGCACGAGATCCACAAGGGTTACCGCTTGTCTATAGAATTACAACTTTACCACAAAACGGTGTAGCATTTATCGATCCCGTGACCGGCGTAATTACGTATACGCCAAATTCAAATTTCGTCGGAAGAGATTACGTTGTGGTGAGCGTGACGAATAGTGCGGGTATAACATCGGAAGCAACCATCATCTTTATTGTTCAGCGTGGTATAAGTTTTAGGTGTTCAATTATTTTGTAAAGAATACTAAACCCCCTTTTGGAGTGGCCTCACCCAAAAGGGGGTTTTTTATGGGAACGTTTTTTACATCAATCTATAAGATAGTAAGACTATTAAAAACGAGGTGAAGATACTGTGCCGTATATCAATCGATTTTTAGGAAGTGCAAACGGGGCGATTACATTTACCGGAAATACCTTTGGTCTCAGTAAGCAAAACAATGTCAATGCTCCAGGAACAGCGCATTCTATTGGCACCTTTTTTAGTGCTAACGCAAGCTCAGTGGATGGATCTTACCCCATCGGTACAACAGCTGACTGGCGGCAAAATGCTTCGAGTGCTATATTACGTTTACCTTCTACAACAACTAGAATTTTATATGCTGAACTAATTTGGGGTGGGCTGTATACGTCTACAGACGAAAACGTCAGCGCTTTTATTAATAATTCTATTACGTTTCGCACACCTTCAGGGAGCTTTACTATTAACCCTGACACTGCAACCCGTTCAACGCTAACTGCCTCTCCAAACCTCTTTTATGTACGAAGTGCTAACGTGACAAATTTAATAACAACCCCAGGTACGTATACAGCTTTGGGTGTGCCTGGTACGCAAGGAAACAGAGATAATACGCTAAACTCAGCAGGATGGACGTTAGCCGTTGTATACGAAGATCCATTGCAAAGGTCTCGAAATCTATCACTCTTTGTGGGAGCAGAGTTAACAAGCGGAACTGGAAGCACAACTGCAACTGTTTCAGGCTTTGGTACGCCTATCACCGGAACAGTAAATGGACGGTTATTAGTGAGTTCCATTGAAGGTGATTCTATTATAACGGGTGATCAGCTTTTATTTGGTCCAAATGCTTCCACACTTCAAGCAGTGTCTGGCCCTAATAATCCAATCACAAATTTCTTTGCATCTCAAATTAATAATGACGCAGGTATCCTTGATACGTCTGGTACGTTTGGGAATGTGAATCATCCTATTGGTACCAACATTTCAGGAGCTCGTCAAGGGTGGGATATAACGAATATTGATGTATCATCAAGGCTACAAAATAATCAATCGACTGCTGCTGTGCGAGGAAGCACCAACGGAGATACGTATGTTATTAATTCGTTGGGACTTCAAATCGATATTAATGCACCTGTCTTTACAATTAATAAAGCTGCGAGCGAATCTTCCGCAGGAACAGGTGAGCTTATTACGTATACTGTCACCGTTCAAAATACAGGAACAGCAGATGCTAATTTAGTCGTTGCAACAGATGCGCTGTCAGATGCGACAGATTTTGTTCCAAATAGCTTATTTATTAACGGAATACAACAGCAAAATATAAACATACAAAGTGGTATTTCACTTGGTACTGTTGGCATTAATGAGACTGTTACTTTAACCTATCAAGTTCAAGTTTCAGGGCCGTTAACAAACGTTTCTGAACTTTCCAATCAAGTATTTATTGAATATCAATTTGAAAGCACTCCAGGAAATACAATGATGGGGTCGTCTGCTTCCACAATAAATAGGGTGACAGCCATTAATACCCCCCCTACTGTTCCAGACTATACGATAACAAATCCTGAAGATATGCCCGCGGTTGGTCAAGTAATTGGAACGGACGTAGATGGAAATCCGTTAACGTACCAGTTGGAAGCTGCGCCTGCAAATGGAAACGTAAGTGTTAATCCGAATGGTCAGTTTGTCTATACCCCAAATGAAAATTTTAATGGGACGGACACCTTCACAGTACTTGTAAGCGATGGTCAAGGAGGCACTGCTATCTCAACGGTTACAATCATTATTACTCCGGTAAATGATGGTCCAGTCACTCAAAATTACTCTGTTCAAACAACGGAGGATACGCCGCTAACAGGCCAGGTATTTGCAACTGATGCAGATGGGAATCTGTTGACGTTTAGCCTGAAAGATGCACCTATAAATGGAATAGCCATAGTCAATGAGGATGGCACTTACACCTATACGCCAAATCCAAATTTTAGCGGAACGGATCAGTTTACGGTGTTAGTAAATGATGGGCAAGGAGGCACAGCGTTTTCAATCATAACGGTTACAGTGACACCGGTAAATGACCCTCCTGTAGTACCAGACTATGCGTTTACAACGCAAGAGGATGCATCCGTTGTCGGAGCCGTTGTTGCTGTTGATCCTGACCAAAATCTGCTGAGCTATTTTTTGCAAGCGGCTCCTGCAAATGGAATAGCCGCAGTGAATGTAAACGGTACGTTCATTTATACGCCAAATCCAAATTTTAACGGAACTGACGTATTTACAGTATTAGTAAGCGATGGGCAAGGAGGTACAGCAATTTCAACCGTTACAATTACTGTGTTACCGATTAACGATCCACCAATAACCGGTAACTTATCATTTGTCATTAATGAAGATACCACGTTATTCAATCGCGTCACTGCGACTGATCCAGATGGCAACCCGTTGACATTTAGCTTGCAAAACGCACCGACAAACGGAGTAGTTGGCGTGAACACCGACGGAACGTTTACGTACACACCAAATCTCAATTTTAATGGAATCGACGTATTTACAGTATTAGTAAGTGACGGTCAAGGAGGTGCAGCGACTTCAACTGTTGCGATTACAGTTCGACCAGTAAATGACCCACCAACAGTACCGAACTACGCGTTTACAACGCAGGAAGATGCAGCGGTAGTTGGAACAATTGTGGGAAATGATGTTGAAGGAAACCCATTAACGTATTCTCTTCAAACTCAAGCGTCTAACGGTGTAGCAATAGTAAACGGTGATGGCACGTTTACGTATACGCCAAATGTTAATTTTAACGGCACAGATGTATTTAGAGTGTTAGTAAGCGATGATCAAGGAGGAACAGCGGTCTCAACGGTTACAATTTCTGTGTTATCTGTAAACGATCCACCTATAACAGGTGACTTATTTTTTACTATTGCTGAGGACAGTACCTTAGCAGGTCAAGTAACGGCAACAGATGTTGAAGGAAGTTCACTAACGTATAGTTTGCAAAATTCTTCTGTAAACGGAACAACGATAGTTAATGAAGATGGCACGTTTACGTATGTACCAAATCTAAACTATAACGGTAGTGATCAGTTTACGGTACTAGTAAGCGATGGGCAGGGAGGCACAGCAGTTTCAACGGTCAACATTATAATTAATCCAGTAAATGATGGGCCGGTGATTCCAAACTATTCGTTTTCAACTCAAGAAGATGCAGCAATTGTAGCCAACGTTGTCGCAACAGATGCAGAAGGAAATCCGCTGATGTATACGCTTCAAACTCAGGCGGCAAACGGAGTGGCTATAGTAAACGCAGATGGCACGTTTACGTATACGCCAAACCCCAATTTTAACGGCACAGATGTGTTTACGGTGTTGGTAAGTGATGGTCAAGGAGGCACGGCAGTCTCAACGGTCACTATTACCGTGTTACCAGTGAACGACCCGCCGGTTACATCAGACTTAACATTTACTATCAATGAGGATACGACGCTGTCTAGTCAAGTTGTGGGATTTGACCCAGAGGGGAATTCACTAATTTATACGTTGCAAAATCCAGCTGTAAACGGATCAGCAATTGTAAATGCGGATGGTACGTTTACGTATACACCGAATCTCAATTTTAATGGCACAGATGTGTTTACGGTGTTGGTAAGCGATGGTCAAGGAGGTACAGCAGTTTCGACAGTTAATATTACAATCGTGCCCGTGAATGATCCGCCAACCGTACCAGATTATACATTCTCCACGCAGGAAGACGCTTCCGTTACGGGTGTAGTTGCGGGTGTTGACGAGGATGGAAATCTCCTGGCGTATACGCTTCAAACCCAGGCAGCGAACGGAGTAGCTGTGGTAAACGCAGATGGCACGTTTACGTATACACCGAACCAGAATTTTAACGGCACAGATGTGTTTACAGTGTTAGTAAGTGACGGTGAGGGAGGCACGGCAGTTTCAACGGTCACCATTAACGTATTCCCGGTAAACGATCCGCCTATCACGTCAGATTTAACGTTTACCATCAATGAGGATACGACGCTGTTGAGTCAAGTTGTTGGGTTTGATCCAGAGGGAAATTCGCTAATTTATACGTTACAAAATCCCGCTCTAAATGGAACGGCTGTGGTAAACGCGGATGGCACGTTTACGTACACGCCAAATCAGAATTTTAACGGAATAGATGTGTTTACGGTGTTGGTAAGCGATGGTCAAGGAGGTACAGCAGTTTCGACAGTTAATATTACAATCGTGCCCGTGAATGATCCGCCAACCGTACCAGATTATACATTCTCCACGCAGGAAGACGCTTCCGTTACGGGTGTGATTGTGGGTGTTGATGTGGACGAAAATCCACTAACCTATACGCTTCAAACCCAGGCAGCGAACGGAGTGGCTGTCGTCAATGCGGACGGAACGTTTACGTACACGCCAAATCAGAATTTTAACGGAATAGATGTGTTTACGGTGTTGGTAAGCGATGGTCAAGGAGGTACAGCAGTTTCGACAGTAACAATTAACGTGCTACCAGTCAATGATTCGCCTGTTACATCTGATTTATTTTTTACTATTGCAGAAGATACAGGAATATCGAGTCAAGTCGTGGCTTTTGACGCGGAAGGAAATCCGTTAATCTATGCGTTACAAAATCCCGCTCTAAATGGAACGGCTGTGGTAAACGCGGATGGCACGTTTACGTACACGCCAAATCAGAATTTTAACGGCACAGATGTGTTTACGGTGTTAGTAAGCGACGGTGAGGGAGGATCGGCAGTTTCGACAGTTAATATTACAATCGTGCCCGTAAATGATCCGCCAACCGTACCAGATTATACATTCTCTACGCAGGAAGACGCTTCCATTACAGGTGTGGTTGTGGGTGTTGATGAAGATGGAAATCCATTGACGTATACGCTTCAAACCCAGGCAGCAAACGGAGTGGCTGTGGTAAACGCGGATGGCACGTTTACGTACACGCCAAATCTAAATTCTAATGGAACAGATGTGTTTACAGTATTGCTAAGTGACGGTCAAGGAGGCACGGCAGTCTCAACGGTCACCATTACCGTGTTCCCGGTCAACGATCCGCCTATCACGTCAGACTTAACATTTACCATCAATGAGGATACGACGCTATCAAGTCAAGTTGTGGGGTTTGACCCAGAGGGTGGCTCGCTCACGTATACGCTCCAAACCCAGGCAGCGAACGGAGTGGCTGTGGTAAACACGGATGGCACGTTTACGTACACGCCAAATCAGAATTTTAACGGAACAGATGTATTTACCGTGCTAGTAAGTGATGATCAAGGAGGCACGGCGGTTTCAACAGCCAACGTTACAATCGTGCCCGTGAATGATCCGCCAACCGTACCAGATTATACATTCTCCACGCAGGAAGACGCTTCCGTTACGGGTGTGGTTGTAGGTGTTGATGTGGACGAAAATTCACTAACCTATACGCTTCAAACCCAGGCAGCGAACGGAGTGGCTGTGGTAAACGCGGATGGCACGTTTACGTACACGCCAAATCAGAATTTTAACGGAACAGATGTGTTTACGGTGTTGGTAAGCGATGGTCAAGAGGGAACCGCAGTTTCGACGATAACAATTAATGTTCAACCTGTAAACGATCCGCCAGTGACAGTAGATCTAGCATTTACAATCAATGAAGATACGATTCTTTCAAATCAAGTTCCTGCAAGTGACGCGGAAGGTGATCCTGTAACGTTTAGTTTGCAGAATACACCTGCAAATGGAACAGCGGTTGTTAATGCGGACGGAACGTTTACCTATACGCCAAATTTTAACTATAACGGAACGGATATATTTAGTGTTCTAGTGTCAGATAGTCAAGGAGGGACGGCGGTTTCAATCATTACGATTACTATTTTACCAGTGAATGATCCACCAATTGTCCAGGATGACACGATTACAACTACGGTAAATATCCCAATTTTCAGTGCGATACCAGCATCAGACCCAGAGGAGAATCCGTTAACCTATGCTATTAACCAGCCAGCATCTAATGGAGCAGTAGTACTCAACTCAGATGGCACTTATACCTACACGCCGAGTCCAGGGTATATTGGTGGAGATGTGTTTACGGTAGACGTTACCGACTCAGAAGGCGCAACAGTGTTGTCAACAATCACAGTAACCATTTTAGCTACAAATGGAAATACAGTAGCTCAGAATGCTCAGCTAACCACTCCTGAAGAAATTCCACTTCCCGGCCAAGTCGTAGCTACAAATGTATTTGGAAATGTGCTTGTTTATACTTTACAAGATCCACCTCTGTTTGGAACAGTAACCTTAAACAGTTCAACTGGAGAGTTTACGTATACACCTATTCAAAATTTTAATGGTAATGATGCCTTTACAGTATTTGTAACAGATAATGAAGGTGGAAACGCTGCTTCATCACAAGTGATTATTGTTACGCCGGTAAACGATGCACCAGTTGTGCCAAATTATCAAATTACCACTAATGAAGATACAGCAATTTCATCAAAAGTTATCGCAACTGACGTCGATGGAAATGTGCTGACGTATTCTCTGCTTGTTTCCCCAACAAGCGGAAGCGCCGTAGTTAATCCTGATGGTGTGTATACGTACACTCCCAATATTGATTTCAATGGAACAGATACATTTACAGTGCTTATAGATGATAATCAAGGAGGCACGGCAACCTCAATTATTACCGTTACAGTAGTGCCAGTAAATGACCCACCGGTTGGTCCGAATGATCTAAGCTTTACAACAAATGAAGATACGACGTTGTCTGGTCAGGTAATTGCAACAGACCCAGATGGAGAAGTGCTAACTTATACGCTGGAAGACGCGCCAACGAATGGCACAGCGGTTGTGAATGCAGACGGAACGTTTACGTATACGCCAAACCTAAACTACAATGGCATGGACTCCTTTACTGTTAGAATTAGTGATTCATCAGGTGCGTTCATTATTACGAACGTAATGGTGACTGTTATTCTGGTTAACGATCCACCAACCGTACCGAACTATGCGTACACCATCAATGAAGATACAGCTTTAAGCAGCGCAGTGGTAGGAACAGACTTAGACGGGAACCCCTTAACATATGAACTTGTAGCGCCCCCAACAAACGGGACCGTAGTTGTCGATGTAACTGGAACGTTTGTGTATACACCGAACCTGAACTTTAATGGAACAGATGCTTTTAACGTTTTAGTTGATGATGGTCAAGGTGGAACGGCAACCTCAATTATTACCGTTACGGTAGTGCCAGTAAATGACCCACCGGTTGGTCCGAATGATCTAAGCTTTACAACAAATGAAGATACGACGTTGTCTGGTCAGGTAATTGCAACAGACCCAGATGGAGAAGTACTAAGTTATACGCTAGAAGACGCGCCAACGAATGGCACAGCGGTTGTGAATGCAGACGGAACGTTTACGTATACGCCAAACCTAAACTACAATGGCGCAGATACATTTACGGTGCGAACTAGTGACCCAGCAGGTGTGTTTATTATTACTAATGTATTCGTAACGATAGTTCCAGTAAACGATCCACCAACCGTACCGAACTATGCGTACACCATCAATGAAGATACAGCTTTAAGCAGCGCAGTGGTAGGAACAGACTTAGACGGGAACCCCTTAACATATGAACTTGTAACGCCCCCAACAAACGGGACTTCAGTTGTTGATATTACGGGAACGTTTGTGTATACACCAAACCTAGACTTTAATGGAACAGATGCTTTTAGCGTTTTAGTCGATGACGGTCAAGGAGGCACGGCAACCTCAATTATTACCGTTACAGTAGTGCCAGTAAATGACCCACCGGTTGGTCCGAATGATCTAAGCTTTACAACAAATGAAGATACGACGTTGTCTGGTCAGGTAATTGCAACAGACCCAGATGGAGAAGTACTAAGTTATACGCTAGAAGACGCGCCAACGAATGGCACAGCGGTTGTGAATGCAGACGGAACGTTTACGTATACGCCAAACCTAAACTACAATGGCGCAGATACATTTACGGTGCGAACTAGTGACCCAGCAGGTGTGTTTATTATTACTAATGTATTCGTAACGATAGTTCCAGTAAACGATCCACCAACCGTACCGAACTATGCGTACACCATCAATGAAGATACAGCTTTAAGCAGCGCAGTGGTAGGAACAGACTTAGACGGGAACCCCTTAACATATGAACTCGTAACGCCCCCAACAAACGGGACCGTAGTTGTCGATGTAACTGGAACGTTTGTGTATACACCGAACCTGAACTTTAATGGAACAGATGCTTTTAACGTTTTAGTTGATGACGGTCAAGGTGGAACGGCAACCTCAATTATTACCGTTACGGTAGTGTCAGTGAATGACCCACCGGTTGGACCAAATGATTTAACTTTTACAACAAACGAAGATGCGACATTATCTGGTCAGATAATTGCAACAGACCCAGACGGAGAAGTGCTAACTTATACGCTGGAAGACGCGCCAACGAATGGCACAGCGGTTGTGAATGCAGACGGAACGTTTACGTATACGCCAAACCTTAACTATAACGGCATGGACTCTTTTACTGTTAGAATTAGTGATCCATCAGGTGTTTTCATTATTACGAACGTAATGGTGACTGTTATTCCGGTTAACGACCCACCAACGGTTCCGAACTATGCGTACACTATCAATGAAGATACGGTCTTAAATAGCACAGTTGTTGGCACAGATGAGGATGGAGATCCACTTACCTATTCACTTGCATCCCCGCCAGCAAATGGAATCGTACTTTTAAACGCAGATGGGACGTTTACCTATACGCCCACTGCTGATTTTTACGGTCAAGATAATTTCTTTGTGAACGTGCAAGATTCAAACGGTAGTACGGCTATCTCAGAAATTGTCATTACCGTTGTGCCTGTGAATGACCCACCAATCGCGCCAAACTTAATTACGGTTATAACGAATGAAGATACGGCGGTAAGTGGCGTTGTGAATGCGATTGATTCAGACGGAAATCCGCTTACGTATGTAATTGAAAATGTGCCAATAAACGGAGTAGCCGTAGTTAATTTAGATGGAACGTTTGTGTATACGCCAAACCCGAATTTTACTGGGACAGATACGTTTACTGTTCGAATTACAGATTCCTCAGGCGCGTTTATTATTGTTAACGTACAGGTGGTCGTAAATCCAGTAGAAGATGCGCCAACCGTTCCAGACTACCAGTTTAGTATTAATGAAGATACCGTGCTATCCAATCGAGTCGTTGGAACAGACGTAGATGGAGATCTGTTAACGTATAGCTTGCTTTCCCCACCTGTTAGTGGGATAGCTGTAGTAAATTCAGACGGAACGTTTACGTATACACCAAACCCCAACTTTAACGGTACGGATAACTTCTTTGTACTTGTAACCGACCCCAACGGAGGGCAGGCCGTGTCAACGATAATAATAAGCGTGTTACCGGTCAACGACCCACCTATTGCCCCAAATGTAATTGAGGTTGTAACCAATGAAGATACGCTGGTTACAAGCTCTGTAAACGCAGTGGACCCAGATGGAGAAGCGTTAATCTATACGCTTGAAGATGCTCCAACAAACGGAAATACAGTGGTAGATTTGCAGGGATCATTTTTATATACGCCGAATGCAAACTATACAGGAGCGGATACGTTTACCATTCGCGTAACGGATACTGCCGGAAACTTTATTATTGTAAATGTTAACGTCACGGTTGTACCAGTCAACGATCCACCAACTGTACCAAACTACCAGTATACCATTCTAGAGGATACGATTTTATTAAATCAAGTTGTAGCAACAGATGTGGATGGAAACCCGCTCACTTATTCATTAGCTTATCAGGGTAGTAATGGTGTAGCTACTGTAAATCCAGACGGAAGCTTCACGTATATTCCGAGCTTGAATTTTGTTGGCGAAGACAACTTTGGGGTAACAATTAGCGATGGGCAAGGAAGCATAGCTTTATCTGTCATTACCATTACGGTAACACCTGTAGACGACTCACCAATTGCGCCAAACGAAATCATGATTTCTACGCTAGAAGAAACGCCAGTTACAAGCCAAATTGTGGCGACAGATCCGGAAGGACTGCCACTGACGTATGCGATTGAAGACGTGCCCCTTAACGGTACGGTCACGATTGATAATAACGGAGTGTTTACGTATACACCAAATGAAAATTTCACGGGTGGAGATACGTTTACCGTTCGGATTACAGACTCGGGTGGTAATTTTATAATAACAAATATCTTGGTAACCGTCATACCTGTAGAACAGCCACCTATAGTGCCGAACTATTCAATTACGACGCTTCAAAATCAAACCGTCACAGGTCAAATTATGGGGATGGATCCCAATGGTGATCCAATTGTTTATAGTCTTGGTCAGCCTGCCTTGAATGGTACTGTAACAATAAGCTCAGATGGAACATTTATTTATACACCTAACACTGATTATGTAGGAAATGATTTATTTACAATAGTTCTAGAAGACACATTAGGATTAACCGCAACATCCATTGTTAATGTGACGGTGACGCCGATCAACCGTGCGCCAATCACAAATGATTTTACCATTGATACGCTTGAAAATACGCTGATAAACGGGCAAACGCCAGGGTTTGATCCGGATGGAAACCCAATCACGTATTCCGTATCAGGACCGCCATTTAACGGAACAGTGACAGTGGATAGCGTGACAGGTGCGTACACGTACACGCCAAATCCAGGCTTTGTCGGCGTAGACTCGTTTATTATTGAGCTTCAAGATACAGCAGGAGGCGTCGCTAACTCAGCAGCAACCGTTAATGTTATTAGCACAAATCGTCCTCCCACTGTGGATGATTTATCAATTTTGACCCAGCAAGGAACGCCAGCAACGGGGCAATTGATTGGAACGGACCCTGACGGAGACCCAATTCGCTTTAGGCTGAACTTGGCACCATTGTACGGTAGCGTTGTAGTCAACAGCAACGGTACTTTCACATACATTCCGAATATTGGGTATGTTGGAGATGATAACTTTTCTGTTATCGTTGAAGATACAAGAGGGGGTCAAGGATTCGGAACGGTAGATGTTATCGTTACACTACCAAACAATCCACCGTTTACGGTATTAGGAGAGAATATCACAACGTTTGTTAATCAGCCAGTGGATGGAGAGGTATCTGTCACCGATCCAGAAGGTAATATTGTCTCTTATCAACTGGGTGCGCCACCATTCAACGGTACGGCAGTTATTAATCAAGACGGCACGTTCACCTATGCACCGAATCTAGACTTCATTGGAGAAGATATATTTGATACTATCGTGAAGGACAGTAACGGTACACAGGGAATAGGTACGGTTATTGTGACAGTCTTAGCATCATCAAGCGCTATTTTAACAATGGATTCTGAGGTTTCTGGTGAATTCAACACCTTAATTGAGGGGCAAGTAATGGCATTCAGCACAACTGGTCTTCCATTACTGTATACGCTCCAAGCTCTTGCTCAAAACGGAGCGGTTGTGGTCAATGCGGATGGAACATACACATATCAACCAACGAATGGTTTCTTCGGTTTAGATGAGTTTACGGTGCTTATTACAGATTCTGAAGGAAATACAGCATCCTCAACGGTTGTAGTTGTCGTTCAAGGTCCTGTTAACGATCAGCCAATTGTTACGGATCAAACGATTCAAACCATTGAAGGTCAGCCTGTATCGGGTGAGGTCATTGCAACCGATCCAAACGGGCAACCGCTCACGTATACGCTACTTGGAAGCGGAGCAACCAATGGAGCTGTGGTGTTAAATCAAGATGGCACGTTCACGTATACGCCAAACGCGGGATTTGTTGGCAATGATGCGTTCAGCGTACTGCTAGAAAATCCACAGGGGTTAAACGCAACTACTACGGTTGCAGTTGTGGTAACATCATTATTAAATCAGGTTGTTGCAGAAAACCTTACGATTCGAACGTTACTTGACCAACCAGCAACAGGGCAAATAATCGCAAGAGATCAGCTGGGCAGACCGCTTGTGTACTCACTCAATATAAGTCCTTTATATGGAACAGCAGTAGTCAATCCAGATGGGTCCATTCTCTATACGCCAAATGCAGGGTTTAGCGGCCAAGATCAGTTTAGTGTACTCGTTGTAAATGACCAGGGAGATCAAGCCATATCCCAAGTAACAGTCGTTGTGGATAATCCAGCAAGCACAATTATCGTTCCAGATACAACCATTCAAACGGTCCACAATCAAAGTGTTCAAGGTATTGTATTAGCGAGTGATTCTCAAGGCAGACCGCTTCGTTACTCCCAAGGATCTATGCCAGAGAACGGGACGGTTGTGGTTAATCCAGACGGCACGTTTACGTACACGCCAAATCCCCAGTTCTTCGGAACGGATTCGTTTACGGTGTTTGTGCAAAATGATCGAGGAGACTCATCTTCAGGAGTAGTAAGAGTTGTTGTAGAAGAACTTCAAAGTGAAATCACAGTAGAGCCACTTACAGTTTCTGGACAGCAAAACCAGCCGGTTAGCGGTCAAGTGGTGGCAACTGATGCGCTGGGTCGACCGTTAACGTACGCTGTCAGCATCGGACCAGCAAATGGAACGCTTGTATTTAATCTGGACGGTACGTTTACGTACACGCCAAATCCAAACTTTGCAGGAATTGATAGCTTTACGGTAACTATCCGCAATGATTTAGGTGACTCAGTCACAGTGGTTGTATCAGTAGTCATTGCTGCTGCTGGCAGTCAAGTAACAGCAGAAGACCAAAGCGTCACAGTTGTCGCAGGTCAAGTGCTTCAAGGGCAAATTGTCGCAAGTGATTCACAGGACCGACCATTGACTTACGCTTTAGCAACTTCTCCGGCATCAGGAACAATTGTTGTAACGGCAAGCGGTGCGTATACGTACACGCCGAACCTTGGCTTTTTTGGAAGGGATCAGTTCACTGTAGTGGTACGCAATAATTTAGGGCAAGAAGCATTTTCGGTTGTGACCATAAACGTAACCCCATCACCTAACGTTATTACAGCAAATGATGTCACGCTACAAACAACGTCAGGAACACCTGTAAGTGGCTTATTTACAGCAAGTGATACCCAAGGCCGTCCGTTAACCTATACGATTCGTACAGTGCCAACAAGCGGTCGAGTAACACTAGGTGCAAATGGGCAATTTCTCTATACGCCAAATGAAAATTTTGTAGGAACAGACGCATTCTCTGTACTGATAGTTGATGATACAGGTGCAGCAACTACGGCAATCGCCACAATCATTGTCGGAGCAGTTCAACCAGATGCACCAATTATTAAAAATCAAACGTTTACGCTAAACGTTAATGAAATGATTGAAGCTCAGATTGTTGCCAGAGACCCACAAAGGTTACCACTTGTTTATAGAATTGTCACTCCACCGCAAAACGGAGTGGCGTCTATTGATCTAATAACGGGTGTTATCACGTATACGCCAAATTCAAACTTTTTAGGAACAGATTCGGTTGTGGTGAGCGTAACAAATAGTGCTGGTCAAACATCAACCGCAACAATTACCTTTACCGTTCAGCGCGGTATAAGTTTTAGATGTTCCATCATTTTCTAAAGAATTCTCAAAAATCCTTTTGTATAGTACGCTATACAAAAGGATTTTTTTAAGAGGAGGCTTATCATGAGAGAAATGAAAGTAGTACCTTACAAGCGAGAATGGAAGGATCAATATGAAGTAGAAAAGCAGTTAATAGAAGAAGTTTTCCAAGATGAAATTGTGGATATTCATCATATCGGCAGCACGTCCGTACCTGGATTAGCAGCAAAGCCAGTCATCGATATTTTGATAGAAGTCAAAAATATTGCGTTTATTCATACATATAATGATGAAATGATAAAAAGAGGCTACGAGTGTAAGGGAGAAAACGGCATAGAAGGAAGAAGGTATTTTCAAAAAGGAGGAGAAGATAGAACTCATCATGTTCACATGTATGAACAAGGCCATTCCGAAGTGGGTAGACATTTGAGATTTAGAGATTACCTAATTAAACACCCAGATGAGGCACAGGAGTACGCATGTTTAAAACAAGAGCTAGCTAAAAAGTATCAATACAGTCCAGCAGAATATGTAGAAGGAAAAACTTCTTTTATACAAATGATTAATCAGAAAGCGCTTAGAAAGTAAAGAGATTACCTTTTATCTCAAAACAAAATCGTGTAAAATAACCTTTGTTAGTAAAAGTGAAGGAGCGTGCACGCTTGAAACCCGTTATTAAACAAACTCAGGTTTCGAACAGCCGAAGAAGAAAAATGATATGGATTGGAAGCTTTTCGTTAATTTTGCTAGTGATTGTACTGTGTACAGCGATTTCAATTTATGTAGGGCTTAGCTTGACTAAAAAAGAGCGACAACCTGTAACAGAAAATCCAAGTACATATGGTTTAACATATCATGATGAGGTATTTACAAGCAGAGACGGAGAAACAGAGCTTAAAGGATGGATGATGGAGCCACAAAGCTCTCCGAAAGCTACTATTATTATGTCGCATGGCTACGGAGGAAATCGTCATGATGTAAATGGAGGCTTTCTTCCTTTAAGTAAAAGTTTAATAGAAGCTGGATACCGAGTGGTGACTTTTGATTTTCGAAATGCTGGAGAATCGGAAGGAGACCAAACAACAATTGGCGTAAAAGAGCAGTTGGATTTGCTTGGAGTTATTGATCAAGTGAAAGAAGAAACAGATGAACCCATTGTTTTATATGGAATTTCAATGGGAGCAGCAACATCACTACTAGCGGCTGGTCAAGAAGAAGCTGTTCAAGCAGTCATTGCTGATAGTCCGTTTAGTGATTTGAAAACCTATCTTCAAGATAATCTATCAGTATGGTCAAAACTTCCAGACTTTCCATTTACGCCGCTTACGCTCGCAACGGTTCCGTATATTGCTGATTTAAATCCTGACGATGCAAGCCCAATACAAGCAGTTGAAGATATTTATCCTCGTCCTATTTTATTTATCCACAGTAACGGAGATACATCTATTCCGTACACAGAAAGTCAAAAGATGGTCAAAACACATCCGGATGAATTTAAACTTTGGGTGCCTAAAGATGTGCCTCATGTAAAAGGGTATAGTGAGTATCCAAATGAATATGTAAAGCGGGTAACGGAGTTTCTAGATCAATCTTTATCTATGCAATAACAGCCTTTGAGCGAAAGCTCAAAGGCTGTTTCTTGTTTATTCAGATGGTAAAGGAGGTTTAATTGTGCCATCTTCTACGAGCTCAAGATAGAGATTACGAAGGATGTATGTTTTAAAAATTTCAAGCTTTCTTCCTTCAATCTTTGTAACGTTTACAGCTTTTAGCTCTTTAATAAACCAGCCTTTAGAATAAAGATGAGCCATATGAGTTCCCTCCGTAAGTAGAATAGAAATGCTTTTATTATCTATGCTGCGGAGTGCTTGAACTATGTGATAAGAAGCAGAAAAACTTTTTTTGAGAAAAAATGATCCAATTATCAACAGTGTGCGTTTATTTAGTAAGAACAACTTATTAAGAAATTTTTAAAAAGAAGGTGATCCAAACTGATAATGAATTCGTTAGGAAAATAGAGAGCGCACTTATGATGAAAAATAAAAAAAGTGTGATCTCAATTTAAACTTCATTCGTTAGGTAAGTAGCGAATATAGGTCACAGTCAAAAAAGAAAAAATTTTTTTAGAAAAAAGTGATCTAAGAATAAAAAAATTTCGTTAGAGAATGTAGAAAAAACAAAACTAGAGGAGAGTGTGTAAAAATGAAAATTAGCAAAAAATTAATAGCCCCGGTATTAGGTGCATCACTTCTTGTACCAACAATGGTAAGCGCAGCAGAACCAACACAAATGCAGCCGACAGTGGAGACTCCTGCAGCGGATTTACGTTCCACTCTTGATCAGCTACTGTCTGAACATTTCGTTTTAGCAGTAACTGCAATGACGAAAGCTTATGATGGTGCAGAAGATGCAAATGAAGCGTTTAAAGCACTAGATGAAAATGCGGCTGATATGACCCCAGCTATTGCATCTGTATATGGTGACGAAGGTGCGAAAGAATTTGAACGAATTTTCAGAGAACATAATAACTATACAGATGACCTTGTAAAAGCTGCGAAAGAAAAAGATGAAAGTGCCCGAGCAGAAGCTGAAAAAGAGGTACAG
This sequence comes from Bacillus sp. 1780r2a1, assembly GCA_024134725.1. NCBI lineage: Bacteria > Bacillati > Bacillota > Bacilli > Caryophanales > Bacillaceae > Bacillus > Bacillus sp. 1780r2a1. The sequence goes on along the minus strand of CP099863.1, from coordinate 2,393,815 downwards.
GAATTTGTTGATGAATTCTCAGCTTTCTTAGGAACAGCAACGGAAGGTAAACTTCCTGAAGAAACAGCGAAAGAAGCAGTAAGACTTCACGAAAATCAAGTTTTAGAAACATTTGACGATTATGTTGAAGGAGACTATGAAGGCGCTTACCAGTCTTTCCGTGAAGGATTTAAGCATATGTATGTCATTAGCGATGCTTTATCAAATGCAATCGTTACACAAATGCCTGAAAAGTTCGAGAACTCAAAATCAGATACGCCAGCAGCAGATTTACGTTCTACGTTAAACAGCTTAGCTTCAGAGCATTTTGCCCTAGCAGCAATTGGTATGCAAAAAGGATTTGACGGTGCAGCAGACTATGATTTTGTAAACTGGGCTGAAGACGCACATACTGCGGACTTCAAAGCAGCTATTGCATCTATTTATGGAGATGAAGGAGCTGCACAGTTTGAAAAGATTTGGCAAGGAGACCACATTAACGCACAAGCAGAGCTTGCTAGTGCAAAAGTGAAAGGTGATAAAGAAGCAGAAGCAGCAGCTCAAGAAAAATTGAAAAAATTTGCTGATGAATTTGGAGCGTTTTTAGGAGCTGCAACTGAAGAAAACCTACCATCTGGCGCAGCGAAAGATGCTGTATTAGCACATGAGCAAACGGTGATTAAAGCGTTTGAACAATATGCTTCAGGTAACTATAACGGAAGTTATGATACATTTCGTGAAGGGTATAAGCTAATGTTTGGTGTTGGTCAAGCGCTTGGTGATGCAATCGTTAAGCAATCACCAGACCAATTTGCAGAGACAAAAATGCCAACAGATATGCCGAAAACTGGTTTGGGTGGAGCTTCTGAATCTACAACCAATCCATTAACAATCGTATGGACAGCACTAGGAGCTTTAGCAGCATTAACAGCAGCTGTAGTTGTTCGTCGAAAAGTGCAAGCAAGTAAATAAGCCATAAAGAGAAGAGAAGAGGGAGCAATCTCTCTTCTTTTCGCCATTGTGTAATAGAATCGAGGTGGAAGCAGATGAGAAAAGCAATTATTACTGCATATATTCTTTTATTTGCATTATTAGCAATTGGTGGTACCCTTTATGTGAAAGAAATTCTTGCTCAAGCAGAAGAAGCAACAGGTGAAGGTTCTCTCAGTAAAGAAAGCAAAGAAGATCTAAAGAGTAAAGTGACGCTTCAAGAAGAGTTCACCGTCATGAAATCTCATAAGACAGATCCTTCAAAATTAAATCAACGGTTTAAAGGAGTTACTCCTACTCAAGTCACTATTCCTGCTATTAATGTGGAAGCCTCGATTGAACGGGTAGGATTACTAGATAGCGGAGAAATGGCAGCCCCATCAACTGAAGACGGTGTCGCGTGGTATGAACTAGGAGCAAAGCCAGGTGCTAAAGGGAATGCAGTACTAGCAGGACATGTTGACAGTAAAAGCGGTCCAGCCATTTTTTATAACTTAAAAAATCTCAAAAAAGGTGACAAAGTGCAAGTAACAGGTGAGCGAGGAACAAAGCTGATCTTCATTGTAAAAAAGATTCAAAGCTATCCGAGAAGCGAGGCACCTCTAAACGATATCTTTGGCTACAGTGATGGTCGAAGCCTCAATCTAATTACGTGTACGGGTACATTTGATCGTGCGGAAGGTACGCATGAAGAGCGGTTAGTTGTTTATACAGAGCTTATAGAAAAGCAAGCGAAAGAATTAGAATCAGAGCCGCCTACTCCTACTGCGCCTACTAATATACAAATAGCAGGTAACTTTATTTCTTGGCATGCGGTTCGTGAAGGAAATGTTATTGGGTATCGTATTTATAAAAAGGAACAAGATGGTTCATTTGTTCATATCGGTAGTGTTTCAGAGCATGAGAGAAAAACGTTTGAAGATGAAAATACAAAAGGAGCTCGTTATTATGTGACGGCTGTAAATGAGTATGGCAAAGAGTCTGTTCCTTCTACGTTAGCAAAATAGCAAAAGAAGTTGGAATACAGTCTTTTCGTTAATAATCTATCCGAACTATTGAGGGTTAGTTCCCTTATAGTTCGGATTTTTGTTGATCTAGCAAATCATTAAAAACTAGCGGAATGTAGGGGGAGATATTCGATGCCTGCCGGAACTAGAGGAAAGTTTGTGTCTGAAGTGCAATGAAACGAACGTATTTTGACAACCTAACTATTCTTTATATGAGTGATTTCGTCATATAGTAATTTGTAAACGCAATCTCTTGCACTTTTTTTTGCTGCTTTTTAACAATACGAAAACCTTGTGCTTCAAAAAATGGTTCTGCTGTAATGCTAGCTTCTGTTTGGAGAGCAGTGAGGCCAAGCGTATAGGCTCTTGCTTCTACGGCTTTTAACAGCGCAGAAGCAATGCCTTGGCGTTGAAAATTTTTATGTGTATATAGTAAATCAATCAAACCATCATCTTTCATGGTAATAAATCCAACGATATAGGATTGAATAGTGGCAACAAGCGTAACGTTATGTTCTAAGCGGTTTATCCACCCTGCTTGACCAGACCAAATATCAAGCTGTTCGGTTGAATAATGCTCGCGATTAACTGTTTTAATGGTTTGTTGAAACAAATTCAATAACATATCTGCATCAGCTTTTGCATAACTTCGAATAATCATAGTAACGCTCCTTTACACCAAATTGAAAACTGGAGGATAGTAATGTAGTATAGAGCTTATGTATAGGTATGTATGGAAGGGGTTGAAAACAATGGCCATTTTAGCATTTATTCCTATTTTAATCTACATTGCAATTTTTGCAACATTAGCGTATTTAATCGTTTCTTTTATTAGCTTTATGAAAACAAAAACAGAAAATGATCGTGCGCTACTAGAAGCAATGCATCAGCTTATTAAGCGAGTTGAGTCGCTGGAAGCAGCGAAAGTAAAAGAAGAGAAAGTAAATTAAACGGGTTAAGAAGCGTATTGGAATTCTGTACGCTTTTTTAGGTTTCGCTCTGCACTTTTAATTATCTTATTTTTCGGAATAAAAAAAGTTTTTTAGGGAATGTATAAAAATATGAAACTTTTTCTAATTTGTGACGTTTAATAAGGTAGTAGAAAAAGGGGGGATGAACGTGGCACTAACGAAAACAACGTATCTAAGAGATTTATGTTTAATGTATCAAGAAGCAAGTTTTTATGCAACATCCATTCCACGTTCATGCGAAAAAGCGGCGATAAAATATTTTCAAATGAAAAGGCAAGAAAAAGTAATTGCATACTTAGATACGTCTTTAATCGGGTTTTATGGTAAGAGAGGATTTTACTTAACAACGGACGGGCTTTATTGGAAGTGTTGGCGCAAAAAGAAAGGGTCGATAAGTTGGAATGAGTTTCAACGGCTTACATCGATCTCCCTTAGAGGAGAACACATTATCTGCTTTAATGGTGAAGAAATTTTTCACTTGAATGAAAACGCATATTCTGCGGGGAAGTTAATAGACCTATTGCGAAAAATTCAGCAGCTATTGTGTCATCACTCACATGAGTTTATGTGTAAGGAGCATACATACCCAGCTATTTCACTAGAAGGATTAACATCAATTTGTGCCTCTTTTCAAGAGCATAATCCACTGCTAAAAGCGGAGCAGGTATTGGCAACAACAGATCAGTTAGGTGAAGAGATGACAAAAGAAATTAAAAATCGCTTACCTGTAGCAAAAACAAACCGTATTGTTGCGCATTTAAGCACATACCCTCATCAAAAAACAGAAGGAATTACGATATGCGCAGAGGGAATTTACTTTTCAAAGTCATTTACAACACTCTACTATCCATGGAACCTTTTTCAATATGTTCCAATATCTGTAGGAGCTGAAGAACTTCGGGTGGCCAATAAGTACTCGTTATCATTAAATCATGCTTTTATGTCAAGTGGTGAAGTAATGTCATTCTTAAAACAAATTAAGCGCCATATTCACAAAACCTATGAAAAAGATAATGCGAGAAAAATTGATAAACAAACGTTAAGTCTATTTGTATAAGCTAGCAATTAGCCATGTGAAGGAAAATTTCTTTAATTGAAGCTGGTAGATGAAGATTACAATATAGTTCATAAATTGAATCGGTGCTGTGGTCATATGAAGCCCAATATTGTTTTTCCTTTTTCAGATAGATAGTAAAAGAAATAACGTGCTGTTTGGTTTGACTTGTTTTTAATGAGATATGAATAATAGGGTTAGTAATTGTATATTCAGTATAGAACTCTTTTGGGAAGTGCTCTATAGTAGTGAGCTCACTATGCTTAATAATATTTGCTAGTTCAATAAGTTTCATCAGTTCACCTCTATCGATTTACTTGTTTGTATCCTATACCTATTGAGGAAACTTTAAAAATAGACTCTTTTTTTATAAGCAGAGTGAACTTAGCCAGTTGACGTTTTGTTTGAATACAAATAAAATTCATATTAAAGAAGTAATTCCCTCATTTAGAGATTAAAAGAGTTTGGAAGTGACAGGGGGTCGTCATGTTGGCGAATGTAGTGATAGACCAGCGGAAAGTTTATATTGATGAACTAACCGTAGTAGGGGTTCCTATTCGTACAACGGATCGGGCAGAAGAAAAAGGAACGGGAACAATTCCAGCCCATTGGGACATGTTTTACAAGCAACAAATGGCTAATAAAATTGCCAATAAAGTAAATGGAAAGATGTTTGCGTTATATGCAGATTATGAATTGTTGAATCCAATTGAATTTACGTTTGCACTTGGATATGAAGTTACACCAGGTGGAGAGCTAAGAGAAGAAATGCAAGAGTTTACCATTCCAGCGGGTGAGTATATGGTGTTTACTACAGCTATCGGTCCCGCTAAGCAAGTGGTTTTAGATGCTTGGTCATACATATGGGAGTGGTCCAATAAGAATGAGCGAGCGTTCGTTTTGGATTTCGAGCTCTATGATGAGCGCTGCATTGATCCAGATTTCAGTCAGGTTGATATTTATGTCTCGATAAAATCGTAGTCGTTTTAAATGTATAAAGGAGTAAAGTTGTGATTAGCAATGATTTATTACAAGCGTTAAAGGATGGGTACAAGCAAAGAATTAAATGGGTATTTGCCGTTCAGCTCACTTTGTTTTTAGTTGTTGCTACTTTGCTTATTATCAGCTTCATAACAAAGTTTACCGTAAGTCAGCTTAGCTTTATTTTAGTGTGTGTAAGCGCAACCTCATTTCTTTCTGCAATTGAACATATCATTTTAAAACGAGAAAAGTGGCAGTGGACATTTGAATTCATTCTTTCACTTTTCTTTTTGGGTCTAGCTTTATTTTTCTTTCTTCATTAAAAAAGAAAAAAGCGCTGTAGTTTCCATACTACAGCGCTTTTTTTTAGCTTGCTTTTGGTTGACGTTTAAGAGGAGAACTATGCCCATAAGTGAGGATACGCCATAGCCATTCCATTGGACCAAATTGAAAAAATCTAAACCATGCTTTGCTCCAAATGACTTGAGCAATAAAAATTACAATAGCAATTGCAGTACCCAAGGTCAAACTAACGTGATTGTATAAATTAAAGCCGTTAAACAAGATAAAACAAATGAAGGTCTGAGCTAAATAATTGGTTAACGCCATCCGGCCTACAAACTGAAGCCAGCCAAGCCGCTTCTTCCAGGTATCTAACTGCAGTAATCGAGTTAAAGTGGCCATATAGAAAAAACAAAGAGAAAATCCACTTAAATTTTTAAAGAGGTCAGTAGCGGAAGATTTGTATACACCGACATCCCATAGACCTTGCAGCAACAAAAATAAACAAATGACAAAAGGTATACTTAGCGAACCTGTTACTATCTGAACCTTTTTAATAAAAGGAGCGCAATCGGCATTTTCAAAAATACCTTTTTTTCCTGCATATAAGCCGAATAAAAAGAAAGCAAACACGGGTATTAACGTGAATGGGATATTAAGTAAAATGGGAATGACCTCAAGTTTTACTCGATAAGCAAGCCATTCTAGATAAGGAGCGCTTTCATACATATAAATGTATGTAGGCAGCACATCATCTGCATTTCCTAGTTCAAGTTCGTCCATCATATCAACTGGAATAAAAAACGTTATGGATAAAAGAGCTAAATAAATAGCTAACAAGCTAAAGGCCCATTTAATGAGAGTTTTGGGCATGCGGTTATAAAAAGCCAATAGTAAAAATCCACCTACTGCATAAAGGTGTAGGATATCTCCAAACCATAAAAAGATTAAATGAAGCAAACCAATAATTAATAGAATAAAAGCTCTTCTAAAAAACAAGCTTCTCATTTTCAATCCTTTCGATTCAGCTCTTTTCATGAATAAATAAAAGCCTACCCCAAATAGGAATGAAAAAATTGTAAAAAACTTAACCTGAACAAAAAGCTGTAAAAATGCGTATATAATGGCGTCTAACCCTTCGTAACCTACATCTATAGCGTATAGCTGATGAATGAAATCTGGTGAATGAAAAGCGGGCATATTGACGAGCAAGATGCCTAATAACGCAAAACCTCGAATGACATCTAACGTAATGATTCGCTCACTTGGTTTAATCGGTGAACCTTTCAATCATAATTCAACTCCTTTTCAATTAATATCGTAGCCTAAAAGTCTACCGTTTTACAGAACAATATGGCTATCTTATCATGAATAAATGAAGGGAAGGACAATATATCCATTGAAAACGATAAAAAAGTTTCACAACTAAAAAGTACGCAACCATGGATAATAATGGTATGATAAGAAAGAGGATATTATGAAAGGTGGAGAAAAGATGAAAACAGCACTTGTTTTAGGCGGTACACGTTTTTTTGGCACGAATCTTGTTGAAGAATTACTCGCAAAAAAAGTACAGGTTACCATTGCAAATCGTGGACAGCGTGAAGATTCGTTTGGTGATCGAGTAGAGCGAATTAAGTTAGATCGCGTTGAGAAACAATCCATTATAGAAGCAACGCGCGGTCGTAAGTGGGATGTGGTTTTTGATCAAATTTGTTATTCATCTCATGGCGCTTTAGTAGCTGTAGACGCTTTTCAAAATAGTACAGACCACTATGTACTAACATCTACCTTATCTGTATATGGTTCTTCAAAAGAACATTTTTACGAAGAAGATTTTGATCCATATACGTACCCAATATCGTATGCTAGAAAAGAAAATATCTCTTATCAAGAAGGAAAGCGACAAGCTGAAGCCGTCCTTTTTCAAAAAGCATCTTTTTCAGTGACAGCTGTACGCATTCCGATTGTATTAGGTGATAATGATTATACAAATCGTCTTCGCTTCCATATTGATAAAGTGATGCATCAAGAAGAAATCGGTTTTCCTGATATTGATGCACAGCTTAATTTTATTTCACGAGAAGAAGCTGGAGCGTTCTTAGCATGGTGCGGAGAGCAAAAGCTAAAAGGCCCAATTAATGCATGCTCCAACGGTGCCATTTCGCTAAAAGAGTTAATGAGTTTAATAGAAGCTGAAACAAATCAGCAGGCAAAAATCACAAAGAGAGTAACGGATGAGAACGCGTCGCCTTATGGGCTAGATCATTCGTGGACCATGAGCAATGAAAAGGCTAGTTTTTGGGGCTATGAGTTTTCAGATGTGCGCGAATGGCTACCGCCTTTAATTAAGAAAAAAGTCGCTGAAGCAAAAATTGTTCCGTTATATTAAGAAAAGACTGCGGATTCGTAGTCTTTTTTTGATGAGCAGAATGGTGTTAACTTACTGACAGTGGCGTTATACTAGAAGTAATTATAATGAAGGAAGTGGAATAAAATGGCGAAGCATCATTTTCATCTCAACGCAAATTGGCCAGGAGGACGAAACGAAGTAGGTGAAATTCACTCTGGGCAGTTAAAAACACAAATCTCGATTCCACCAGAAATGGACGGACCTGGAATCGGCACAAATCCAGATGAGATGCTACTTGGAGCAGCTGCAACGTGCTATATTATTACGCTTGCAGCAATGCTTGAAAGAAGTGGTATTGTACAAGCATTCCTCACAATGAACTCAGAAGCAGTGGTGGACGTCACAAAAGGTGTGTTTACCTACGAAAAAATCATTCATCGTCCACAGGTTGTATTAAATTCAAAAGACATGGAGAAAAAAAGTATCGTTCAGCGCCTGATGGAAAAAGCAGAAACCTCCTGCATGATTTCACGAGCAATCCAAGGAAACGTAAAAATTGAATTAGAGGGTACAATAGAGGAAAAAGAAGCTTAATGAAATATAAGCTTCTTTTTTTGTATTTGAAACTATAACTATGACTGAAAGAAATGGCAGTTATATCGCTAAGTTATAAAATTTAAAATTAAATTTTAAGCAATTAAGTTGCATGGATAGTTGTGTGATAACCATTCATTAAGACTTATTTTGATAAGTAATTCACTTTACTTATAAAGCGCTTTCAAAAAGTCGTAAGACTATTAAAAAAGTAAAAAAAATTAAAGAAATATAGCGATTTCATTTTGATTGACAGGCTCAACAGTGGTAAAATAGAGACAGATATCAAATACAAGTACTGGAAGAACATCCATCTTGTAAAGATGTCTGACCATAAGGCAATCAGTATTTTGAAAATGCGAAATCAATCACTTTTAACACTTTAATTCTAGTAAGACATTAAAAGTTGAATAAAGATTTCACTTATTATAACTCGTTGGGGGTTTTTAAATGGGTAACGAAACGTCAAACAGAGGTGAGCCTTGGAAAGGGTTTTTGGGCCCAAACTATGGCTATGTATTAGAACAGTATGAGTTATATGAAGAAAAGTCGGATTTAATAGATCCAGAACTAAAAGAACTATTTGATTATTGGGGTGCACCGCCATTACTTGATAGCAGCTATGCTGAAGCAGCAGACACACAGCATGTTCCAGCAGCTAATACAGCTAAAATTGCTGCTGCCATTAAGCTAGCAGAAAATATTCGTGCATACGGTCATTTATATGCAGCAATTAAGCCGTTGGAAAGCGGTAAAAAAGATCCTGTGCTTCTACATCTAGAAGACTATGGATTATCGAAGGAAGATTTAAAAGCAGTACCGGTTGAAATTCTTTGCGCAAATGCGCCTGGACACGTAAAAGATGGTCTGGCTGCAATTGAGTATTTAACGGATGTATACACGAAGACAATGGCGTTTGAATTCCATCATGTACATAACATGGAGGAGAATAAGTGGCTTACTGAAATGGTGGAGTCAGGAGCAATTTTTCAACCTCTTTCTGATGAAAAGCGTATTTCAGTATTAAAGCGTCTAACGGAAGTAGAAGGGTTCGAACAATTTTTACATCGTACATTTGTCGGACAAAAACGATTCTCAATTGAAGGCGTAGATATGCTTATTCCGTTAATCGATGAATTAGTTGAGCGCTCTGTCGAAAAAAGTCCGAAAACAGTTAATATTGGAATGGCGCACCGTGGACGTCTAAATGTGTTAGCACACGTACTAGGCAAGCCGTATGAAATGATTTTTGCTGAGTTCCAACATTCACCGAATAAAGAACTTGTACCATCTGAGGGTTCAATTGGTATTAACTATGGTTGGACAGGGGACGTAAAATATCACTTAGGTGCAGATAAACAAATTAAAGCTGAAAACACAGTTCGAGCTCGTTTGACATTGGCAAGTAACCCAAGTCATTTGGAATTCGTCAATCCAGTTGTGGAAGGGTTTACAAGAGCTGCTCAGGACGATCGCCAAACTAACGGTTATCCAAAGCAAGACATCACGAAATCTTTTGCGATTCTAATTCACGGTGACGCAGCATTTCCAGGTGAAGGAATTGTTCAGGAAACCCTAAACTTAAATCAGCTTTCTGGATACCAAACGGGTGGAACTATTCATATTATCGCCAACAATATGATTGGGTTTACAACGGAAAGCGTAGATTCTCGTTCAACAAAATACGCGAGCGATCTAGCAAAAGGATTCGAAATTCCGATTGTCCACGTAAACGCAGACGATCCAGAAGCATGTCTGGCAGCGGCTTATTTTGCAATTGAGTATCGTCGCCGTTTTAATAAAGATTTCTTAATTGATTTAATTGGCTATCGCCGATTTGGTCATAATGAAATGGATGAACCATTTGTAACGCAGCCAAAGATGTACGAAATTATTACAAAGCGTCCAACAGTTCGAGCTCTTTACGCTGAACAATTGGAAAAAGCACAAGTAGTCACTAACGAACAAGTGAATGAAATTAGTGAGCAACTTCAAAAGAAATTGCAGACTGCTTATGATAAAGTACCACCAAAAGCAGAAAAACGTCATCAAATTATGGAAATGCCAAAAGCAGTATTTAATGGTATTCCAACTTTAGACACGTCTGTGCCAAAAGAAGAGCTTTTAGAGATTAACCGAGAGCTTGTGACGTACCCAGAAGACTTTAAAGTATTTCCAAAACTAGATCGTATTTTGTCAAAACGTGCGAAAGCGTTTGAAGAAAACGGGAAAGCAGACTGGTCATTAGGTGAAGCATTTGCATTTGCAAGTATTTTACGTGACGGTACGCCGATTCGCATTACAGGACAAGATTCAGAACGTGGAACATTCGCTCATCGTCATCTTGTATTGCATGATTATGAGACAGGGGATGTATACTCACCACTGCACACAATGAAGAACGTAAGCGCTTCCTTTGATATTCGTAACAGTCCACTTTCTGAAGGCTCAGTATTAGGGTTTGACTACGGATATAATGTATTCGCACCAGAAACACTTGTGATTTGGGAAGCTCAGTTCGGAGACTTTGCAAATGCTGGTCAGGTTATCATTGATCAATTTATTTCAGCAGGTCGCGCGAAATGGGGACAAAAATCAGGTATGGTTCTCCTGCTTCCACACGGGCATGAAGGTCAAGGTCCAGAGCATTCAAGCGCAAGGTTAGAACGCTTCTTACAGCTAGCTGCTGAAAATAACTGGACGGTGGCAAACGTAACGAGTGCGGCGCAGTACTTTCACTTATTACGTCGTCAAGCGGCTATCTTAAAAAAAGAAGAGGTACGTCCACTTGTCGTTATGGCACCAAAAAGTTTGCTTCGAAGTGCGTTTAGCGTATCGAATATGGAAGAATTCACAAACGGTTCTTTCCGCTTAGTTGTCGAGCAACCAAGCTTAGGTGAGAAAGTGGAAGAAGTTGAACGTATCGTTCTATGCAGCGGTAAAATTAGCGGTGATTTAACAGATCGTATTCAAAAATCCGATAAGTCGCTAGATTGGTTACACGTACTACGCCTTGAGCAAATTTATCCATTCCCAAGACGAATTGTAGCTGATTTATTTGCTAAATATCCAAACTTAAAAGAGATTGCTTGGATGCAAGAAGAGCCTGAGAACATGGGCGCTTGGAATTATGTTGAGGCTAAGCTTCGCGAAGTAGCACCAGAAGGCGTAAGCGTTGATTATATTGGCCGCAGAAGACGTTCAAGCCCAGCAGAAGGAGACCCAACCACTCATAGACAAGAACAAGAGCGTATATTACAAGAAGCATTAACGAAAACACAAATCGCTAATGATGTAGTGACACGATAAGGAAGGGGAATGAACAATGGGAGAAATTAAAGTACCGGAACTAGCAGAATCAATTTCAGAGGGAACAGTAGCACAGTGGCTTAAGCAGGTAGGAGACTTTGTTGAAAAAGGCGACTATATTGTTGAATTAGAAACTGACAAAGTAAACGTTGAGATTACAGCGGAAGATTCAGGTGTACTAACGGAGCTTCTAGCAGGTGAAGGCGATACCGTTCAGGTAGGGGAAACAATTGCTCGCTTAGCAGCTGATGGCCAAGCGCCAGCGCCAAAAGCAGAAGTGAAGGAAGAAGTAAAAGTGGAAGAGCCTGTTCAACAAAAAGAAGCAAAACAAGAGGTAGCACCTGCGGCAGAAGCAAAGGAAGAGGTTCCACAAAAGCAGTGGTTAATTGCATCTCCAGCTGCGCGTAAAGCTGCAAGAGAGCGAGGCATCAAGCTTGATGAAGTGCCAACTGCGGATCCGTTAGGGCGCGTTCGTAAGCACGATATCGATTCGTTTGCTAGCCAAAAAACAGCAGAGCAAAAAGCTGACGCAAAAGCTCAAAGTGCTCGTCAATCTAAACCGGTACCTTCTCCAGCAGTAAGTGAGAACAGTGATAAACCAGTTGAACGTGTACGCATGTCACGCCGTCGCCAAACGATTGCAAATCGCTTAGTTGAAGTACAGCAGACGGCTGCGATGTTAACAACATTTAATGAAGTTGATATGACGGCTGTTATGGAACTTCGTAAGCGTCGTAAAGACAAATTCTTTGAACAGCATGATGTAAAACTTGGCTTTATGTCATTCTTTACAAAAGCCGTTGTAGCAGCGCTGAAAAAGTATCCATTATTAAATGCTGAAATTCAGGGCAATGAGCTTGTTATTAAAAAGTTCTATGATATCGGTATTGCCGTATCTGCACCGGATGGACTTGTTGTACCAGTTGTTCGTGACGCAGACCGCAAAACGTTTGCAGGTATTGAAGGAAGTATCCTTGAGCTTGGTAAAAAAGCGCGCGACAATAAGCTAGCGCTCGGTGACTTACAAGGAGGAACATTTACAATTACAAACGGTGGAGTATTCGGATCATTAATGTCAACACCAATCTTAAATGGTCCACAAGTAGGGATTTTAGGAATGCACAAAATACAAACTCGTCCGATTGCAATTGACGAAGATCGTATTGAAAATCGTCCAATGATGTATATTGCTTTATCTTATGATCACCGTATTGTTGATGGAAAAGAAGCCGTTGGTTTCTTAGTAACAGTGAAAGAGCTGTTAGAAGATCCAGAAACATTATTATTAGAAGGTTAATAAAAAACGCCAGTACTCTTAGACGAGTGCTGGCGTTTCTTTTGAATAAGAGCATCCTTACCAACACCACCTTAATAATAAGAGGTGTTTTTTTGTCTCTTGTTTACATTTTTGAAACAAGTTCGATATATTCTTGAGGAAGACTATTTGATAAGATTAGTAAAAACCTGAAACGAAAGTATGTGATCAGTTGGATAAGAAAATTTTAGTGGTAGACGACGAAAGAAGTATCGCAACGGCCATATCATATGCGTTTAAGCGAGAAGGCTATGTAGTTGAAACGGCTGCTGATGGTGAAGAAGCGCTTGAAAAAGCCGCCGCTTTTAAACCTGATGTGATGATATTAGACGTCATGATGCCAAGACTTACTGGATATGAAGTATGCCGTAAGCTTGAAAATCGTCAAGGTCTTGGCATTATTTTGTTAACAGTTAAAAATGACATTGTAGATAAAGTGCTTGGTTTAGAGCTGGGAGCGGATGATTACATGACAAAGCCTTTTGATATCCGAGAACTAGTAGCCAGAGCAAAAGCACTTTTACGACGACTAGAAAAAAGAGCGGAAACGAAATCAAAAGGTGACATCCTAATCGGAAAAGTGAAGCTAAACCTTATACAGAGAACCATGTACGTCGCCGGTGAATTAGTCAAGCTGACGCCTAAAGAATTTGATTTAATGGCTCTGTTACTTTCAAACCTAGAGCGGGTGTATACGCGGGAAGACTTACTGGACCTTGTTTGGGGTATGGACTATATGGGAGGCACGCGCACAGTTGATATTCATATGCAGCGCCTGCGAAAAAAAGTGGGAGAAGCAGAACCTTACTTGCTTCAAACCGTGTATGGAGTGGGCTATAAGGCAACAGCAGGGATTGAAGAATGAAAATGAGCATCAAATTTAAAATCAGTGTAGTGCTAGCTCTTCTCATTATTTTAACGGTAGCAGGGCTCAGTGTACTGGTGTTAAAAGGAATTGAAAATAATCAGCGAAATAGAGTAGAGGAAGAGCTTCTTCAAAAAAGTGAAGTTGCAAAGCAGTCCATTCGTCAAAGCTATCTTACTGAGGATAATTCCGTCAGTATTGAGTCTTTTTTGCAACAAAAAGCTCAGCGCCTAGCCTCATCAATTGCTCTCCAGAGTGGCCTTCAAACAGTGATCTATAATCAAAAAGGCATAGAAGAAGGAAGTTCACTCCCCATCGGTCAGCGTGATGTAGAGATTGCTGATACGTTAAGCTACGCGTTAAAAGGACAAGTCGCTTATGAAACGAAAGGGTCTTCACTTTTTTATGTGGCTCCTCTTTCCATTGAAAATCAGCAAATAGGAGCCATTCGATTTGATTATTCGCTGGCCGATAATCAGGAGTTTTTAGCCGAAATTAAACGGCTCTTCTTAATAGGAGGAATAGCATCTGCAGGAGCTGCCATTCTCATTGGATATTTGTATTTTTATCGAATAGCAAATCGAGTAACAATGTTGAAGAACGCTTCTTTCCAGTTGCAAAACGGCACTTTTTTGAATTCACCTCCTTTTCAGGGAAAAGATGAATTAGGAGAGCTGAGTAGCGGATTATATGTGATGAGTACTGCTATTCAACGCAGCATAGCTGAATTAAACGAAGAGAAAAGAAAGCTTGAGCTCGCCGTTGTAAAACTACAAGCGCTTGAGCAGCAGCAAAAACAATTTATTGGAAACATTAGCCATGAATTTAAAACGCCGCTTACTTCTATTAAAGCGTATGTTGATTTGTTGGATATGTATCGAGATGATCCTCAACTTTTAGAAGACGGAGTTGAAAATATTCGAAAAGAAACAGGTCGCCTTCATGAAATGGTAGACAAAATATTAAGGCTTGCGGAACTTGAAAGATATGACTTTGAACAGATTCCACAGCATCTACAGTTAGATGAAGTTGTGGCAGACGTGTGCAAGAGGATGCAGGGAAAAGCGATAAAATTCAATTTGAAGCTTAAGCTGAATGTCCATAAAGCCGTTGTTTTTGCAGACCGTGAAAGCTTATTTCACATCTTTATGAACTTAATTGATAATGCTATTAAATATAATGAAGCGGGTGGTGAAATTGTCGTTACATCTCATCAGGATAATGAGCATGTAGCGATTGATGTGGCAAATACAGGAGCGGGTATTCCAATGGATGCGAGAGAAAAATTGTTCCAGCCATTTTTTACGGTGAACAAAGACCGATCACGTATATCGGGAGGAACAGGTCTTGGGTTGGCTCTAGTCAAAAAGCTGACTGAAAAACAGCAAGGGTATGTTGAGCTACGCCGTTCTGATACGGAATGGACGCTTTTTAGAGTGACGTTCCCACGAAAGCTCAATGAAGAAAGCAAGTAAAAGGAGTGAGCCGTTATTGAAACGGTATAAACGAACGATGTGTCTTACTATTAGTATCTTGATTCTTTCTGCTTGCGGAAGTGAAGAAGGCACGAACAAACCAAACGATAACATTACAATTGTAGATCAAGCAGATGCAAAGGACGAGCTAAAAGTTAAAAATATTCAGCGTCTTGAGGATGTTCGAGCATTTCAATTTTTAACTGACAGGAAGCTAATAGTTACTAAAGAAAACAAAGAAATACGTGCCGAAGGTTTTGGAACAAACGAGGTATATGCACAAAACCTAGGGATTTATCATTTGAAAAATAACCACTTCCAACCTTTGTTGCCAAACAATCAAGTTCAGCATTCTGCCAAACTTTCTCCTGATAATAAGCAGTTATTTTATAAAGTGGATGAAGGCGTTGATTCTTTTGGTTATGTGCTGGACATAAAGAGTAAAAAGACGAAGAAATTAACTCATAAACTTTTGTATCCAGGGTCAAGAGGAGATTGGTTAAATTCTTCTGAGGTTGGTCTTGTTACGGCAGAAGGAAAGGTAGTACAAGTGAATAGTAAAGACAATAGTGAAACGTTACTACCTACAAAAGAGCGAGCTGTAGATATTATGAAAGGGCAAAAAGGTTTTTATTATATCGCTGTATATAACCAATTGTATTTTGTTCCTCAGTCTCAAAGGGGTGCTGAAAAAGTTCAAAGTGATGCTGTATCTGTCATACCCTCTCCTAACGGAAAGCAGCTTGCCCTCGTACAGCAAAGGAATGAACGCACTAAAACGTTATCTATAACGGACTTAAAAGGAACGGAAGCTTTTCAATTAGCGGATTCAACTCAAATTTTTGGCGTTAGCTGGTCTCCTGATGGTTCAAAATTGGCTTACAATTATATTGCTGAAGATGGAGAAATAAAAGGGATTTTTGTTGCGGATAGCATAACAGGAGACGTAACGCATTTAAATGTCCCTCTAGAGTATGCTGCTGACCAACTAAGTTGGAGTCCATCTGGGAAACAATTAGCTGCATCAACTGTCCAAGATAATCAAGTTCATACCTATGTTATTTCATTAGAGTAGACTGCTTCGGCAGTTTTTTTCTTTCTTTACTATGATTGTTTACAATTTCGAAACAAGTCTATATGGTTTTGAAATAAAGGTTGTGTACTCTTTTTCTATAAGCTATTGAAATAGAAGCTGTAGTTGAAAGGAGCTAACACCATGAGAAATACACTCATAACATTTTCTCTCGCGCTAGCGATGATTATAGGTGGCTGTTCACAAGAGATCTCCACAGAACAAATACAGGATGATCCTATACAAGCAGTTGATAAAGAAAAAGTAAAGGAAGTAGATAAACCCAATGAACAAAGCAAAAGTGTAGTAAAAGAAGATGTGGGACGAAACAGTGGACAAGCTCAAAACGGTGAATCTGAACCAGCTGTAAAAAGCCCAGTTGTTGTTGCAGAACCCGAATCGCTCACTGCTTTAGTCAATAAACACCACCAGCTTCCTAACACTTATAAGCCAGCGGATTTAGTATATCCGAATGTTTCGTTTACGTTTAGCGACCGAATTGAAAAATGCATGCTGCGACAACCTGCTGCAGAAGCGCTCGAAGAAATGTTTCAGGAAGCGAAGAAAAATGGGATTTACCTCCTTGGCGTATCAGCTTATCGGTCTCATGAACGTCAAAAAGCTTTGTTTGCCTATTATTCTAAGCGTGATGGAGAAGAAAAAGCGCTCACTTACAGCGCGCTTCCTGGAACGAGTGAACATGAAACTGGCTTAGCGATTGACGTAACAGGAGGAGATGGAACGTGTGCGGTATCGGACTGTTTTGGAGGAACAAAGGAGGCAAACTGGTTGAAGGCACATGCTGCTGAATATGGCTTTATTGTTCGCTACCCTGAAGGAAAAGAATATATAACAGGCTACAAATATGAACCTTGGCACCTTCGTTATGTAGGAAAGCAGGCTGCATCCGTCATCTCATCTGACTATGAAACATTAGAAGTATATTCCAATCAGGTAAACGCTTTTTAAAAATTCTGTGAAAAAGCAAAAACCTACTTGACTAATAGGGATAATAAGTTTTATCATAAAGTTAATGAACTTCGCTGATCAGACGAACTGAAGGCACGTGTTTTAATAGCACGTGCCTTTCTTTACATAATTTAAGACAATTGGGGAGGAATAGTTATGGATATATTATGGTTTTTTCCAACAGCGGGAGATGGACATTATTTAGGTACACAAATTGGGGAAAGAAAAAGTGATATTCACTATTTAAAACAAATTGCAGGTGCATTAGATTATTTAGGCTATGATGGAGCGCTGTTACCAACGGGCTCAAATTGTGAAGATTCTTGGGTTTTAGCATCAGCGCTAGCATCAGTTACACAGCGTCTAAAGTTTTTAATTGCTCTTCGTCCTGGCGTGATGTCTCCTACAATATCAGCGCGCATGGCTTCAACGTTTGATCAGATTTCCAACGGGCGCCTTATGCTAAACATCGTCACAGGTGGAGATCCAGTTGAACAAGCTACATTTGGTAACTATTTAAGTCATGATGAGCGCTACGAGGTGACCGAAGAATTTTTAACAGTGTGGCGCAAGGTCATGCAAGGAGAGAGCGTTGATTTAAAAGGAAAGCATATCGACGTAACCGGCGCGTATATTCCTACGTTGCCCGTGCAAAAACCGTATCCGCCTCTTTATTTTGGCGGTTCGTCTCCTGCTGGTAAAGAGGTTGGAGCGCGTCATACTGACGTATATTTACTGTGGGGAGAGCCACCTGCAGTTATTAAGAAGAAAATTGAAGAGATGAAAGAGCGAGCAGCATTAGAGGGAAGAGAACTTCGCTTTGGCATTCGTTTACACGTCATCGTACGTGAGGAGGAAGAGGAAGCATGGGCTGCAGCAGATAACTTAATTAAGCACGTAGATGATAACGTAATTAAAGCGTTTCAAGATAAATTTGCTAAATTTGATTCCACTGCGCAAAAGACGCAGTCAAGCTTGCATAAAGGGGCAAAAGATCGCTCATCTTTAGAAATTTCACCTAACTTGTGGGCAGGCATCAGCTTAGCGCGTGAAGGGGCAGGAACTGCCATTGTTGGAAGTCCTGAAATAGTAGCAGAGCGATTAAAGGAGTATGAAGAGATCGGAATTGATACGTTCATTTTATCTGGCTATCCTCACCTAGAGGAAGCTTACACATTTGCAGAGCTAGTTTTCCCGCTTTTAAAAAGCAGTGTAAAGCAGTTTGCGTAAAAAATCGGCCAAACGGCCGTTTTTTTTTGTTTTTAAAAACCTAGTTGACTTATAGGAATTATAGGTGTATTATGTAAATAATCAATCTTGTCAGAAAATTCGAGCGTAAAGGGTGAAGAATAATGGAACGTTATGATGTTATTCAAGGAGCGGAAGCTTTTTATCATAAAGGAAATGAAGTTGGCATTTTAGTCTCTCACGGATTTATGGGAACGCCACAAAGCATGGAATATATCGGTGAAGGCTTGGCAGCTAAAGGCTATACGGTTTATGGAATTCGTCTAGCGGGTCATGGAACTCACTATCGGGATATTGAACAGGCAACCTATGAAAATTGGAAAGCAGATTTTGTAGAAGGGTATCGCTTTTTAAAAGAAAAATGCGAGCACGTTTTCATTCTAGGGCAATCAATGGGTGGAACGCTAACCTTTCATACCGCAAGTCAAGGCTTAGAACTGTCAGGTGTCATTGCTATTAATCCCGCAATGACTTCAATTCCTTCAATGGAAGTCTACAGAAATGCACATACACCTCGCTATATAAAAGAGGATAAACCCGACATTAAAGATCCTAACGTACATGAAATTACGTATGACAAGGTACCCGTTCGTTCAATGCGTGAGCTATTATCTTTAATGGATGAAGCGAAGGAGCGTTTATCTTACGTAACGTGTCCAGCGTTAGTTTTAACATCCACAGTGGACCATGTTGTTCCACCAAGCAACTCAGCTTACATTTTGGAGAATATTCGTTCAAAAAGTGCTCATCAAGTTATGCTTCCTAATTCGTATCACGTAGCGTCTATGGACTATGATAAAGACCAAATTATTGAACATACGGCACGTTTTGTTAAAGCAACGGTTGCGAAAAAAAAAGCAGTTGGGGTAAAATGAACGAAGGGCAGAGTTAGCGTCCAATTGTTCAAAAGGAGAGACCAAATATGATTCATTTAGAGTGGAATGATCGTCCAACCGTTAAACAAGTAAAATGTGTACATACGAATGCGAAAAAGTACATGGTAGAAAACGTACTAACAGCAGGAAAAGTATACGATGTGAAAAATGAAACGGAAGAGTTTTACTTTGTAGTCGACAACACAGGTCAAGTTGGTGGCTTTTACAAAGAATATTTTGAAGCGTAAGATGAAACCACTGCGAATGCGGTGGTTTTTTTATGAGTGCTTGTTATGCAAATAAGTATCTAAAAAAACTATGTTCTAAATAATAAATATAAAATAAAACAGGCAGCTAAGAGAAAAGTAAATGTTGCAGGTAATCGAACCGATAGAAAATAAGGAAGATGTCTTTTATTCTTAAATTAATGTTGGTATGATATAGAAGCAATCTCAAATGAAATCGGAGTGTTTAAGGTGGAAGAAAAAGAAGATTTATATGCCAATATTGATCTGGATAAAGTATATGAATACAAAGATCTCCCTGATAAAGTTGCGGGTCGCTGCGACAACTGTGCGAGCGTTCATTTTAAAAGCAGCGTGGGAGAAGGAAAGTTTTTGCGAGAATGCGTTAACTGTGGGATGAAAAAGAATATTTAAGCGCTTAGAGCGTGCTACATAAAAAAGGAGATGGCCTATAAGGCCATCTCCTTTTTTACTGAAACAAAACAATGACTTTAAGTTAGATTGAGTACAAAGGCTTATGAAAAAGTGACCTATTAATTTTAAGTTTTTTCTATATAATGGTATAAGTGAACATATAATTGCATATTTGTTTAGATTAAGAGAGAAGAGGAGGCGACCACTCAAATGGCGAATAATCATGAATTGTTTACAGAAAAACGACAGCAAGATGAGCCTAAAGTCAAGGTAGAGCGGAAAGAAGGAGAGCCAACGCCAGCTTTTAAAGGTGCATCTTGGGGAGCGCTACTTATCGGAGTTGTTGCATACTTAGTCGGGTTATTTAACGCAACGATGGAGTTAAATGAAAAAGGCTACTATTTTGCTGTTTTAGTATTTGGATTGTATTCAGCAGTATCTCTTCAAAAAGCTGTGCGAGACAAAGAAGAAGATATCCCTGTTACAGGTATTTATTATGGAATTAGCTGGTTTGCACTTATTGTATCGATTTCATTAATGGTTATTGGTTTATACAACGCAGGTAGTATTACGCTAAGCGAAAAAGGCTTCTACGGTATGTCATTTGTGCTGAGCTTATTTGCAGTTGTGACAATTCAAAAGAATATTCGAGATACGCAACGAGCAAGAGAGCGAGATTAATCGCTTTTTAGCATACATAGAGATCTCTACTTTCTATTTTGAAAGTAGAGGTTTTTTATACAATAAATTACATTTAATCCTTTAATTGTGATACTATATGTATAGATTATCGATTGCTAAAGGAGAAATAAGAATGGGTTCTGAGGTTTTAATCCGTATCATTATTCTTTTTATATTTTACTTTTTAATTAGTCAGTTTTATTTAAAGAAACGGCTCGATATTCATGAAAAGCCCGTAACCCCCTTTACTAAAGGTAGGAAAAAAATATACAAAGTGATTGAAGGCACCCTCTTCTTGTTAACTATTTATCTATTTATAGTTGTCACATTGTCAGAGAGAAGTGCTGAGGTCCCAATATGGATTCAAGTACTACCAATACCAGTTTGCTACATTTTGGTTTCAATTTTACGCGGAATTGAACAGTGGCTGACTGATAAAGAGTCAAAGAGCTACTTGCATGAAGTGCTAGGAGCATTATTTTTTCTAGCGCTTCTTGTGATCATATCTCTGTAATTATTGGAAAAGTCAGAAGTATACAATTTGTTAAAAGGGGCTAAAGCTGGATTGACCAATTTTAAAACTGTAGTAAAATCAAAAAAGTGACAGCGCGCATGCTGGCGCTTTTTTTGTGAGCGTTTTATTAAAAGGAGGATGTTTATGCACGCGTTAAAACCATATCGCTTTCCGCTCATATTACTAGCATCTATTTTTGCTGGTGGAGCAGTAGGGTTCTTTGTTGGAGAGAAAGCAGAAGTGCTAAAGCCGCTGGGGGACATGTATTTAAACTTAATGTTTATGGTTGTTGTGCCGCTCGTGTTTTTTAGCATTGCAGCTGCCGTATCAAACACTGCGAATATGAACCGCTTTGGAAAAATCATTGGCTCGATGTTTGGCGTTTTTATTTTGACTGGCATTATTTCATCTTTATTAATGCTTTTTGCCGTTAAGGCATTCTTATCAGTTGATGCGTCACCAATTACAATTGAAAAGCCAGGTCAGGTAGAAGATATTAATATTGCTGATCAGTTTGTACAAGCATTTACAACGTCTGACTTTGTGGACTTACTGTCTCGTGAACATATGCTGGCACTTATTGTTTTTGCTGTACTGTTAGGGTTATCAGCAACGTTAATTGGTGAAGCTGGAAAGCCTTTTGTGAAAGTACTACAATCAGGTTCACAGGTGTTCATGAAGATGGTAACGCTTGTGATGTACGTGGCACCAATTGGGCTGTTTGCTTACTTTGCGTCTTTAGTTGGTGTATTTGGTCCTGAGTTATTAGGAACGTATGCAAAAGCAGTAGCCGTGTATTATCCTGTAGCTCTTTTATACTTCTTTGTTGGATTTACGTTCTATGCTTTTTTAGCAGGAGGAAAAGAAGGAATTGTTCGTTTTTGGAAAAATATTTTAACGCCAGCAGTTACGGCTTTAGGAACGGGAAGCAGCGTAGCCAGCGTACCTGTGAACCTAGAGGCAGCTAGACAAACAGGTGTTCCAAAAGATGTGCGAGAAACGGTCATTCCAATTGGAGCAACCGTACATATGGACGGGTCCTGCTTGGCTGCCATCTTAAAGATTTCGTTTGCCTTTACGCTATTTGATATGGATTTCAGCGGCATCGATACGTTTGTGAAAGCTATCGTTGTTGCTATTTTATGCGGTGTTGTCATTGCGGGTCTACCGAGCGGAGGAGCAGTTGGTGAGATGTTAATTTTAACGATGTTTGGCTTGCCAATTGAAGCACTTCCGGTGATGGCGGCGTTAGGCATGATCGTCGATCCACCTGCTACAATGGTGAACGTAACGGGAGATAACGTGTCTTCTATGCTTGTTTCACGCATTGTAGAAGGTAAAGATTGGCTGAAAAAACAAATAGATACAAAGCGAATCGCTTCATAGCAAGTGTGAAAGCGCACCAGTTCAAAGATAGCTGGTGCGCTTTTAGCGTATTACTTGATTCGCAGGTGTTTTTCTTGAATAATAAAAGAGTAAGCATCCTGTAAGAATAAGTAAGGAGCGAAGTACTATGAATGAAAAATGGAAAGTCCATAAAATTAAAACTGACTGTGAACCGTGGCTTTTTCTAGATGGTTGGGAAAAAGACATTATTGAAACAATTGAATTCGACCATAAAAAAGAAGCGCTTGAGCACTATACAAGGCTTATTCATGAACATCAGACGGGTTATCGCCATGTGTATATGAAAAAGCTATCTCTGTTTACCTTTTGGAATGACTGTGAGAAAGAATTTTGTGAAGCGTGTGATGATGATCTTCAAATTTTCCATGGCGTTTTATTAATGAAAGGTGAAGACGTATATGATTTAAATGAAAACGAGGAAGGCTTTTCATTTTTGCAAATGAAATAACCTTTCCTTCTACATCATTTTCCCATATAATTGCACTAACAATAGTGGAAAAAGGAGAGCGCTATGAACAATTCAAAACGAGTATGGTTTGACTTGCTTTTTTACATTGCAATCCCGTACCTCATCTGGAATCAGGGAAAAGACCTTATCGGTGACTATTACGCCATTTTGTTATCGACAGCACCTGCATTCTTTTATACTATTTATACGTTTATTAAAGAGCGTCAATTTAACGTAACGGGACTGTTTCTTGTTATTACATTGCTTGCGCGAACAATCGTAGACTTATTGTCAGGTAATGCAGAAACCATGCTGATTAATCAAGTTTATTTTATGATTGGACTAGCTATTTTTACTTTGATAACGATTTTAGTGAAGCGTCCAATTGGGCTGTATTTCTTTGTTGATACGGCTTATCTAATGGGATATAAACGTGAGGACTCCAAAAGACTGTTTTTTGAGCAAGATCTCTTTAAAATGATGAACTGGTTAACTGTTTTGTTTGCGGGGCGCTATGTGTTTTTAGCGATTGTAAAATACATTCTTATTCAAAAGTACGGTGTTGAAGGTTATGGCAACATGATTGTCTTTCGTCAAGCAGTGACGTGGGCGTTCTCAATCTTAATTGCAATCTATACGTACTTTATTTATAAAAAGATTCAAGAGAAAACCGGAATTGATAATCCGATGAATCCAAATATGAACGAATAACAAAAGCGCTTCCTAATAAGGAAGCGCTTTTGTTACAAATACGTGAACAGTACATCAAACGTTGACACCTGCTCGTGAAAAAATAGTAAAATAAGTTGTCATAGAACTTGGATAAAGGGTAGGTGTGTCATTTGAAACTGTTAGTATGTAAAAAACAGCCGTATATGGCATTAGAAATGATTATGGTATTTTTCACAGCCATTTTTTTGGTTTTGGCTTTTTTTGATTATCGCCAAACATTCTTTTTATTTTTTACACTGGGGATTGTGTTTGCTATTCGAGGCTTCGAAATGCAAGAAGGAGAAAAGAAGTCTCAGGGAACAAAGTGGCTCCTTGCCGGGGTTGCTCTTATTATGTTGAATATTGTGTTGTTTGTTGTATATGCTGTCAACCGCTAAGCCTTTCTTCAATTAGAAGAGAGGTTTTTTTTTTTTTTGAAAAAATGTTCAAGTGGTATTATAAAAATGTTCATTGTTTGGTAAGATAGAAAAATGAAAACGCTATACCAACGTAAAGGGGATGCTTATGGAAAGCGACAAGTTAACGAAAGTAATTGAAGCAGCAAAGATGTATTATCTGCTTGACTATAATCAAAATGAAATTGCCAAAAAACTTGGAGTATCAAGACCAACCGTTTCACGCTTACTACAGCAAGCTAAGTCTGAAGGTATTGTACAGATTAAAATTATTGACTCTACGATTGATGTGGAAGAGCTGTCAGCTCAACTTGAAAAAACGTTCAAGTTAAATAAAGCAATTGTTGCTTCTATACCTCATGAAGACCGAAACCTTGTAAAGGAAGGTTTAGGAGAAGCAGCAGCAGATTACTTGGATGAAGTTGTAAAAGATGGGGATATTATTGGCGTAACGTGGGGAACAACACTTTACCATGTAGGAATGAAGCTCAAAAAAAAGCGTGTAAAAGATGTGAAAGTTGTACAACTAAAAGGTGGAGTCAGTCATTCTGAAACCAACACGTATGCCTCTGAAATTCTGCATCTATTCGGAAATGCTTATAGCACCGTTCCTCTGTATTTACCGCTTCCGGCAATTGTTGATCATGTGGTAGTAAAGCAAGCAATGGAAGCTGACCGTCATATAAAAGGAATATTGGAACTTGGTAAAAAAGCAAATATTGCGGTTTTTACAACGGGTCCTATTAAGACAGATTCTTTGTTGTTTCAGCTAGGTTACTTTACAGAAGAAGATTTAAAACAGTTAGATCCACACGCAGTCGGTGATATTTGTTCACGTTTTTTCGATGAACATGGATGCATTTGCAATCCGAGCTTAAATGAACGTACGCTAGGGTTAGATTTAGAAGACCTTAAGCAAAAAGATTATTCCATCCTCGTAGCGGGAGGAGCGCACAAAGTAGAAGGTATTTTTGGTGCGATAAAAGGAGGGTATGTTAATACACTGATCACAGACCCATTCACCGCTCAGAAGCTGCTTGAAAAAGAGACATCATAAAAAAACCTTGAACAAATGTAAAAATAAATATTTACATTTGTTCAAGGTTAAGATATAGTGAAGATATAAGATGTTGAAAGCGTTACAATCATGAAAAGAAAGCGCATAGGGAGGCCATATCAATGAGAGTTGTAGATTTAATTGAAAAAAAGCGAAATGGCTTAGAATTAACAAAAAGTGAAATTGACTTCATTATTTCTGAATATACAAATGGTAACTTGCCTGACTATCAGATGTCCGCACTAGCAATGGCAATTTACTTTCAAGATATGACGCAGGAAGAACGCGTTCATTTAACAACAGCGATGGTAAACTCAGGTGATCAAATTGATCTAAGTGACATTGAAGGTATTAAAGTAGATAAGCACAGTACAGGAGGCGTAGGAGATACAACAACGCTTGTACTTGGTCCACTTGTCGCAGCCGTAGGCGTACCGGTTGCTAAGATGTCAGGTCGCGGTCTTGGTCACACGGGTGGAACAATTGATAAGCTGGAAGCTGTGCCAGGGTTTCACGTTGAAATTACGAATGATGAATTCATTCGCTTGGTAAATACCAATAAACTAGCAGTTATTGGGCAAAGTGGTGACTTAACACCAGCGGATAAAAGCCTATACGCACTACGTGACGTAACGGCAACGGTTGATTCAATTCCACTGATTGCAAGCTCAATTATGAGTAAGAAGATTGCAGCGGGTGCAGATGCAATTTGTTTAGATGTTAAGACTGGAAACGGTGCGTTTATGAAAGACTTAAAAGATGCAGAAGCATTAGCACAAGCAATGGTTGAAATCGGAAAAGGTGTTGGACGAAACACAAAAGCTATCATTTCTGATATGAGTCAACCGCTTGGATTTGCGGTTGGAAACGCGCTAGAAGTGAAAGAAGCAATCGATACGTTAAAAGGAGAAGGGCCGGAGGATTTAACAGAATTATGCTTGACGTTAGGTAGTCATATGGTTATGCTTGCAAAGAAAGCAAGCAGCCTTGAAGAGGCGCGTGCGCTATTAATAGAAGTGATTGATAACGGACAAGCACTTGCAACATTTAAAACATTCCTTGAAGCACAGGGTGGAGATGCATCCGTAGTCGATGATCCATCACAGCTTCCAGATGCTTCTTATAAAATTTCGGTTCCAGCAAAAGCAGATGGCTATGTAGCAGAAATTGTTGCTGAGCAAATCGGCGTAGCAGCAATGAAGCTTGGTGCAGGTCGCGCAACAAAAGAATCAGTCATTGATTTAGCTGTTGGTGTAGTATTGCACAAAAAAGTAGGAGATGCTGTTAAGAAGGGCGATGCGCTTGTAACAATTCATAGCAACTCTGAAAACGTGGATGAAGTAATGAATGTTATTTACGATTCTTATACAATTGTATCTGAACAAGTAAATGCACCAACGCTCATCTATAAAGAAATTCATTAATTCTAGTGCGCCTAAAGGCCACAATGGTTCAACTAGGTATTCAGTAGAAGAGTAACAAGATTTCTACAGATTGAAATTTCACTTTATAAGAGGATTGAAAGGAAGAATTAAACATGAGCAACGAAATTACAAAAATGATTGACCACACTTTATTAAAAGCTAACGCAACAGAAGAGCAAATTACAGTACTTGCACAAGAAGCAAAAGAGTATTCATTTGCATCAGTATGTGTGAATCCAACGTGGGTTAAAAAAGCTGCTGAGTTATTACGCGATGCACAAGCAGTAAAAGTATGTACAGTAATTGGTTTCCCACTAGGAGCAAACACACCAGAAGTAAAAGCATTCGAAACAACAAATGCAATTGAAAACGGTGCAGACGAAGTTGATATGGTTATTAATATCGGTGCGTTAAAAGACAAAAACTACGAGCTAGTAGAGCGCGATATTAAAGCTGTTGTTGATGCTGCAAAAGGCAAAGCATTAGTGAAAGTAATCATTGAAACATGTCTATTAACAGATGAAGAAAAAGTAAAAGCTTGTGAACTATCTGTTAAAGCAGGTGCAGACTTTGTTAAAACATCTACTGGATTTTCAACAGGTGGCGCAACGGTTGAAGACATCGCGTTAATGAGAAAAACAGTTGGACCAGACCTTGGCGTAAAAGCATCTGGTGGGGTACGAGGATTAGAAGACGCTAAAGCGATGATTGAAGCAGGTGCTACGCGTATTGGGGCAAGCTCTGGCGTATCAATTGCTAAGGGCGAAATTAGCAACAGCTCATACTAATTCAATTACAATCTAAAGAGAATGTCTAGCAGGTTAGCTCATATACTGAGCTAGCCTGCTTTAAACCATGAAAAAGGATGATGAATGAATGGAACCGAAAAAATTAATTGAAGAAGCAATCGTCGCAAGTAAGCAAGCATATGTTCAATATTCAAATTTTCATGTAGGTGCAGCTCTTTTAACAAAGGACGGAAAACTATATCACGGATGTAATATCGAAAACGCTTCCTATGGTTTAACAAACTGCGCAGAGCGCACGGCGATTTTTAAAGCTGTTTCAGAAGGTGAAAAAGAGTTTCAAGCAATCGCAGTTGTTGGAGATACAGAAGGACCGATCTCTCCATGTGGAGCTTGTCGTCAGGTTTTAGCTGAGTTCTTTTCACCAGACACAGTCGTGATTTTAGCTAATTTAAAGGGCGATCACGTTGTGACGAATATTAATGAGTTGTTACCAGGGTTCTTTTCATCAAAAGATTTACAAAAAAAGTAAAGAATTGTTTTGAAAAAAACGCTCTCGGCAGCAGCTGTTTAAGGCCTATATAAGTAGGATTTAAATGGGAATTTATACAACTAGTGGGGAGTCTATTACATGCAATACTTAATTGGAATACTAGGGTTATTAATTGTGTTTGGTTTAGCATTTTTAGCAAGTAACAATAAAAAAGGGATTAAGTATAAGCCAATCCTTATTATGGTTGTACTTCAGCTACTACTTTCAATGCTTCTATTAAACACAAAGTTTGGTTTTATCATCATTGATGCCATTGCAACAACGTTTAATAAATTATTGGAATATGCTGCTGAAGGAATTGAATTTGTATTTGGTGGCTTAGCGAACGAAGGAACGGCGCCATTTTTCTTAACGGTTCTGCTTCCAATCGTATTTATCTCGGTATTAATTGGGATTCTACAGCACTTTAAGATTTTACCTTTTATCATGAAAGGTATTGGTCTTGTGTTAAGTAAAATTAATGGGATGGGAAGATTGGAATCTTACAATGCAGTAGCTTCTGCCATTGTAGGTCAATCAGAGGTTTTTATCACAGTAAAGAAACAGCTGGATAAATTACCACCAAACCGCTTATATACGTTATGTGCGTCCGCAATGTCAACGGTGTCCATGTCAATTGTTGGTGCTTATATGACGATGATTGAGCCGAAATACGTAGTAACAGCAATCGTTATCAACTTATTTGGTGGTTTTATCATCGCGTCCATTATTAATCCGTATACAGTAAGCGCAGATGAAGATATTTTAGAAGTGCAAGATGAAGAAAAACAAACGTTCTTTGAAATGATTGGCGAATATATCATGGATGGATTTAAAGTAGCCATCATTGTAGGAGCAATGCTTATTGGCTTCGTTGCCCTAATCGCAGCCATTAACAACGTTTTTGAAATGGTAATCGGAATTTCATTCCAAGAAATTCTTGGCTATGTGTTCGCACCATTTGCGTTTATTATGGGTATTCCAGGTTCAGAAGTGGTAGCTGCTGGTGGAATTATGGCAACAAAGCTTGTAACGAACGAGTTTGTAGCAATGATGAACTTAGCAGATATGTCTGGACAGTTTAGTGAGCGTACGCTAGGGATTGTCTCAGTATTCTTAGTATCATTCGCAAACTTCTCTTCAATCGGTATTATTTCTGGAGCTGTTAAAGGCTTAAGTGAAAAACAAGGAAACACGGTGGCTCGCTTTGGTTTACGCTTATTGTACGGTGCAACGTTAGTAAGTGTATTATCAGCTATTATTGTAAGCTTTATTTTATAAAACAAATGAAGAAGAAAAAAGCATTTCTGCTGCGGGCAGGATTGCTTTTTTCTTTTGTGGAAAGATAAGAACCATACAATACTTCGAGCACATGTAAAGGAGGTAGTAAAGAATCTAGTATTCTTTACGATAACATGGACAGCATTGGATTATTACTATCAGGAGCCGCGCTTTTTTTAAACGGACTGATGCTTTTAGGAAAAGCAAACGACAAAAACGTCGGGGTTTTTAACCTGTTTGTCGGCGTCTTTCAAATGATTGCGCCGTTTTATTTAATTATTGTTTCAGATCAAACAAACTGGGTGCTTTACGAAAAAGCCGCTATTTTCTTATTTGGCTTAACGTATTTGTACGTTGGTGTAACCGTTATCAAAGGAATGGAAGGTACAGGCCTTGGCTATTATTCGCTTTGGGTATCGATTTTAGCGCTTGTTTATATGACAATCGCCTTTACAAGGTATGGCGACGTTGTAAACGGCTTAACTTGGTTGCTGTGGGCATTTCTTTGGTTTTTATTTTACTTTATCAACACGCAGGAGCGAGATATTACAGAATATGTGGGAAAAGTTGCCGTTGTTCAGTCGTGGGTTACGCTTACGATCCCGGCACTCTTCAACTTAACAGGCGTATGGGGAGCAGAAGGTCTCTATTACATGTGGATTGCTGTGCTTTCGGCTTCTATTTTATATTTTATCTACCTAGGCTATAAGCTCTTCTTTAACGAGCGACGCGTGCTCATGAAATAATAAAAAAACCTAATCGGTGTGATTAGGTTTTTTTATTTTCTGTAATTTTATTATGTAAACTAACAACGTAAATATTATCATTGCGCTCTTCGTTTATGCTAAAATAATAGTGGAAGAATTTTTTAGTAAAGGGGACAGATTATGTTAAATTTTGAACGTAATATTGAAAAATACGCTGAGCTAGCGGTTAAGGTTGGCGTTAATATTCAACCAGGGCAAGTTTTACATATTTCTGCTGACGTTGCTTCAGCATCGTTCGTACGTGAAATTGCTAAAAAAGCGTACGAAGCTGGTGCAAAATCAGTAGACGTTGATTTTAAAGATGACTATCTTGTTCGCTTAAAGTATGAAAAAGCAGCTGATGAAGTTTTTGAAGAATTTCCAGCATGGCGAGTTCAAGAACGCGAAGCACTTGTAGAAAACGGTGGAGCGGTTTTATCCGTTATTTCAAGCAGTCCAGATCTATTAAAAGGCGTTGATGGGAAGCGTATTGCAACGTTCCAACGCGTGAGTGGTCAAGCGATGAAAAAGTTCAGAGAAGCTATTCAGTCTGACAAAATTAGCTGGTCAATTGTAGCAGTACCATCAAAAGAATGGGCAGCAAAGGTATTCCCAGACGCACCCGAAGATCAGCAAGAAGAAAAGCTATGGGAAGCTATTTTTAAAGCAGTACGTGTGGATCAAGAAAACCCAGTAGCAGCTTGGACAAAGCATAACGATAATCTACATGAAAAAGTAGATATTCTAAACGAAAAGCACTTTGCAAAATTACACTATAAAGCACCGGGTACAGATTTAACAATTGAGCTACCTGAAAAGCACATTTGGGTAGGTGCAGGCAGCGTAAACGAAAAGGGACATGACTTTATGGCAAATATGCCGACAGAAGAAGTATTCACTGTTCCAAAAAAAGACGGCGTGAACGGTCAAGTGACAAGCACAAAGCCACTGAGCTATGCAGGTAATCTTATTGAGAACTTTACCCTCACGTTTGAGAACGGTAAAATTACAGGTGTTAAAGCAGAGCACGGAGAAGAAACGCTTAAACAGCTTATTGATACAGATGAAGGAGCAAAATATCTAGGTGAAGTAGCGCTAGTGCCACATAACTCACCAATTTCGCAATCAGATATTATCTTCTACAACACATTGTTTGATGAAAATGCATCCAACCATCTGGCAATCGGCAGTGCTTATTCCTTCTGCTTAGAAGGCGGGAAAAAGATGTCAAAAGACGAACTAGCTGAAAATGGAGCAAACGACAGCATCACCCACGTTGACTTCATGATTGGCTCAGCTGAAATGGACATCGACGGCATCAAAGCCGACGGTACAAGCGAGCCTGTGTTTAGAAAAGGGAACTGGGCGTTTTAATAAAAACAAAACCACACCGTTTATAGGTGTGGTTTTGTTTTGGTATACTAGACAAATTAAAGCTTTTCTAGCCAGTCTTCTAGCCATTGAACTGGCAGTTTAATCAAGTCTAAGTTAAGAGTTTGTAACTCAGATACCGTGAATGTATTTGTGAGAAACAACTCCCACTGAGCGTCTATATCTAGCATTACAGTTCTTGCTTTATCATCTAACAATAGAACTTGATCATCCTCTTTATCTGCTTCATATATGTAGAAAGAGCACCAATCGACCAACGCTTTATGGGGAATTTTTTGATTTATAGCAAGCGTAATAAGAATATGTAAATTTTGAGATGAAAACTCATAATGATTCATAGTATAAAACGCCAGCTTCATTAATTCTCATCACCGGATCTTGATCATGAAATCCAATACAAACGTTCACTATAGCCGAAGCATTCACCTCATGGTATGCTCTCATGTATGCTAACACTGTCCGTACAACGAGATAAAGTGTGGAGCCTATGGCTTCGTTTGTATCGTCGAAGCCATGAGATTCGTATAGTTTGCCAAACGACTCTAGGCTTGGTCCATTTATTTCATCAATCCACTCGCATGCCCACTCATCATCATCTTCTTCAAGTGGACTGTAATTTTCAAAGATAAAAAGCGTACTGTTCCAATTATTATCTAAATCGTATTCAAAGTAAATGGCTTTGGCACTTGCAGAATGTGCAGTTGTTAAACCTTGAGTCAAGAGATCTTGTAGTGACTGTTGGTAGTCTTTTAGCGAAACGAACTGAATAGCTTTTACAAGATCAGTTCCGCAAAGCTGTGTACAAATGTCAAAATAACGCTGTTCAATTTCCTCTATAGGGAAAGCCTGTATATCTTTTTGCAGTAGGTCTAAATAATCATAAATATCCATTTGCAGCGCTCCGTTCAGTGTAGGGTATATTTATTCTACCATACTTAAACAAATGAATAATCGAAAAAAAGCAGTACTCAATCCGTACTGCTTTCTTTGTCTTCTTTTTTATTTCCTTTAAACATATGATAATACGTAAAGGCTAAGCATCCTGCTCCGGCGAAGGAACAAAAGTACTTTAGGAATTGAATTAGATCGATGGTGAAAACCTCCTTGGTTTGGGTATGTATAGGATATAGCTTGTGCAATAAAAGGAGGTTTATGATACAAATAGGAAAAAATACCAGATTATAGTTCGTACGGCTCGCGGAATGCGAGATGATTTTGTAAATCTTCAATACCTAACGCTTTGTTAACTGCTTTTTTCATTACATCATATTGATAGATATGGTGGAACTGATTCTTTTTCGGCGTGCTGCAAACAATTGACGCTTCCGCTCCATTTTTATCTGTAAAATGGATTGTCAGTTCTCCAAAATAACGTTGTACAGGTGAGCCTTTAGCGCCTTTTTCATTTTTGACGTGCTTGACAAATTCAGCACGCTGAATACGTTGAAGAGGAATCATGGCTACTTGATTAATTAATAAATGTTCTTCATACATTTCAATTTTTGAAATAGCAACCTGATCAATTCCTTCTGCTGATTTTACTTGCCCAGTAACTGAAACGATAGGCTTATGAACATTTTGGTCATCGGAGCGTGGGCTCGTTTTTAGAAACCAAAGGCTTGCTAGCAGTGCAAGAACAGCTGCTGCTAAAAAGCTGATGATTAGTAAGTTCATTTCGGTCCCTCCCTTTTCACTTCAAAAAGCATATTACGTGACGTCAAGTAACAATATGATTACAATTTATGTATAGGTTCGACAAGAAAACCAGACAATCCTTCTTTATCCAATAATTTTAGTTAGATACGTT
This sequence comes from Bacillus sp. 1780r2a1, assembly GCA_024134725.1. Taxonomy (NCBI): domain Bacteria; kingdom Bacillati; phylum Bacillota; class Bacilli; order Caryophanales; family Bacillaceae; genus Bacillus; species Bacillus sp. 1780r2a1. The sequence goes on along the minus strand of CP099863.1, from coordinate 2,360,655 downwards.
AGATAACTATAAAACCTTGCATTAGCAACGATAAAATAACAAAATAGTACGTTTTAAGCAGGAGTTTTATGGTAATCTATGGTTAAGTGTTTACATAGGTACTTTCTCATATTTTGATTATGTTACAAATTTTACACATATTTTTGAGTCGTTATCGTGTATAATCACTTTTGTGCAACATGATCACGATATACATAAAGGTGTAAGGAGGCACACATTTTGTCTTTAGGAGTAAAGAAAATTATATTACTTATTTTACTTGTGGTTTGTTTAGGCCTACTTGTCGTACAGTTTACGAATCGAGGAACAACGCCAACTGCCAAGCAAGCTGAAGAAACGTTAGATAAATTGCCAGCGCAAGAAACGGTTAATGAAAAAATAAAAGGTGATAAAGAAGAGCGTAAATACAGAGTTTACTATATTACAATTGATAAAGTAGAAGATGGACGCTACTATGGAACAACAAAAGAAGGTACTGGTATTTCATTTTTAGAAGCAAAGGTAAACGAACCGCTGCCAAAAGGGCTTGAAAAAGGTGATATCGTCAAAGCATACTTTGATTTAGAGTTTAGTACAAACGGTATTGTGAAAGTTGAAGAGGTTGATGAAATCCCTGAAGAATAAAGCGTTTAAGCGTAAATAGCAAGTAGAAGACCAAATCACAACGATTTGGTCTTTTTTATAATTTTACTTAGCTAAAGGAAAATTCATGATGTGAAAGGAAGAAACAAAATGCTGTCGAATGTATAGACTTGTTGAAATAGCAGGTTAGGAGGACATATGGTGAGAAAGTATGAGTTGAAAAATAGCGCTCCAACATTGGAAGAATACAAATATTTGTGTGAGGCTGTAGGGTGGACTAATTATATGAACTTTGAGGTAGTGAAAACTTCTTTAACAAATTCTATTCACTGCATTATAGCCTACGACCATGAACAAATTATAGGCATGGGACGAATTGTTGGTGACGGTGCTATCTACTTTTATATTCAAGATATAGTGGTTCATCCAGATTACCAGAATAAAGGAATCGCCAAAGATATTATGAACCTATTGTTTAGCTATTTAAAACAGAATGCTCCGGATAAAGCATTTATCGGTTTATTTGCATCACAAGGTAAAGAAAGTTTTTACGAAAAATACGATTTCAAAAACTACTCTCCAAGCATGACCGGGATGTTTACGGTCATTTCAAAAGAAAAATAGCTGATTTCCATTCGCTCTTCTTCAAAAAAGAAGGGCGGGGGTGTTTCTTGACAAATAACTATTCTGTGATACTATATACTGGTAGTTAGTAATACTTATTAGTTGATTTTCATAAGGTGTTTTATAAAAGCATTATCCATTGAAGTACAAAAGTAAGTAACTGGAGGCTGAGAGGTTGGAAAATATCACAGAAATGCTAAAAGGGGTGCTTGAAGGCTGTGTCCTTGAAATTATCAGCCGAGGCGAAACATACGGGTATGAAATTACGCAGCACTTGCGTCAGCTTGGCTTCACTGATGTAGTCGAAGGGACAGTATATACCATTACGATGCGGCTTGAAAAAAATAAGCTGGTGGATATTGAGAAAAAACCGTCCACTATGGGACCACCTCGAAAATTTTATACACTCAATGAAGAGGGACAGAAGCGACTTGAAGAATTTTGGGCGAAATGGGACTTCGTATCGAGCAGAATGACTGAATTAAGAGCAAGAAGCATAAAAGGAGGTAAGTAAAATGAATTTCTTTGAGAAAATTATTGGAAGTTTGGATGAAAAAAGGGAATGGAGAGCAATGGAATCTCGTGCAAAAGCACTTCCAACTGAGTATCGAAACGCTTATAAAGCTATTCAAAAATACATGTGGACAGCTGGTGGGGGTCCGACAGATTGGGAAGGAAACCGACGTATCTTTGGCGGGATTATCGACCTTTTTGAAGAAGGAGCAGCAGAAGGAAAAAGAGTAACGGATCTAACAGGCAAGGACGTAGCTGCTTTTTGTGATGATCTTGTTCATGATGAGCAAACGTGGAAGGATAAATACCGAAAAAAGTTGAACGATACCATTAGCCGTGGTGAATAAACGTAGTTAAAATAAGAAATACAAAGCGCTGGGGTGTTCCATCCGAGCGTTTTTGTGTATAAATCCATAGAGTTCAGCGATCAATTTTAAATGCCTAGGCTACCATTATTTAAACTTACTTTGGTAGATAGGAGGAACACTGTTGGTAAGTTGATTGATGGTTGTTTGTTTTGAAAGTATTGTACCTGTGATAAACTTAGAGTGAGATACCCATATTTTACTATATTTTATTATAGCTCTTATGCCAAAAAGATGGTTGCTTTGGTATGTGTAATATATGGTAAAATATACAATAAAGGTACACGATAGAGATTGAAGAGTGAGGAGAGAGAAAATAAAAGTGGGAGTTCTAATTATTGTAGCAGCGGTTATTATTGCTGTAATTATTATTGTAAAATCAACCAATAGCCAAAAGCCGAAGCGCTCAGTTCTTTATGACCGAGAAGTGCCAGACCATCTTGGTATCCGTTATGGTGAAAAAGGAGCTGCGCTCGAAGAGAGTTTCGAACGCTCTTTATCTACTTCATACATGGAACAGGTGAAGGAAAGGGTAGCAAAAGAGCACGGAATGAAGCCTCATGAAATTGAGTGGGCAACTTTTGAACTTAAACGATACTTTTTAATGAATGCTGTTATTAAAAATGTGCCCATGTTTAGCTCAAAAGTAGATGATATATGGCACGAAATGATTATGTTTACGATGGACTATGAGCGTTTTACCAAAGGGTTTTATAGTCGATTCTTACACCATCAGCCCAATACGAACAGTGAAGCAAGCTCTGAGCCAGGAAAGCGTGCGTTCTTTGACTGGGTTTACACGCATTTGTTTGATGTAAAGGATAACAGTCGCCTTTTATGGGGAAGGTTTTTTCAACATCCCATTCCACGTTCTATATTGACAGACTTTCACCAATTGTCCGAAGAAAAACTGATTGATAAATACTTTACACCTTCTGATGAGTGGGATGAGCTTAAGAAAGCGCTTATTCGCCAATTAAAAGGAGAAATTAAGCAAGCTGAACACTTGAAGCAAAATGCTAAGCAAGAGCCGTTTTCTAAAAAGTCAAAGAAAGTAACAGAAGTTACGCTGTTTCAAGCCTTTATTTTTTATTCCTTATATGAAGCTGAAGACTTTGGCTACCATATGGGTATGTTGATGAAGAGGCCAGAAGCATCAGATAGTGGCACATACTCCAGCGGCTATGCTTGTTCCACGCCAACGGAGGATTCTCACCATAAGCACGGGCACGGTGGTCATGACAGCAATGACTCGTCCTTTGACAGTGGGGGAGATAGCGGAGGCTCAAGCTGTTCAAGTTCCAGCTGTGGCAGCGGATGCGGTAGTTCGTAACGAATTTTTTGAAAAATAACAATATACGTATTGACAGTTCTAAGGTTGTTCGTTAGAATTACTCTTTGTGTATGAAATATCTACATTTTTCGACAATACACTCGTCTCATTCGATAGACGAGTTTTATTGTGTAAAAGGAGCATATAACGAAATGAAACAATTAACTGTTAAAGACATTATCGTAATTGGTTTCATGCTGTTTGCGTTGTTTTTTGGAGCTGGAAATCTAATTTTCCCGCCTTTTTTAGGACAGGAAGCAGGAGAAGCATTTTGGCCAGCGATGATTGGCTTTGTTTTAACAGGAGTAGGACTGCCGATATTAGGTGTGATTGCGATTTCTACAGTAGATAACGGAGTTCAAGCACTAAGCGGCAGGGTTCACCCACTATTTGGACTTATTTTTACAACCATATTATATTTAATGATTGGGCCGTTTATGGGCATTCCGCGCGGTGCAAATGTAGCTTATGAGATGGGACTAGCACCATTTTTAGGCGCGAACGTAGGTGGAGTTTCTCTAGTGCTTTTTTCAATCGTCTTTTTTGCACTTGTATATTGGCTTAGCTTAAATCCAGCAAAGATTGTAGATCGAATCGGCAGTTTATTAACTCCCTTTTTATTACTGACAATTGCTTTAATTGGTTTTGCAGGGTTGTTTAACCTTGAACCATCCTTCGGTAATGTAACAGAAAAATATGAAAATGCCCCGTTTTTTACAGGCTTTATGGAAGGGTATTTAACGATGGATACCATCGCTTCATTAGCGTTTGGGATTGTAGTAATTACGGCAATTAAAGCCAAAGGCATTACCGAGAAAAAGGCCATCATGAACACAACGATTAAAACAGGTGTCATTGCCGGCATTGCCTTATGTAGCGTGTACATACTCATCGGTGTATTAGGAGCGAGAATGGGAAGTACGTCTACGTTCCAAAACGGAGGAGAGCTTTTAACAGCAGCGGCAGAGCAGTTTTACGGAGCAGCGGGTGTTATTCTATTAGGAGCTACTGTAGGAGTTGCTTGCTTTACAACGTGTGTTGGGCTAATTACAGCGTGCGCTCAGTATTTTACAAGCGTCTTGCCAGGAGTTTCTTATCAGAAAATTGTTACAGTACTAACGATTGTGAGTTTACTGCTAACAAATGTGGGACTTAATCAAATCATTTCTCTGTCCATTCCGGTACTGACTATGATTTATCCGTTAACGATCATGCTTGTTGTGCTTTCGTTTTTCCACTCTTATTTTCAAGAGTCAAACGTGATCTATATTACGACGCTTTTATTGACAGGAATCGTTAGCGTATACGATGGGCTTGTATCAATAGGAATGCCATCGATATTTGCTTGGTTACCTTTACATGCTCAAGGGTTAGGATGGGTTGTACCAGCAGTGATTGGCGTTGTGATTGGTTTATTATTTATTCCCAAAACAAAAAATCCTTCTCGTTTACCTTAATTGTCAGAATATTTTGTTCAAATGAGAATGGAGAAGTATCGAAAAAGAGGACATAAGGTCCGTACACGACCTTATGTCCTCTTTTCATTTTCTTATTAAATCTTTGATTAGAATCCGAAGAGTGAAGCAGGGAGAGGTTTATCCTGGAATAGCTGGAATGTGATTTCTTGTGCTTGGTTCGTCGTTTATAAATGTAATATTTATTGAACCTATTATTTCTTTCTTTGGGTTATTTGCAACATAGTCCTCTGGAAAATGATGAATTATTTTATTGCTTTCTTCAAACAACGAAAGTCCATTTTGATTTAATAACTGCAGTAACTGTCTAACACCTCTAATTTCTATTTCAAAGTTGATAACAATTACTTTGTTTGAATACATTGTATGATTTGTAACCCAGCCAGCACATTTTGATATGCTGCTAACGGCATAATCAATCATTTTATATCTATTTTCTCTTGTGAACCCTTGTATTCTGATTGTTTCTGGCAACATTACATCACCTCATTTCATGCGTATTTATTGGTGCGACTTGCAAGAAGAAAGCAAAGGGATGCATTCGTAGTTCTTCTTCAACTAAGCTAGCATTAATGCAACAGAGCCAACTATTCAAATCAAGAGATAATACTGGAGATTTCTAGGCTAGATTTTACTAAAGCTAAGCTAACACTCACTTTATTACTTCAGCCATTCTTTATTTTCTCGTTTGAGCTTGATTGCTAAATCAGCAATAATATTTTCTAAATCTCGTACTTTTTGTTTTAATGCTTGGTTTTCTTGTTGAAGATCTATCGTACGTTTGTCGTTTTTCGATTCGGTTTTCATTTCTTTTTTAGTTTTCGAAACAAAATTATTAAAGTTTTTTCGGCTTTCGTTTTTAACAGTCATTTCTTTTTTCCAGTTGTAAATCGTTGAGATATGAACATGAAGCTGATCGGCAATGTCTTTTGGTTTCATTCCTTTGGCTAACAGCGATTGGGCTAGTAAGCGTTCGTCTTCTTTCGTATTCAACGTAGCTCCTCCTTTAAAAGGTAACTGTATGTAAAACCGAGATGTTTCTTCTATTGTAATTGAAAATTGGTTGCATCCACAACATTATTTTCTAAAAGCGAATAACCAAAGTTAAAAAACGAAAATGACAAAAAAGTGATAATTAAAAACGAATTCGAAATTCAAATGACAAGGAGCCAAAAGTCTGGTATGATTAGAACGGTTTTGAAAAGGAGAGGCTGACACGATGAACATTTTATGGGACTTTGATGGTACCATTTTTGATACATATCCAACAATAGTAAAAGCATTTAAAAAGCTTGTAAAAGACGAATCCGTTACAGAAGCTGAAATCTTAAAACAAATGAAGATTTCGTCGGAAGTTGCAATCAAACACTTTAACGTAGAAAAGTCAGTTTTTGATGAAAACTTCCATGTGCTTGAGCATCAGCTAAGTCCTGAAGACAAGCCTGCGTTTCCTCATGTAGAAGATGTACTAAAGTGGGCGGATAAAAACGTGATTGTAACGCATAAATCACGCGAGTCCACTCTCGCTATTTTAGCGTACTTTGGGATGGAAGACTATTTTACAGAAATCATTACAAAAGACGATGGATACAAGCGTAAGCCGGATACAGGAGCTTATGCGTATCTTCACGATAAATATCATCTTGATTTGGTTATTGGTGACCGTGAGTTAGATTTAAAGCCTGCGCGTGAGCTTGGCATTAAAACGTGTGCTTTTCAAAACGATACGCTTGAAGCAGACTATCATTTAACGTCATACGATCAATTTTTTAACAAAGTTATAGACAAAAACTCGTGATAAGCGATTCGCGAGTTTTTTGTTTTTTATGCATAAATGGAAGTAAAAGTAAGAGGTGGAATGAAGTGAATAGGTTACAAAAGATGTTTGGCTTACTTTTGATTTTGATGCTCGCCGTTCTAAGCGGGTGTGGAACGCAAACAAGTGAGTCAAATGAAAAGAAAGCAACGCAGCCGGCAGCGGAAGAAACAAATGTAAATCAGTCCGGGGATGAAAATGCAGTGGAGTCTTCACTGAAACGTGAAGGTGTTATTGGAGTCGCAGCTACTGTTACGCGAGTAGTTGACGGTGATACAGTCAAAGTAGAACTTTTAAATGGGAAGGAAGAAACGGTACGCCTCATTCTCGTAGACACCCCTGAAACAAAGCATCCGCAGCTGAAGGTTCAACCGTTTGGACCAGAAGCATCTGACTACACGACTGAGCATTTAACAAACCAAGAGGTCACGCTTGAGTTTGATGCAGAAGAGCGCGATCGCTACGGTCGTTTGCTTGCGTACATATGGATAGACAGCAAGTTGTTTAATGAAGAGCTTGTGGCAAAAGGTCTGGCACGCGTAGCGGTCTTTCCTCCCAATACGAAATACGTGGACGAATTTCGTAAAACGCAGGACCAAGCTCGAAAAAACAAGCTGGGCATCTGGAGCATTGAAAACTATGTAGAAGAAAAAGGCTATAACTCTGAAGTAGCCAGAGGTATAAAAGAAAAAGAAGAAGACGAATCAGCGGAGCTAACCGAGCGCTGTGAAAATAAAATTAAAGGCAACAAAAATTCAAAGATTTACCACGTCCCAACTGGTGCACACTATGACCAGAAGATGAACAACGTGCAGTGGTTCTGTACGGAAGAAGAAGCAGAGAAAGCAGGGTATCGTCAGTCGAAGAATTGATGATGCTAACATTAGATTGTTTTTAGGCTGTTGAGATGAAAGTACTCAGCAGCCTATTTTATGTTCTTCTTGTTAGTGTTGTTTATTAGGTAATTTACGACTTGCATGAGCTTTTCCTTGACGCTTTTCGTTCTGCTCCGCCTTAGCTTGTTTTTGGTGTAATTTCTCTACAAATTCATTTGTATTATCCATAAGAAAACCTCCTTAATTTAAAACTCATTTTTACTTTATCCTTAGCAAAAGGATTGATGCATGCAATTAATGGATGGATTAATTAGTCTGAAAGCACCTAAGAAGCAGAACTAACTGGGAATAATTTAAAAAAAGTGGCGAATTCCGAGAAAGAAGGTGTTAGCGGATAATACTTTGGCTGTTCCATTAACTGAACATTAAAAAAGCTAGAGGGTGAACTAAACATTCATCTATTGAGTAAATGTTTGGATGAAGGGTGATCGCAGCAGAAATAATTGTTCCATTGCCTAGTTCTAGTAATAATCCAGCTGGCACAAAAACAAAGTAATTTTAGGCTGTGCTAAGCAATAGTAAATATACTGAGAGCATTAACGGTCGCTAAAATTCACCATTTTCCAACTGGTATCCACTACCATCAGAAAATGAACAACGTGCAGTGGTTCTGTACAGAAGAAGAGAAAGCAGGGGGTCGTCAGTCAAAGAATTAATAGCAAGATAAAAATGTTTAGAAGAAGACATTGTATTCTAGGCTGTTGAGAAATTGTGTTATCAACAGCCTATTTTAATGGAGAAGAAAGAACATTTCTATACTTACTTAATAAATGTCTCTAACTGTGTATGGAATTGTGAGATGAGGGTGGAGCTAAAAGTGCTGCTGTTATATACGTTACAATCCATTCTAATACTATTTTATTGTCTACTTCATCATTAGAGATATTGTTGTTAGTCCCTAATGGAATAAATCCACCGATATTATTGATAATTAGTCCTATCATATGTTTATATCTCCAGCATAACTCTTGAGTTGATAAAAGCGGTAAAAGGTTTTTCAAAATTTCCATGTATTCAGAATCAACAATTTGAGTTTTTTTATAAAATACAGATCTTATTTCAGCATTGGTATCAATCAAGAGTAGTCCTAGCATTTTTGATTTCTTTACTTTTTCTTTTTCACTGCCGATATTGAGGTGAAAAAAAGGCTCAGCAAATGACTTAACAACGTCCTCAACTGATATAGGATTATTTCTTTTTTTCAAGGTAGCTAAATTTGAAAGTTGTTCTGCGTTTAGTTGACCAATAATTCTTTCAGCCATAAGTTCCATTAAATTTGTCTTTGAACCAAAATAATAATTTACTGCGGCTACATTTACTTTGGCTATCTGCGTTATCGTTCGTAGAGAAAAATTGGATCCTTCCTCTACATATGCCTGTTCAGCAGCTTGTAGAATTTTTAATTTTTTATCTTCTCTTTTACTCATTTTTCTTCCTTCCCTTAATTATCAATATGTATTTGGCTTATTTTTAATTAGTATATACCTTTCATTTAAACCATTCAAATAAGGTCTAAATATGCTATATATCCTTTAGGTGTGATGAAAATAAAAAAATTGTTAAAAGACTGATAAAAGTCTAAAATTTGAACGTTTTGTGAGGACTATTGACATTAAGGAAGGTAAAAAATAAAATTAAAACAGTTGTTTTAATTGTTTGTTTTAATTTTAGGAGGTACATTATGTCCACCACTAGTTTTTGTACTATATGTAAGAAAGATGTTAGCGGCTTAAGTTTTGAGAATAATCAAGCGTGTGAAGAATGCAGTAAAAATTGTTATGTGATTTCTTTACAAATGAAAAAAAGTAAAGAATGGTCTGTGTTAGGAGTGAGAAATACAAGAGAAGAAGCGGAGAATGAAGCCCAAAAATTGATGAGTAAATTTCCGATTTTTAACTCGTATAAAATAGAAAAAACCAATTATTTGGAAAGAAATCAAGAAACTATAAATAATTCCGAGGAGATAAAAAGCCTTAACCCTAAAGAGGTAAAAGAGTTAGTTAGTTCTACAAGTAACATACAATTACTAGATGTAAGAGAGAAGCACGAAATAAAAAATGATTTAATTTTGAATGCTATTAATATTGAAGTGAAAGAAATTCCCCATAAAGTTAACGATTTGTCAAAAGAAAAAACCTATATTGTGTATTGTACAGCAGGTTACCGCAGCCCATATGTTTGTGAATTTCTCCAGGAAAGAGGCTTTAAAACTTACGATTTAAGGGGTGGACTACTAGGGTGGAAGGGAGCTGGCTTTGTTGTACCTGTAATTGAAGGAACTTTTAAGTTATTAAATAAATTACGTAAATAGAGACTAGGGGGAGTAAAGATATGATTTATTTTGATAATAGTGCTACAACATTTCCAGATAAGGATGTTTTAGAATGTTTTTTTAATACAACTAAAAACTATGGGGGAAATCCCTCATCTATTCATGGTTTAGGAAGAAAAGCATCTGTTACATTAGAAGAGGCTAGAAATATTTGCAGCGATTGTTTAGGTGTAAGACCTAGAGAAATTGTTTTCACTTCAAGTGGAACAGAAAGTAATAATACAGCAATTAAGAGTATAGCTCTTCAGTATATAAATCAAAAAAAGCATATCATCACAACCAGTGTGGAACATGCTTCCGTCTATAATACATGTAAGCAGTTGGAGGAATGGGGTTTTTCTGTTACTTATCTTTCTGTGAATAAAACAGGGCATATTAACATCGAAGAACTAAAAAGAGCCATCCGTTCAGATACGATACTTGTATCGATCATGCATGTTAACAGTGAGTTAGGGAGTATACAACCCATTAAAGAAATTGGAGAATTATTAAAGAATTATCCCGCTATTACTTTTCATGTAGACGCAGTACAAGCGTTTGGGAAAGTTGATATTGATATTACTAATTGGAATATTGATCTTTTATCATTATCCTCTCATAAATTTCACAGCCCAAGAGGAGCTGGTATCTTATATGTTCGAGAAGGGGTATATTTACCGCCACTGCTAGTGGGAGGTGGTCAAGAATATGGACAACGATCTGGAACTGAAAATGTAGCAAGCATAGTAGCTATGAGTAAAGCGATGGAAAAACAATGTGAACATATAGAGAGAAATAACAGCTATTTAAATAGTCTTAAAAATCATCTCTTATCTGGTTTACGAGATATACCTAACTGCCATATTAATAGTTCTACAGAGAATAATAATGCTCCTCATATTATTAATTTTTCAATTGAAGGTATATTATCAGATGATTTAATACGCTCCTTAGAAAAATATCAAATATTCGTCTCGAAAAGCTCAGCTTGTTCTTCAAGTAATGCTAATCCTTCAAGAGTATTGACAGTATGTGGATTAAATAAAGGTATTGCAAATAGTGCCATTAGAGTTAGTTTTTCAACTCATAATACGCTTGAAGAAGTTGAGTCATTTTTATTCGCTTTAATCCGCGAGATTTTTTCTAAGGCAGAGGTTTAAAGTATGAAAAAGCTGCTAATCGTACTTACTTTTTTTATAGCTGTTGCTTGGTTTGGTCATACATTCTCTAAAAACTTTATTGTAGATCCTACCTTTACAAAGTTTCTACAGTATAAAGGCTCCTTAGACTTATTACAAAATAGTATATGGTTAATTTGTTTACGATTGCATATCGTTTTATCTTTACTAGCATTGATAATAGGACCTATTGCTTTTTTAAAAAGTACACGTTCTAAAAATAAAGTTATCCATCGTACAGTAGGAAAGGTTTATATAATCAGCATCTTCATAAACTTCTTTCCAGGTTTGTTCGTTTCTTTTTATGCTACTGGAGGACTAATTAGTACAATCGGGTTTATATGTTTGAATGTCGCTTGGTTTTACACGACGTATCAAGCATATCGGACAATTAAAGCTAAACGAATTCAATTGCACAAGGAATGGATGATCAGAAGTTATTCCTTAACATTAGCTAATACAACTATATACGTTGTGACTTTATTGTTAAATAAAGCCCTCCAGCTTGATTACATTTTATCCTATCAGGTAGCTGTATCTATAAGTTGGATAGTAAACTTGCTAATTGCTCAGTTCATAGTGTTAATTATTAAAGAGAATGCAAGGAAAAAGCCTTCATTAACATAACGTATGTAGACTAATATACAATTTTAATTAAATGAGAGTGTGTTTATCATTATATTTATACAGTGATGTGTAAAAAATATTGTGAAATTAGTTTGAAAAGAGCCCCTTCTATAAAGGGGGAAAACTCAAATGTTATAGAACGAAGTTGATTTTTTACAACATAAAACAGAGATAAGATGTAATACATGCTATAAGCAAATGAAAAAGTTAAAGTATTAAATTCTAAGGCGATAGTTGATTTTTAACCAAATTATAAAAGAAGTCCAAGCTATTGAAATAATAAAGCATAACATATAAAGTAAGACTATTTTTATCTGTTCAAAGGAGAGGCGCAATTGAAAGTTGTTTCTGATTTCAATTCAAGTGTTCCAAGTAATTTTAGCGATAGTTTAAATATCTCCATTCCCAGCAGTTCAACCGTTATATTAGGTGAGTTTGAATTGTCTGTTGATAAAGAAGGTTCTAATGTTGTGCTAAAAGGAACTGCAGGTATTCAGTCATTTTTAGGATTGCCAAATGTTATTATAAACGTACTTCGAAATGGCAATATTATTGGTTCTGTTGACGTTAGCACATTAGCCGTAAATGAACTTAGACTTGCTACATTTAATATTATTGATATAAATGCTCCGATAGGGTATCACACTTACACTTTGACAGCTCAACGATTAAATGCATTGTTAACACAAGCAAATGTCATTGGACCACTTACGTTTACTGGCACAACTGTATCTCCAGCTCTATAATAGTGTTTTATATAGTTATGTAATAAAAAGCAGTGTATGGGATGTACACTGCTTTTTTACTTATCCTTGTTAAAGAAATAATAACCTATACAAACTAAAGTGTTTTTAAGGCTTATCTATATTTTCTCAAAATCTTTTCTGGAAGCTATATACGAGCCGGCTAAGTAAATGATAATTAAAATGGGAAACGAATAAAGATATTTCCAATCTAGAGGTTTATATAAACCAATCCAATTAAGAAGAGGAAGGCCAATAAAAGAAGATAATGTAGAATAAACTACTGCCTTTATAATAGGACTGATTTGAGGTTTTACCTGTATAAAGAACATCATTGAAATAGGAAGCAAAATTAAATCCCAAGGCAAGTAGTTAGAAGTTAACGGAAAAACTTCATATCGATAATCCCAAAGTCCTAAAAAATCTCCAATCATGTCAAGAAATGAGGAAAAAATAGCAACGAAAAGTCCCGCATATAACAATCGATCTGTACTTTCTTTTTTTCTAAATTTTATCCAAAAGCCAATCAATAAAAGAATGAGAAATACACCTAACCACCATCTCCAACTAAATAATGTGTAATCCATCCATATCTGAAGTTTTTCATCATTGAGCTGTCTTTGTTTTTCAAAATACGTGTCGTAGATAAGTGTTGTATTAGTCATTAATTTTTCCTTTCAATGTTATCTAGTAACATAATTCCTTCAGTTGTGACTATGAGAGAATTATCTTTAATCGTTACTTTTTTAGAGTTCGTTTTTCTAGGTTTTCTAAATCATTTTTTAACCAAAGAGTTTGAGCAAATGTTGATAAAATTGATACAACACCTATCACTATAAGAAAAATTAATTTGCTATCGCGTTTGTAATACATTGTTAATGTAACCACCTTTATCATTTTTGTATAGTATCTCTTTTTCAACATTTTTTATGAATAAATGTTTCTAAAATTTATCCATAAAGTTGATGAAAGTTTAGGAATAAGCTTTGCCATTAAAGTTAAAGAAAATCATAAAAATTCTTAAGTAGTAACGTAAAAAAGCCATTAAAAAAGAAGTCATTTCAATTAAGAAACAACTTCTTTACGATTTAAACAACACGCTCAATTAATTCTCCAACTTTTTCAGCCATTACGTGAGGAGGGGAAGGCATTTCATTTTTTAACCACCATTCCACAATACCTACGTATGCATTCGCTACAAATTGAACAACAATCTCTTCGTTTTGACCGTTATTTTTCCCCTTAGTAATATCTACTTCTTTTCTGAACTCTTGAATGTTGAATTTTAAGAATTGACTGCGAAAGTACCGAGCACCTTCGCTTGCCAGCATTGTAGAGAAAAATAAATAGTTTTCTTCCAAGTATTCCATACAATGAACGGTTGATTGCACCCAATCCATATCCGCTGCTGATTCACAAACATTCGCCATGTTAAGGATATGTTCTTCCATAATTTTATCTAGTAAATCAAATTTATCTATGTAATGAAGATAAATGGTTCCCCGGTTAAGGTTCGCTCGATCAGAGATATCTTTAATCGTAATTTTATCAAAGCTTTTTTCGGCCATTAATTCAATTAAAGCATTTTTGATAGCTTCTTGACTTTTAAGAATTCTTCTATCTACTTTTGGCATGAGCATATTCACACACCTTTCTTGATATATGCAATGTTACACACGTAATCATCTTTTGTCTATGATAATAAACAGGTGTTGATTAATTAATGATGATTTATTTGTTTATAAATTAGATTAAATGATCTGTCATAATAAAAAAATTAGATCATAATGAACAAATCTAGTTAAACTGTTGATTAAACCACAAATCCTCTTATTTTAACTATTGAAGAGATAACATTTCTCTTTCATAATAATAAACAGATGTTGATTAATCAACTTATGATGAAAAGATATCTTGAGTTTGTTCTTTATATGTTCATCATTAAAACGATTACAAGATTTTTAGGGAGATAACAGGGGTGACTAATATGTTCAGGAGGATATTCGTTATTCCGCTTCTGCTTTTAGGAGGGACAGCATGCAGCAATGAATCAGATTTGCAGCATAAAAGTAATTTGCCGAACGTAAGTGAGAAAAAAGAGGAAAGTGTTATGGAAGAGATGAAAATTAAGCTAAGCGTTCATAACGAAGAACTTATTGTGAAAATGAATGACAATTCAACGAGCAGAGATTTTCTAGAACTGCTTCCGCTCACTTTAGCATTTAAGGATTATGCTAGAAAGGAAAAAGTTAGTAATCCACCTCGCCAACTATCCGAAGAAGGAGCCCCTTCTGGTATTGAACCTCGTGTTGGAGACGTGACGTATTATGCTCCATGGGGTAATTTAGCCATTTTCTATGAAGATTTCAGCTACTCAAGTGGTCTTATTAAGCTTGGAGAAGTAGAGTCAGGTCTTGAAAGTATACCAAAGCTTCAAGGAGAAGTAAGGGTTGAGAGGCTAAAATAGTAAAAGCTTTTCAAGTAGAAGCATCTTTCAAAGAGTTTAAACGTTTTATTTACCGAGACATGAGGGTATAACGTTTTACAAGCCTTATTTAATTTATAGGCTACCAATTTAATAACTGAAAAATCTGTAAGTATACTCGTTTTATCAGAACAAATACACATTTTATATCTATGGAGGTAATAATGATGATTACTGCTAAAGCACGTGCCGTACATGGCCCAGATAAACCATTTAAAGCAACTGAGATTCAAAGACGCAGCTTAGACACACACGATGTGTTAATTGAAATTAAATACGCAGGTATTTGTCACTCTGATATTCATACTGCGCACGGTGAATGGGGAGATGTGAACTATCCGCTTGTGCCAGGTCATGAAATTGCTGGGATTGTAACGGATGTTGGAACGGAAGTAACAAAATACAAAGTTGGTGATCGCGTAGGAGTTGGGTGTATGGTAGATTCCTGCGGCGAATGTGAAAACTGTCGTCAGGGAGAAGAGCAGTATTGCTTAAATGGAATGACGCCTACCTATGCTGGAGTTGATAAGTACGGTGAACCTACTCAAGGTGGTTACTCAACGCATATTGTAGTCGTGGAAGACTTTGTTGTAAAAATTCCTGACAACATTGAGCTTGACGCTGCAGCACCTTTACTATGTGCAGGTATCACCACATTCTCTCCGCTAAACCGTTGGGAAGCTGGTCCAGGAAAGAAAGTTGCTATCGTAGGAATGGGTGGTTTAGGGCATATGGCTGTTAAAATCGCAAGCGCTATGGGAGCTGAAGTTACCGTGCTGTCACAAACTCTAAACAAACAAGAAGACGGGTTGAACTTTGGAGCGAAAGATTATTATGCTACAAACGATCCTGAAACGTTTAAAAAGCTTAGCGGTTCGTTTGACTTAATTATCAACACAGTAAGCGCAAAAGTTGATATGGATGCTTATTTTTCACTACTTACGCTAGACGGTACGCTAGTCAATGTAGGTGCTCCAGGTGAGCCGCTATCGCTGAACGTGATGTCGTTAATCGGTCATCGTCGCTCGTTTGCGGGGTCAATGATTGGAGGTATTCGCGAAACTCAAGAGATGCTAGATTTCTGCGGAGAACATGGAATCGTTCCAAAGGTTGAAGTCATTTCAGCTGACGAAATTGACGAAGCGTACAAGCGAGTACTAGCTTCAGATGTTAAGTATCGTTTTGTTATTGATACAAGTACGATGTAACAGAAAAAGTTTCTTTATTTAACAAGCCTCAAAACTATGTTTTTGAGGCTTGTTTGTTTTTTGTTCAATGTATTTCAGTGTATATATGCTTCATTATGTGTTTATATCTTCAAATGTTTATAATTATAAAATACCAAAAATAACCTTTTTTGCTATAGTAGAAGCTAAAGGAGGTATTTATGGTGAAATCAAAAGCTATTGTAAAACGAATTATAACGTTGCTGTTCTTACTGGAAATCTTTATTGCAATCATTTTTATTTACGAATACGTAACGAAAGATAACTATAGAAACCTATCAGCTCAAGAGATATCAACTTTTATAAAAAAGCGTTAAGTCCCCATTATACTAGGGGCTTAACGCACTATAAATTACAGGGCAACAACTTCGGTTTACGAATAAGTCGCAATTCTATTCGTTTACAATCCTCTTTTCTTTCTATTCGATTTTAATAGTTTGATCGCTAGTGGCACTAACGAAACGATCATTACGTATTTAAAATAAGGCTGAATTCCTTCGCTAAAGTAAGTTAGCTGACTGATAGATTCGTTGAAGGGAATCCCTCTTAGTAGTGAAATGGCAATATATCCTCCACCAAAAACTACGCCTATGCTTATTGGAATGAGCAGAATACTTAGTAACAAAATAATGCTTTTCTTGATTATATTTATAGTCATCATACAGTACCTTCCAATTGATTTTATACTTAAACGGCTCTTTGAACATTTTTGACTTTATATACTTGTTTAACCATGAAGCTAATGATGAGTGTGAAGATCCCGACTATTACAATTAATAGATAAATAGTAGCAGAGAATGAATCTACTAAAAATCCAAATAAAATTTGCCCAATTGGTACAGCTGTTGTAGCCGCTGCGGTTTGGATAGACATTACTTTTCCTAACAAATCTTTTGGCGTTTTTTCTTGAATAATTGTATTCAAATAAATGTTAATGACGGTTAAGGCAAACATGACGAGCATTGAGCTTATCGTTACAACGATATATTTGGTGAATGAACTTTCAACGAGGCCACTTGTTCCAAGAGCCATCCCAAAGTAGATCCCCGCACAGCCAAGAACCCATAAATAGAGGTTATCACTTCTGATTTTGCTTTTTAAAAGCCCAATGGTCATAGCTGAAAAGATAATGCTAATGGAAATGCCAGACTGAGTAAAGCCAAAGAAGGTGTCAGGCATGTTGAAAAGAACTTTAATCATATAAGGTAATCCTACAAAAAACATAGGAGCAATAAACAAGCTCACAACAAATGAAACGATTATACTCTTTAAAATAAAGCGATTTTCGCGAATAATGTAAAAAGCTCCTTGCTTAAGATCTTTTGTTACCATCTGTACGAAGGGTTCAGGTGGTCTTTTTTCGTAAGGAATCTTCATAAATAGCTCAATGACAGCAGCTAGTAAAAACAGTAATGCGCTTGCGATTACAATTATTTTAATCCCCATAAAGCTGTATAATAAGCTTCCAACGATAGGGCCGACGAAATTAGCCATCGACATGACCCCAGAAATGATGCCGTTGCTCTTTAACAGTTGTTCATTAGTTACAAGCACAGGGATGCTGGATTGAACAGCGGGCTGATACATAGAGCTAATTAACGTTAATCCCATTAAAAGGATACCGATCGAAAGGACCGTTACGTTTCCGCTTAACAGCATGATTGCAAAGATAATAATTAAGGCACTGCTACAGAAATCGAGAATAACCATCATCTTTTTCTTATCAAAGCGATCGGCAATAGCGCCTCCGATCGGCGATAGAAAGATAGTAGGGACTACTGAAAGCCCCATAATGGTTCCGAATATTGTAGCGGAACCCGTTAAATCAAGAACATAGAGTGATAAGGCAAATCTTAAAATGGAAGCACCAAAAATGGATATGATTTGACCAAATACAAGAATTTTAAAATCTTGACTAAATTTCTTCATGGCTATTTCACCAATAAATCTCTAAGCGTTAGAAATAAGACGTGCACTTTAACCTTTATTTCGGCAGACATCTCCTGTACGGCTTTATTTCCAACGTTGATTTCATTTATAACGCCAGATAGATAAGTTGTAATCAATGTGACGACGTTTTCAATTGAAAGTGATGGATTGAAGACATTCTCGCTAATATTTTTTGTTAAGAAACGCTGAAATTGTTTCTGTAAATATTCCAAGTTAGACACTTCATGAAGCTGGTCTTTTACTTTTTCATACCGGTCTGGATATCTAGAATATAAATCCATAAGCTTATAAAAAATGGTCCCCTTGTTGAGTAGAGAGTGTTCCATATATTCACCAATATAGAATAAAAACTTCTCAAGCTTCAGAACAGGAGTAACATCACTAGCATAAATTTCATCCACTTTGGCTTTCACTTGGCTATTTAGCGTTTCTTCGTTTAATAAACCGCTAAATATTTCATCAATGTTCGCAAAGTATTTATAAACGCCACCTTGACTCATGCCAGTTGCGATGACGATATCCCTCATTGATACGTCATGAATGGATTTTTCATTACATACCTTTCGGGCAACATCTAAAATTTCTGCTTTCTTTTTTTCAATATATTCTTGGCTCACTTTAGGCATAATATATTCGCTCCTTTAGCGTTGATAGAAAGTGTTTATTGCTTGAATAATAAGCTCTGCGCTTTTCTCGGCTCCCTTTTCTTTTTGGACACGACTACCAAGCTCTTTCGCTTTCTTTAATACGATATCTGTTTGAGTAAATGCAATGGCGTTTGCTAGCTTATCAGCTGTCAATTCCTTACGCGGAATAGACTCTGCACCAACTCCAAGCTCATTCATTCTTTTTCCCCAAGCGAACTGATCGTTTCCAAAAGGAATAATGATTTGGGGAACTCCAGAGCGAAGTGCCGCAGCAGTGGTTCCAGCACCTCCATGATGAACAACAGCTGCCATTTGAGGAAACAGCCACTCATGAGGAACGCTTTTAACAAATAAAACATCTTTTGAGTTTTGTCTTTCTTCCATTCCACTGCCGGCATTAATAATCCCGCGTTTTCCATTCTTTTTAAGAGCTTTTAATACTAAATCTGTTGCTTGAGCTGCATTCTTTTTGTCTCCTACGCTTCCAAACCCTACATAAATAGGAGGAGAACCTTCGTTTAGAAATGTTGCTAACTCTTCTGATGGCTGGTAAGTAGAATGGTCCTCAATAAACCAATAGCCAAACGAATGAACGTGTTGCGGCCAATCCTTTGGAACTGAAAACACGCTTGGGCTTAGCGAAAGAATGGTTGGGTGCGTTTCTGTACGCTGTTTTGGATAAGGATTTGAAAACGCTGTAGGCAGCTGACCATATTGGCGAGTCCAGTACTTTTTAAGTCCAGTATTGGCCATTTTCCAAAATCCAGTCTCAAAAACTTTGTGCGTTAATTTATTATAAGCTTTTCCAAGTCGAAGTCGGTCGTAAAACAAGATAGCAGGATATTCTTTAGTTGGTGTCATAGGGAATGGACAAGCTAATATGCTTGGAATGCCCATTTCTTTTGCTACAAAGTAGCCGATGGTAGCGCCAGGGTGGTAAACAATTGCATCAGCACCTTCACAAGCTTTGTGCATGTCTTCTTGACCACCAATCATTAACTCAGTCAACTCATCGTTTTTAAAATTAAGGCTTGTAAAAAATTTAAAAGGGCTATCTGAATCTTTTACAACGCCACTTTCAAGAATTTTATTAATGTCTCCACGGAGAGGAGCATGTTCAAACCCATAGCTTTCAACAAGTTGTTGATAAGATGTAGACGCTGCAATGCGTACTTTAAATCCTTTCTTTTTAAGCTCAAGACCTAACGCGATAAATGGCTGAGTATCTCCACGTGTACCTGTAGATAACATTGTAATTAGCATGTGTAAAGCCTCCTTTATAAATAAACGACAACTGTGTCGTTTTTATAAATATAAATTATTAAGATATGGCTGTCAATATAAAAATGACAATATTGTCGTTTTTGTATGTGATGAGTGTTTAAAAAGAAGGAGAGATGTCTATAAACCTCTAAGTGATTTCTATTATTAGTCATGTAAACAGTGATATAAACGAATGGAATCAAGTGTAAGGAGTACAAACAGAAAATATATTAAAAAATGTTCGAGGGTTTGTGTCTTTGAATGTTTCTGTACTTTGGTTATTTAAAAAAGATAAGACATAGTAAACAATATATTTGACAATTTTGAAATGCGGGCATAGTATAGCATTGAATTTGCATTAGGGAAAAATATTAGATAAGGGGAAATATACATGTACAAATCTAAAAAAGTTTTATTAAGCCAAGGATTGAAAGGAGACGTAATAAAAATTACATCCTTGTTATTAGAAGGAACCATGAGAAGAAGGCTATTAGATTTAGGTTTTGTACCAGGTGCACTTGTAGAAGTGGTAAAAAAGAGTCCGCTTGGAGATCCGATTGCGTTTCGAGTGAGCCAAACAATCATTGCGCTTAGAAAAGAAGAAAGCAAATTAATCGAGGGGGATTTAGTTCATCATGAATAGTGCATATCGAATTGCCTTAGCAGGTAATCCAAACACTGGAAAAAGCACGCTATTTAACGCATTGACAGGATTAAAACAGCATACGGGGAACTGGGCTGGGAAGACCGTTTCAATGGCAGAAGGGTCGTTTACACATAAAGATAAAAAATATAAACTAATCGATTTGCCAGGGACGTACTCACTGTTTTCAAACTCGGCTGATGAAGAGGTAGCACGAAATTACATTTTGTTTGAACAGCCCGATATTACGCTTGTTGTGGTAGACGCAACGTCCTTAGAGAGAAATCTCAATTTAGCACTGCAAGTGATGGAGATGACAAAGAATGTTATCATCTGCGTCAATTTAATTGATGAAGCAGAGCGAAAAGGAATTAAAATTAACGAAAAAATTTTGATGAAACGAACTGGGGTACCAGTCATTAAGCTTTCTGCGCGAAATAAAGTTGGGTTTAATGTTCTGCTTGATACGATTGATCGCGTTATCGCTGGAGTCATTGAATGTCAGCCTGTTCAGACAGTCTATAGTGAGCAAATTGAAGAAAAAATAGCCAAGATAGAGTCAAAGCTTTTACGTTTAGATATTAATCACCTTTCTGCGCGTTGGGTAGCTTTAAGATTATTAGACGGAGATATGTCGCTAATGGAAGAATTGACGAGTCGTTTAGGAGAAGGAGGAGAAACACAGCATGGATATCAACAGCATATACTCAGAGGCTAAAGGTCTTTCATCGGAAGAACTTCGAGATGACATTGTGCATCATCTTTATAAAAGAAGTCGAGAGCTTTGTAGCGAAAGCGTTTCGTATAATAAAACAAAAACAGATAAAAAAACAGAAAAGCTAGATCAAATCTTCACGTCGCCTATTTGGGGTTTTCCGATTATGATTGCGATGCTAGGGATCATTTTTTACATCACTATTGCCGGCGCGAACGTACCTTCTTCACTGTTAGCGTCTTTCTTTTC
Source organism: Bacillus sp. 1780r2a1 (assembly GCA_024134725.1). Lineage (NCBI taxonomy): Bacteria > Bacillati > Bacillota > Bacilli > Caryophanales > Bacillaceae > Bacillus > Bacillus sp. 1780r2a1. Next base: position 2,339,014 of record CP099863.1, on the reverse strand, counting down.
TTATATCGAAGGATATATAACAGCATTCTTTAATGCCGTCAACGCTCCGGATTGGCTGCACGGCGTCTTAGTTTTAGGATTATATCGTGGTTCGACGTGGGTTATTAGCGTTATGCTACCTCCAATGGCCATTTTTTTCCCAACGTTCGCTCTTCTCGAAAACTATGGTTATCTTCCAAGAGTTGCGTTTAACATGGACCGCTTGTTCAAACAAGTAGGCGCTCATGGGAAGCAATCATTAACGATGGCAATGGGATTTGGCTGTAACGCAGCTGCCGTAATGTCTTCACGTATTATTGAGTCTCCGAGAGAGCGAATGCTTGCAATTTTAACGAACAACTTTGTACCTTGTAACGGCCGGTGGGGGACGCTCATCGTATTAGCCTCTTTATTTATGGCAGCTAACGTAGCGAGTGGATTGAAACCTCTTGTTACAACAGCAGTACTTGTGGGGCTTGTGCTATTTGGTATTATTGTTACGTTTTTGGTATCATGGCTATTATCAAAAACGTTATTAAAAGGCGTGCCAACTCACTATACGTTAGAACTGCCACCTTACCGTCGTCCAAAGTTTTTTGACACCATCGTACGCTCTTCTTTAACCAAGTCTTGGACAGTGTTAGTTCGAGCGGTGAAAGTAGCCGCTCCTGCCGCTGTTTTAACGTGGATTATTGCTAATATTCATATAGGTGACGCAAGCGTATTGCAGCATTTAGTAGGGTATTTAGATCCATTTGCTCGGATGCTTGGATTAGATGGCTACATTTTACTTGCGTTTATTCTAGGACTACCGGCTAACGAAATTGTTTTACCCGTTTTGTTAATGGGATATTTGTCGACGGGAGCACTGACTGAAGTTGATAACCTGGTAGATTTAAAGCAAATCTTTATCGATCAAGGCTGGACTTGGATAACAGCGCTAAACGTAATGTTATTTTCACTGCTTCATTATCCTTGCGGTACAACGTTATTAAACATATATAAAGAAACCAAAAGTAAAAAATGGACGTTTTTTGCCTTTTTAATTCCCACAGCTCTTGCTATTATCGTACCATTCATTGTATTTCAAACGGCTAAGCTCATGGGTTGGATATAAAGAACCTAACTATTTAAAGAAAAACAGGTGCTATAGCATCTGTTTTTCTTTAAGTTATATGTTAACTTATTTTTATTTTAAGTTTACATAAATGATAGATTGTTATAAACTATTTTCATAATCTTGGAAAGGAGATGAGGTATTGAAGACGAGTAAAACAAAAGAAATAACGCTGATGGCAATGCTTGCCGTGTTAATTGCGATAAGCGGAATGTTTAAAATTCCGTCACCTTTCGTTGGGACAGAGTTTCAGCTTTCGGCGCCCATCGCTATCGTTATTGCCGCTACGTTCGGGTTTAAACGTTATTTTTGCGCAGGAATTATTGCCAGTATTATAAGCTTGCTACTAGGGACCCATACGCTGATCCATGTTTTAGTTGCCATGATCTTTCGGCTAGTAGCTGGAGGAATCATTGGCATATTTGGTACAGCGTTAGTCGTTGTGATTGTAGCAGGGCCTTTAGGAACAATCGCTGCTCGCTACGTATTAGCAGCTGTAATGGGCGTTGATGTGACGGTGTTGCTGCTTGCCGCTTTGCCGGGAATGATTTTCACAGCTATTTCATCAGGTATTATGTATCCCATTATAAAAAGAAATATGAAGTCAACGATTTTTCAGGAATTTGTTGTAGATAGTGAGAAAAAAGGAGGAACGAGAAAGTATGAATCTGTTTAGCTTGAAGATGAGAGCTTCTAATCGTAATGTTGGTCATCTTTCGGGAGCGGAGAAACTGGTAAATGAAAGTCAATTACCTACCTATACCAATGCTTTATTACATAGAGCACTCCATCATTCCAAAGGCGAAGCAGATGAAGTTACGATTAAAGTCGAAACCATACAGCCAGGTGATATTCAACATTTAGACGCTTTACCCGTTACAACAGTAGAAGTTACTCATCATCAGGAAGGGATAGAAGAAGCAAAAAAGCTGCTTTCCGATTTAGGTTTAAAACAAGCTGATGAAATCATTGAAATGCTGGGTTCATGTTCTTCTATGCGCGGCGCAATCTTATTAGACGTTGATACAATGAAGCGTATAGAGCCAAATCAAGAACGAGGAATTCGAGCAACGTATATGGATGCCAACCATGACTGCTTTCAAGAAGACCTGAAAAAGAAAAATCATTTTCAAGAAGCGCTTGTATTAGCGACAAAAGTAGCCCATGCGCCCAATATTATTGGTGAAATTTGTATCTCTGATGACCCTGAATACGTTACGGGCTACGTCGCTGCCAAAGAGATTGGTTACGTTCGAATTACAAAGCTAAAAGAGAAAGGAAGCCACTGTGGTGGTCGCATCTTCTTATATCGCCAATCCGACAGTAGCGTGAGTGCAACAATTACCTATTTAGAAAAGCAAACAGCAGTTGTACATATAGGCGACGAATCAAGATTAAATAAAGCTAAGCAGGGAGATAAATGGAAAAAAGTAAAAAGAGACCTAGACTTTTTGCAAAAAAATCATCTTTACAGATCTCTTAAAGAAATTCAAAGTGCACAAGATGCTCGTGTCAAGATGAATGACCGAGAGTATGTAATGCTTGCTTCAAACAGCTATCTAAATTTATGTAACCATTCGGATATAAAACGTTATGTGCTTCAAATGGGTGAAGCGTACGGCGTTGGTTCAGGCGGATCTAGATTAACAACAGGTACTACTTCACTTCATCGTCTTCTAGAAGAAGCGCTTGCGGAATTTAAAGAAACAGAAGAAGCGCTTGTGTTTAATACGGGTTACATGGCGAACATTGGTGTTATTTCATCTTTGTTTTCTGAAGGAGACGTCATTTTTAGCGATGAGCTAAATCACGCAAGCATTATTGACGGCTGTCGCCTTAGCAAAGCGAAAACCGTTGTATACAAGCATAATGATATGAAAGATTTAGAAGAGAAAATTCTAGCTCATCCCTGTGAGAATGGTTTAATTGTGAGCGATGCGGTTTTCAGCATGGATGGAGACATTGTCAACTTGCCTGAGCTGATGCGTTTAGCGAATCAGTACGGTTTATTTTCAATGGTGGATGAGGCTCACTCAACGGGTGTTCTTGGCGAGCGCGGTCGCGGAATTTGCGAACATTTTCAACTGAAGCAAAAGCCAGACATTATCATGGGAACCCTTAGCAAAGCGCTCGGTAGTGAAGGTGGGTTTGTATGTGGGAATAAGCTGCTCATAGAATACTTGAAAAATAAAGCACGAAGTTTTATCTTTTCCACTTCGCTATCACCGATAACAATTGCGTCGTCTCTGGCAGCACTGAGAATAGTAATGAACGACTACACGCTATTAAAAAAATTGCAGAATAATATTGCTTATTTTAATAAGTGCTTACAGCAAAATAAAATTCCTGCGCATTCACATTCAGCAATTTTTCCAATTATTGTGGGAGATGAACAAGTAGCAATGAATGTGTCAGCGAAGCTTCTTCAAAAGGGCTATTTTATTTCAGCGATTCGATATCCAACCGTTGCTAAAGGAAGTGCACGTCTTCGCGTATCACTAATGGCTAATCATTCAAAGGAAGAACTCTCAGAAGCAGCTCGCTTAATTAAAAAGTACATTGGCAACGTATAGGAGGTAGAAGAAATTATGGGGAAAGGCTTATTTATTACTGGGACAGGAACAGATGTTGGAAAAACATATGTAACGGGTTTGCTTGTGAAAAAACTCCGTGAAAACGGCTATGAGTGCGGTTATTATAAACCTGCGCTTAGCGGAGCAAAAGTAGAGCACGCACAATTAATTCCAGGAGATGCTAAGCACGTGCTTGAAACCGCAGGAATTCATGAGAAACCAGAAAATACGGTGTCTTATATTTATAAGCAAGCCGTGTCGCCTCATTTGGCTGCTAACCTTGAAGGAAATCCTGTAGATATTAAGGTTATTAAGACAGATTACCAAAGGGCTAAGGCTAAGTATGACTATGTAGCAGTTGAAGGGAGCGGAGGAATTCTTTGTCCGATTCGCTGGGATGATCAGCATATTTTGCTGGAGGATATCGTTAAAGAGCTAGACTTATCTACGATTGTGATTGCAGATGCGGGACTTGGGACGATAAACGCAACCGTATTGACAATCGAATACTTGAGAGCGCGCGATATTGAAGTGAAAGGAATTATTTTTAACCGTTCACATGAAGGAAACATTATGGAAGAAGACAATCAAAGAATGGTGGAAGTACTAACAGGTGTTTCAGTAATCGGCTTGGTGAAGCAAAATGATACAGAGCTTGCAATGAAAGCAGAAAAAGTAGCGGAGCTGTTTGCATAATGAACAGAATTGAAAACATGAACTTAGTGGAAAAAGACTTAAAATATATTTGGCATCCCTGTTCACAAATGAAGGACTATGAAGAACTTAAGCCTATTGTTATTGAAAAAGGAGAGGGCGTGTACTTATATGATACGGAAGGAAATTCTTATTTAGATGTTGTGAGTTCGTGGTGGTGCAATCTTCTAGGTCACTGCAATCCCATCATTAACGATAAAATTAAAGATCAGCTTGACCGCCTTGAGCACGTTATCTTTGCCAACTTTACGCATGAGCCTGCAATTAAGCTGTGTGAATCGCTAATGGAAATTATTCCTGAAGGACTAAGCAAATTTAACTTCTCTGATAACGGTTCAGCGGCTGTGGAATGCGCATTGAAAATGGCGTTTCAGTACCAATATCAAACTGGTCATAAAGAAAAAACAAGGTTTATGTGCTTCACAGACGGCTATCATGGTGAAACGATTGGTGCTTTATCGGTGGGGAGCTTAGACTTATATGCGCAAATTTACAATCCAATGCTGATGGATACAATTCGAATTGAAGCGCCAGATTGCTATCGATGTCCTTACGGAAAAACAAGAGATTCCTGTCAGGTCGAATGCTTTGTACAAGCAGAAAAAGCATTTGAAAAGCATGGTCATGAAACGTGTGCGATGATTGTAGAACCTATCTTACAAGGAGCAGCTGGAATGAGGATATATCCACCTCGCTATCTTCAAAAGCTAAGAGCGTTATGCGATGAGTATGGTGTACTGTTAATCGCTGATGAGATTGCAACGGGTTTTGGACGAACGGGCAAGATGTTTGCATGCGATCACGCGGAGATTACGCCGGATATTATGTGTATTTCAAAAGGACTCACCGGGGGCTATATGCCGATGGCGATTACTATTACGAGTAATCAAATTTATAAAGCATTTTATGCAGAATATAAAGAAGGAAAAGCTTTTATGCACAGCCACACCTACAGCGGTAACCCATTAGCGTGCTCTGCAGCTTTAGCGGTGGTGAATATTCTGAAGCATGATAAAGTGTTAGAAAAGGCATCCGTTCGAGCAGCTTATTTAAATAAAAGAATAAATGAAGCGTTATTAGACCACCCTCATGTTGGTGAAATTCGTGACATAGGATTAATACATGCTGTTGAGCTTGTGAAAAATAAGAAAACGAAAGAACCGTTTAGCTCAGAACATCGAATTGGTTATCAAATTTACAAAGCAGCGCTGAAGAAAGGACTCATCCTGCGTCCACTAGGGGATGTTCTATACTTTAATCCACCTTTAACTATTGATGAAGAAGAACTAGACGAAGCTATTAATAGCTGCGTAAACGCTATTAACGAAGTAATAGGTTGAAAAGAGCAAAAGCCGCATGCATATGCATGCGGCTTTTATGTGGCTGAGTTTAAGTAGATGATATAGCTTGCTATAAAGTAACAGGCAATAATTAAAATTGATGGAATAACATAAAACCATGAAGACGTGATGTTCTTTCTGGACATTGAAAACAGGCTAATGGAGATGAGTATCATTGACGCAACAATTGTATATAAGTGACTGCTGCTGGCTGCGCTTAACAGTGCGCCTTTGCGATAAAAGACGTCTGTTCCTGCTAAAATTAATAAGTTGAATAAGTTACTTCCGACGATTCCACCAATCGCTAACTTGTAATTTTTTAAGCGAATAGCGATAGCAACAGAAACGGCTTCAGGAAGTGACGTGCTGGCTGCAACTAAAAAAGAACCAACAAAGGAAGCGCCTAAACCTGTAATAACAGCGATACGATCACCTGAAATCGTTAAAATACTTCCAAAGACCATAATAAACACTGCTGCTAGGGAAAAGCCAACAACGGCTCTTTTTAAAGTTGGCCCTCTATCTTGAAGATTTTCTTCCTGTTTCTCTCCTTCACTATGCTCTGCTGCATAGGTAGAAATGATTTTCACGCCTATAAAGTAGACGATAATTAAAATAACAGTATCAATTCCAACTCCAAAAATATGGTAAGGAATGTTAAAGAATAAAGAAGCTGCAACTAAAAAAGAGAGAAAAATGGTCAACAAAGAAGTATATCGATTTTCTTTGCTAGCATAGGTCATAATTTCGTGCTTTCGAAAAAACAAATCTAACGTAGCTAAAATCATCACGTTAAATAAATTACTTCCAAGAACATTTCCTACAGCTAAATCAGGGTTTGAAATAATAATGGACGTAACGCTTGTTGTAATCTCTGGTAATGATGTGGCTCCACCCAGTAAAAGAGCAATCAGTACGCCGCTTAAAGCAGATTTTCGCTCGATAGTATCTGCATAAATAGATAATCGAATGGCTAGAAACACCGTAATAGCAGCTGAAATACCAAATGCTAAAAATACCAATAAAAGCAATCCTTTCTATATTAAATCTTAAGAGTCGTTAACATCATATCAAGTATAGTAAAATCAAGCACGCAACAGCTCTCTTTAGTGTGTGCTGAAAAGTGAAATTGAATAAGTAATAGAAGTGAAAAAAACTGTTTAGTTGAAGGTGCGCTGGGGAAATTAATTTCGAAGGGGAAAATTTCGTGATTTTAACACTTGACTATATACCTATAGGGGTATATAGTGTGGGTATAGATTAATGAAAAGGCGGTGTGTTTAATGGGCTATTTAGCGGTAAGTGCTCTGATACTTATTTTAGGAGCTGTCGTGTATAGGCGTTATTATCCCGTTAAAGGTGTTCAATGCGTTAAGAACTGTAAAGGGATACAAGATAAACTACTATGTGTGGATATTCGTAATTATAATGAAAGAACCGAAGGTGAAAATCTAAACGTAATGAACATTCCTTATGCGTATTTAAAACGTTTCTATTCTGACATACCAGACCAACACATCCACATCATTGCACAAGATAAAGTAGAACTACACTTAGGAATTCGCTTTTTACGCCAAAAAGGATATACCGTTACAAGCTATTATCTAGCTACTTGCCCTTGTAAAAGAGAAGTAGAGCTAGTTGGCTGTGGAGCATAAGCTTAGCATACATTTTCATATACCTAATGGGGTAAGGTGAATGGAAATTAATGATAAAGCACTGAACGTAAAGGAGAATGGATATGTTACTTAAATATTTCTATGATGAAAAATTAGCACAGGCTTCTTATCTGGTAGGGTGTCAAGCTGCAAAAGAAGCTATTGTTGTAGATCCTGCTCGAAATATTCAACCATATATTGAAGAAGCAGAAAAAAATGGAATGAAAATCATTGGTGCTTTAGAAACCCATATTCATGCTGACTTTGTGTCTGGAGGTCGTGAGTTAGCTGAAAGAGTAGGGGCTACGTTATACGTATCAGATGAAGGAGACGCAGACTGGAAGTATCAAAACATTGATCATTTATCTCATAAATTGCTAAAAGGTGGGGACGAGTTTAAGGTTGGGAATCTAACATTTGGTGTAGTGCATACGCCTGGACACACGCCGGAAAGCATTTCGTTTACGTTAACAGACGGCGGGGCCGAAGTAGATGAACCAATGGGTGTTTTCACAGGAGACTTTGTGTTTGTGGGAGATGTCGGGCGCCCGGACTTATTAGAAAAAGCAGCGGGTGCACAGGGAACAGCACAGTCAGGCGGATATCAATTGTTTGAATCTCTTCAAAAGTTTAAAGAGCTTCCTGATTTTATGCAGGTTTGGCCTGGACACGGAGCAGGAAGCGCTTGCGGAAAAGCTCTGGGTGCCGTGCCTTCTTCAACTGTGGGGTATGAGAAACGCTTTAACTGGGCGCTACAGCATGAGGAAAAAGAAGCGTTTGTAAAAGCTTTGTTAGATGGTCAGCCAGAGCCACCTAAATATTTTGCAGTGATGAAAAAAGTGAACAAAGTAGGGGCAAACAGCTTATCAAAGCTTCCAAAGGTTAAGAAGCTAGCAAATGTAGCCGAAGTAGAAAAACAAATTCAAGCAGGGTACCAAGTAATTGATACAAGAAGCGCAGCGGAATTTGCTGAAAGTCACGTAGAAGGAACGATTAATATTCCATTTAACAATTCATTTGCAAATTGGGCCGGCTGGATTGTGAATTATGACCATCCATTATATGTGCTAACAGCAGATGAACAGATTGGTGAACTTGAAAAAGTGTTACATTCTGTTGGGATTGATCAGCTGGTTGGCTATTATGATGCAAAAAAAGCAGTAGTAGAAGCTTCTACTACGCAGTCTTATGAAAACATTACTCCTAAACAAGCAAAAAACATGCTTGATCAAAACAAAGCACAAGTACTGGATGTTCGAAGCTTAGAAGAGTGGAAAACAGGTCATATCGAAGGCGCCACTCACATTATGCTTGGAACCTTGCTAGATAGAATCGATGAGGTGCCAGCTCAGCGTCCGCTAATTGTTCAGTGTGGTTCGGGTGTTCGTTCTGCGATTGCGATTAGCCTTCTTCAATCCAAAGGCATAACGGACGTTTACAATTTAACAGGTGGATATAGTCAGTGGAAACAGGAGATTCAAGAATAAGCTAAACAAACCGCTATGCGTTATAGAGATTGATACGCATAGCGGTTTTTTAGTATGTACTAAAATTTAATGTTTCAAACTATTCACTTTTAATCTACAATAAAGTAGATAGATTTTTTTGACTATATAATAAAAATGTGGAAGTTTCATACATACTACAAGATAAAGACGGAACAAATAGGAGATAATAAATATGCAAGTGATGCAAGACTTTATTATGACATATGGCTATCTGGCCATTTTTCTCATGCTAACTTTGGGGATTGTTGGGCTACCTATTCCTGATGAGGTTATGATGACGACGGTAGGCTATTTCACCAATACAGATCTTATTAACTACGGAGCTGCTATTATCATCAGTTTTTTTGGTTCGCTTCTAGGGATGATGATCAGCTATATGATTGGAAGAAAAGCTGGGAGGCCATTTATTGATAAGTACGGCAAGTGGGTCGGTTTGAAAGAAAAGCGAATGATCCAAGTTGAAAAGTGGATGAAAAAGTATGGGCCCTATTCAATCATTTTAGGCTATTTTATCCCAGGGGTTAGGCACTTGATGTGCTATTTTTCTGGCATTGGTAAAATGAAGATTAAAACGTATATTGCTTTTGCGGCCATAGGTGCCTTTTTGTGGTGTTTTGTATTTATTACGTTTGGAAAGATGGTAGGGGTTATTCAGTAGGTATAATGCAAAAAGCACATTTATACCACATTTACCCTTGTCTAAAAGGCTACATAAATGATAAAAGAAGATTGCAAAAACTCCCTTGGGCATCAAAGGGGGTTTGTTTTTAGTTATTTGAAGGGGTATGTTAACTAGGCCTGTATATTCTTTACATAAGATCATAAAGAAAAACCTACATAAGTGTGCATGAAATGTCGGATAAGTCTGTTTCAACCCTGCTATTCTGATAACAAGGGAGGTCATAAGAATGGATTTGCTTAAGAATATGAATGAAGCTTTAGACTATATTGAAGAGAACTTAACCAATGATATCAATTTTAAAGAAGTGGCAAAGTTAGCTCTGTGCTCTGAGTATCATTTTAAAAGGATGTTTTCTTTTCTTGCAGGCATTACTTTATCAGAATATATTCGAAGAAGGCGTCTTACTCTGGCAGCATTCGAACTTAAAAATAATAATATGAAGGTTATTGATATTGCTATTAAATACGGATATAACTCACCAGATTCCTTTACTAGAGCTTTTCAGAATCTACATGGTCTAACTCCTTCAGAAGCTAAAAAGAATGGTTATTCACTCAAAGCTTATCCGAAAATGACCTTTCAGCTATCTATAAAAGGAGGAAACGAAATGAACTATCGCATTGAAGAAAAAGAAGCATTTCGTATAGTCGGGATTAAAGAAAGAGTACCTATCGTTTTTCATGGAGTTAACCCAAAGATTGCAGCTATGTGGGAAAGCTTAACCCATGAAACGATAAATCAATTAAAAAAACTTTCTAATGTTAAACCACTGGGGATGCTTAGTGCATCTGTGAATTTTTCAGAAGGACGAATGGAGGAAAAAGGTGAGCTTGACCACTATATCGGTGTAGCAACAACTAAGGGTTGTCCCGATAATTTAATGCAACTGGAAGTACCCGCTTTAACATGGGCTGTATTTGAAGCAATTGGGCCATTTCCTGATACTTTACAAGATGTCTGGGGGCGAATCTACTCTGAATGGTTTCCATCCTCAAGTTATGAGCAGGTAGACGGACCAGAAATTTTATGGAATGAACATAAAGATGTAACCTCACCAACTTTTAAAAGTGAAATATGGATACCCGTATTAAAACGGCAGTGATAACTTTATAACCAATGCTTTTGATAAAGAAAAAGGAGATCGCAAATGTGGTCTCCTTTTTTATTTTGTCATGTAATCTATAAAATGGATAATACAAGCAAAAAAGAATAGTTACGAAAAAATCATTGATAAATCGTAACTATTACGATAAAATTTAAAACGGAATTATTACGAATTTACTAAAAAGGAGCAGTGAAACGTGATTAAAAGACTAGTAGATAAAAGTAAAAACATAGGCGTACTTACATACATCAAGCATAACGTTCCTAAAGTAGGGATTTTAATCGTTTGCGCTATGCTCTTAAGCGCTTGTATGGGAGGCGGAGATTCAACAACCTCTAAAAACGAAGGCAAGCACATTAACTTCTTGTATAACTTCTCTACAAATTCACTAGATCCACATGTTGATTCTAGCTACGTACCGCTACGAGCGGGTATTACAGAAACACTTATTCGACTTGATGAAGAGAATTTAAGCATTGAGCCTTGGCTAGCTGAGAGCTGGGGTGGAGAAGATGGTCAAAACTGGACAATTAAGCTGCGTGAAGATGTAAAGTTTCAAAATGGCAAACAGATGGATGCTGAAGCTGTGAAAAAATCGTTAGAACGAGCGTTAAAAGAAAATGTTGCTATCCAGAATGCACTGAAAATTGATACAATTAAAGCTGATGGCTTTACGCTTACGATTAAAACGACAGAGCCGTTTCCAGAGTTTATTTCGGAGCTTGTTAATCCAAACGTTTCCATTATCGATGTATCTGAAGAAGATGTTGTAAATAAACCAGTTGGCACAGGTCCGTTTAAGCTTGCTTCGTTTACACCAGGAAGCAAACTAGAGCTTGAGCGTTTTGACGATTATTGGGACGGTGCTTCAAAGCTTGACTCCGTAACATTTGCGTTTAATGAAGATGCCAATGCGCGTACCTTAGCATTAAAATCTGGACAAACAGACATTGTCTATCGTCCAGAGGTAGAAAGTTTAGATTCACTTAAAGAAGATTCAAAAATGAAAGTTGAATCAACGGCAACGTTCCGCGTGCATCAGCTAACCATGAATATGCAAAGAGAAGAAATGAAAGATATCAATGTACGAAAAGCGCTGGATGCATTAATTGATCGCCAAAAGATTGTAGATAAAATTCTATTAGGTCATGCTGAAGCAGCAAGAGGCCCATTTTTACCTTCATTACCTTTTGCCCCAACGTATGATAAGCGCCAAACGGGGTCAGATGTAGCTGTTCAATATTTGAAACAAGCTGGTTATACGTTAAAGAACGGAAAGATGCAAAAAGACGGAAAGCAGCTGAGCTTGACGTTATTAACCTATCCAGCTAGAGCAGACCTACCGCTAATTGCACAAGTGCTTCAATCAGATGCAAAGCAAATCGGAATTGATATTAAGATAAAACAAATTGAAACACCGGAAGAGTATATGGCGTCACATCGCGATTGGGATATCGCAACGTATAGTAACTTAACGGCACCGCGCGGAGATGCTGGTTACTATTTAAACGCAACGTATCATCCAAAAGGAGCACTAAACTTTAGCCAAGCAGCTGAGCCAGAGTTGACGGCTATTATTGACGAATTAAATCGTACAGTCAATCAAGAGAAACGCGCTGAGTTAGCAGAAAAAGCAGCGGACTATGTAGATGATAACGTCATTAACTCGTTTGTGTTACATCCATCGACAATCGTTGCTTACAACAAGGATAAAGTGAAAAACTGGTTTACGGCTAAAAGTGAATACTACATGATTACCAATAAGTTGGATGTGAAAGAATGATTAAGATTCTTTTCCGAAAGTTTTCGGAAGTTCTATTTTTTATATTGTTTATAACATTTGTAAGTTTTATCTTTATTCGGTTAGCACCGGGAGATCCCGTGCTAACCATTTTGAACGTTGATGAGCTCTCAGTCAGTCAAGAGCAAGTAGAAGCACTTCGTGAAGAGATGGGTTTTAATGAGCCCGTTCTTGTGCAGTATGGGTTATGGTTAGCGAAATTTGTTCAGCTGGATTTCGGGCAGTCGTTCGTAACGGGACAAGACGTGATGAGTACAATTATGGCTGCTCTGCCGGCTACCTTAGAGCTAGCAAGTGGCGCCATTCTTGTCATGCTTGCCGTTGCGATTCCGTTAGGTTCGCTATCAGCACTTTACCGAGACAGCTGGATAGATAAAGTAAGCCGAACGCTTTCAATTGTTGGAGCAGCAATTCCAAGCTTCTGGTTAGGGCTTATTTTTATTGATTTATTTGGCGTTCGTCTAAGCTGGTTTCCTACGATGGGAAGAGACGGGTTATTGTCGCTCGTTTTACCTTCCATTACGTTAGGCTTAGCAATTTCAAGCGTTTATGTTCGCTTGCTTCGTTCAAGTTTATTGGACTCTTACAGCGAAGAATTTATTCGCGCAGCACGAGCTCGTGGGTTATCAGAAGCACGAATCTTTTTTATGCACGCTTTTCGCCACAGTATCCCTCCGGTCATTACGGTGTTTGGTGTTAGCCTGGGCAGTTTAATAGGTGGGGTTGTAGTTATAGAGGTGTTGTTTGCATACCCTGGAATCGGCAAGCTCATTGTTGATGCAATTCGCCAGCGTGACTATCCGCTTATTCAAGGATATATACTTGTTATGGGAATGATTGTGTTTATCGTGAATACATGCGTAGACCTGTCATACCGTTATTTAAATCCTGAAATGAAATATAGAGAAAAGGAGAGTAAGTGATGAAAGAGTCTTTATCATATTTGCCACTTATGAAACAACAGCGTAAAGTCATCATGCCGCTCGCCTTTATTTTTTTTATTGTTATCGCAGCATCTATCTATGCATTTTGCTATTTAAAGTATGATCCAAGTCTTACGAACTTAGAGAAGAGACTGGAAGGAATGAGCATGGCACATCCTTTGGGAACCGATCATTTAGGGCGAGATATCTTAACTCGCTTGTTGCTCGGTGCTAAGCAAACAATTGGGTTTAGCGCGCTTGCATTAGGAGTAGCTTTGCTCGTAGGAATTCCAATTGGCCTTATTTCAGGCTATAAGCGCGGGTTGATAGATCGATTGTTTATGAGAATTGCAGACAGCTTTTTAGCGTTTCCTGATACGGTAGTAGCCATTGTACTAAGTGGTCTATTGGGCCCTGGAATCGGAAATCTCGTTTTTGCAATTGTGATGGTGAAATGGGTGAACTACGCGCGACTTGTTCGAAGTACCGTGTTAGCCGAGTCACGAAAAGAATATGTATTAATAGCTCGTACAAACGGATTATCTCCTTTGCGTATTATGAAAAAACACTTAGCCCCACACATCATTGGGCATGTGCTTGTCATGGCAAGCTTGGACTTAGGGAAGATTATTCTTTTAATTTCGTCTTTATCTTACATTGGATTAGGTGCGCAACCGCCTGTACCAGAGTGGGGAGCAATGCTCAATGACTCGCGCCCATATTTTCAATCTAATCCTGAGCTGATGATTTATCCCGGATTAGCAATTGTAGGCGTAGTGCTTGTTACTAATATTATCGGTGATTATCTGCGTGATCAATTTGATGTAAAAAAGGAAGTGCAAAAATGATTTTGTCGATTGAAAAGCTGTCAGTAAGAAGTAAGGAAAAAAAAATTCTTGATAACGTATCACTACAGCTTGAAAAAGGTGATTGGTATGCCCTTGTAGGACAGAGTGGTAGCGGAAAAAGCATTTTATCACAAACCATTGGTCAAATGCTGTCGCCTAACTTAAAAGCTGAAGGCAAAGTCAATTTTAACGGAGAAAATACTCTTTCTTTTGGACGAAACGATATGAAAAAAATTCGAGGTCGGAAAATTGCATATATTTTCCAGGATTATCAAGGTTCATTTACACCGTTTCGAACCATTGGACAGCATTTTCAAGAGTATCAAAAAGTACATGGCGTGAATGATAGAAAAGCTCGGAAAAGCAATGCGATTCAAGCTCTAGAATCAGTAGGATTAGATGAGGAGTTTTACAAACGCTATCCGTTCCAGCTAAGCGGTGGTCAGCTTCAGCGCACGTCAATCGCGTTATCTCTTTTACTATCACCTGAACTCGTTATTGCCGATGAAATCACAACAGCCCTTGATAGCGTATCAGCTCATCGAATTTTACAATTATTAAAAGAAAAACAGCAAGAAACGGGCTGTACAATTTTATTTATTACGCATGACTGGCGCCATGTTAGAAAATATGTAGACCGCTTAGCCATTATGAAGGAAGGTAAAATTGTGGAATCTGGTGATAAAACCAAGGTGCTCACAAGTCCTCAGCATGAATACACAAAGCAGCTGATCGCAGCGGCACCTGTATTAAAAGCAAGCGAGCTAGCTGTTCAAGAAGGAGTGTTGTAAGGTGAGCTTTTTATCTGTTCAAAACCTTAATAAAGTATATGCTGGTCAGCAGGTTTTAAAGAACGTTTCGTTCGAATTGAAAAAGGGAGAGTGCTTGGGGCTTGTAGGCGAGAGCGGATGTGGGAAAAGTACGCTTTCACGTTGTTTAATGAGATTAGAAGAAGTGAATAGCGGAAAAATTTTATTTAGAAACCAAGAAATTCAAAGGTTAAGCAACCGCAAGCTAATGCCAATTCGGAAAGGTTTTCAAATTGTATTCCAAAACCCAACAGCGGCATTGAACCCCAAATTAAAAATAAAGGATTCACTGCTAGATCCGTATTTACAGTATGAAAAGCAGTTAAATCTGCGTTATTTTTCATTTTCATCAACAGAACAGTTTGTGTCTGAACTGCTCAACATTGTTGGATTACCGGCTAGCTTTGCTGATAGATATCCTCACGAACTAAGCGGAGGGCAAAAGCAGCGTGTAACTATTGCTCGTGCGATTAGTATTGAGCCTGAGCTTGTGATACTTGACGAACCCACTGCAAGTCTCGATGTCATTTCGCAGCGCAGCATCTTACATTTATTAGAAGATCTTCGCGATCATCTTGATTTATCCTACTTATTTATTTCACACGACCTTACAGCGGTAAAAGAGCTGAGTCAACGCATCATGGTAATGAAGCATGGTGAGGTTGTCGATATGTTTCCGACTGAAGAGCTGTTTCATTTGCAGCGAAACGCCTATACAAAAGAGCTTGTCTCCATTTTTTAAGCATTGTATCTTTTAAATACAATGCTTTTATTTAAAAGATAATATTATTATGTTAACTAAGACTAATAGATGAAAAGGAGACATTTTGTTGAAGATACTTTTATTTGAACAACAACAAGCAGCTCCAGTTACGCAATATGAATCTGAGCTGTCAAGTTATTTAAAGGTAGCTGCATTAGAAAATACTTCTATAGGGATAATGTACGTTGAACCAGATGGAGTTATAGGCCATCACGAAGCACCAAGTAAGCAGCTGTTTCTGGTGATTGAAGGGGAAGGCTGGGTAACAGGTGATGATCAAGTAAGGAAACCAATCAAAAAAGGACAAGCAGCCTTTTGGGAAACAGGCGAATGGCACACATCAGGAAGTGATAGAGGAATGACTGTGCTTATCATTCAATCAAATAGTATACATATAAACCCACTTCTTTAGCAAAGAAGTGGGTTTTATCTTGTAACAAGTAGCAAGGCTTTTTTATGAATAGGAGTTGGTAATGAGGAGAATCTAAGAATAGAAAAACCTTTGTATACATTAAAAAGGATGATGACTTTGAAAACATCAGAAAATAAATTACTAGTGGACAGCAAGCAGTTTCAACAGCAATTGGCTGAAGATTTAGGTGCGAATTCGGACTTAATTACTCGCGTTTTTACCATAGATAAAAAGTCAGAGTTAGTTATTGCCTATATTGAAAGTATTTGTGACATCCATGTTATTCAATCTGCAATTGTTAAGCCTATTAACGAACTATTTGAACATTCTTCAGTGGAAAATTTAAAACAACATCATGAACTGGTGCAACACTTAAGAAATTATTCTTTATCTGCGGCGAGAATACAAACAATAGACTCCTGGACAGGCGTTCTCGATGCTTTAGTATCAGGAAATACGGTTATATTTGTACCGAAAAGTCCGGAAGTAATTGTGGTTGGAACAAAGTCTATTGAATCAAGAAGCGTAACGGAACCAACGACTCAAGTGCTTGTTCGAGGTCCTAAAGATGGGTTTACTGAAATGCTTCAAACAAATATTGCGCTTATTCGTTCACGCATCCAGTCCTCCAAACTAAAGGTTGAGCTATCAAAATTAGGCACAACAACTCAAACTGATATAGCCGTTATGTATATTGATGGCGTAGTAGATCAATCAATTCTAGAGAGTGTAAAAAAAAAGCTAGCCGATATTAAAATAGATGGTGTGTTAGAGTCAAGATACTTAGAAAGCTTCTTAGAAGGAGAGGAGTATTCCCCATTTCCTTTAACGTGCACTACAGAGCGACCAGATGTAATTGTAGGAAACCTTCTTGAAGGGCGAATTGTTGTTTTAATCAACGGTACCCCTTTTGCCATCATATTACCAACATTATTTATGGATTTTTTTAAAACGGCTGAAGACTATTATGAAAAAGCCGATATCAGTTCAATGGTAAGGTTAATTCGAATCTTTGCTTTTGTGTTATCTCTTGTTACACCTGGTTTGTATGTGGCTCTTGTTACCCATCACATTGGCATGATACCAACAGGTTTAGCTATTAGTATCGCTGCCCAGCGAGAAGGAGTACCGTTTCCGACAATTGTAGAAATCTTTTTGTTAGATATTACGTTTGAAATATTACGTGAAGCAGGCATACGAATTCCTCGGGCATCAGGGCAAGCTGCATCGATCGTTGGAGCGTTAATTATTGGACAAGGAGTCGTAGAAGCTGGGTTTGTATCCGCTATATCTACTATCATTGTAGCTTTGACAGCCATAAGTAGTTTTGCAGTTCCTCAATATGACATCGGTGGCTCAGCTCGAATGTTACGATTTGTCATGTTGGTGATGGGAGCTTTCATAGGGCTATATGGTATTATTCTCACTTTATTTGTTATTGTTTTTCATCTTGCAAAGCTCTCTTCCTTTGGTGTACCTTACTTTTCACCTATTTCTCCATTCAATGCAGCTGCTCAGCAAGATAACTTTATTCGTTTACCTTGGAAGATGATGAAAAGAAAGAGAAACGTCGTTAGGGATAAAAAGTAAGAAGAGGGTGATTGATGTGAAGCGTTATAGTCAAGCAATAAGCAAATGTGTACTAGTAGCTTTTGTTTTCACCTTATTGAGTGGATGCGCTGACTATCGTGAAATTAATGAGCTGAGCTTTGTTTTAGGCATTGCTTTAGATAAGGGAGAAAACAGTCCGTACAAAGCAACACTTCAAGTTGTTAACCCCTCAAATGTATCAACCGCTACTAGCTCAAGTGGAGGACCTAGCATTATTAATTTTGAAGGTGAAGGGAAAACGCCGGGAGAAGCTATTTGGCATAGTTTTAAAAAGACTTCCCGTTATGTTAGCTTTCCACATTTAGAGGTTTTAGTTATTAGTGAAGAGTTAGCGAAAGAGGGTATTTTGAACATATTGGAAGTATTTGAACGTGACTTTCAACTACGCTTATCTACAACGGTTTTGTTGAGTCATAATACATCAGCTGCTTCAATTTTAAAAGTGCTTACCCCCCTCAATAAAATAACGAGTGAAGCGTTAGTGACAAATGTGGAAAATATTCAAAAAGTTGTTGGGACTAATTCGAGATTAACCATTAGTAAAGTTATTCAATATACCAAAAATGCTGAAGAAGATATCACCATTTCAACAGTTACGTTAAAAAGGAAAAGTAAAAAAATGAGCGAGGTTGCGAATATCGAAAGGACTGATCCAATCAAGCCAGAAATTGACGGAATGGCTTTTTTTAAAGAAGATCGCTGGGTTGGATGGAAAGGTGGACAAAGTACCAGGGCTCTAGTAATTGCTTACAATGAAGGAGAAGTGATGTATATAACAGCTCCTTTTAACGAAGATGAATTTATCACGTTACGTCTTTTAGATATGAAATCTAAAAGATATGCAAAAATAAAAAATGGTAAGGCTCAATTAACAATGGATGTAAAAGGAAATGCTACAATTTCTGAAATTATCGGGCCTTACGAACTAGCTAATAACGAAGATTTAAAACCTTTAGAAAAAGTAACTGAGAAAAAACTTGAAGAAGAAATTCAACAAATGTTTAAGTTTTCACAGAAGCTGGGTGTAGATAGCTTTGGGTACGGAGAACAATTAGCCATTCAACATCCTGCACAATGGAGTAAGTTTAAAGATTCTTGGCGATCTATTTATAAGAATGCTGAAACAAATGTCCGAGTAGATATTTCAATTAAAACAGAGGGAGCTAGAAAAAATTCTATTAAGTTTTACGAAAGAGGAAGTGGTCATGATAACTAAAATAAGTAGTTTTCAATTCTTTTGCCTTATCGTACTATTTGAGCTGGGGAGTGCCCTTTTATTGGAGATAGGGAGCGGAGCAGGTAGACATGCATGGATTGCCATTCTAATGGGAGGGTTATTAGGCTGTGTACTTTACTTAGCTTATCTTAAGCTTTATCACTACTATCCAAACCTTACTCTTACTGAGTTAATTCAGTCAGTCTGGGGAAAATATGTTGGCTGGATAGTTGCGCTTATTTATGTACTTTATTTTATGTACATGGCAGCACGTATTCTTCGCGACTTTACAGACCTTTTAATCATCACTTCATATCGTAATACATCTTCAGTAGTAGTTGCTGCACTTATGGTTGCTGTTAGCGTTTATGCAGTAAATCAAGGTATTCAGACAATTGGACGAGTTGCGCTTACGAGTATTGGGATGCTTGTTACTATTTTTTTTCTTTTGCACTTATTTGAAATTATTGGGGGGATTGAACAAATAGATAATATAAGGCCCATCTACCCGAGAGATTGGATGCCGATCTTCACAACCGTTTTTCCAAAGGTACTGACAATTCCGTTTGGAGAAATGATTACGTTTGCAATGCTGTTTCCTTTTGTTAGTAAACAAAGGAATCTCAAAAAGGTAGGAGTGTACGGAATTATTGTAAGTGCTAGTTATTTGGCCTTTTCATCCATAACGAATATCATGATTTTAGATGAAGAAACGGTTGCAGAATCGACTTTTCCTTTATTGTCAGCTATTTCTCTTATTAACATAGCAAACTTTATCACACGTTTAGAATCCTTAATTGTGATTACGCTAGTAACCCTTGGTTTATATAAGCTAATTATTTTTTTCTATTGTGCTGTTCGAGGAGCTACAGATCTTTTTAAAAAGAAAAAAATGAAGCATTTCATTTTGCCAATAGCCTTACTGATTTTAATTTTGTCTTTTGCTATTGCACCAAATCACATTGAACATTTGTATATAGGCCTAGAAATAGTTCCTTACTATGTACATTTGCCACTTCAGATTATTATTCCCATTCTCCTATTAGTGACTGCAATAATTAAAGCAAAGTACATAGTACATAAAAAGTAAATCAGCGTACGTATTCAGTACGTACGCTGTTAGAATTATTGTGGCTCTGGATAATACATCAGCAAGAAAAAGCTCGCTTCTTTTTCCGTTCGGTTTATATAACTATGAGGTGAGGAGCCTGGAAATTGAAGCGCATCTCCCGATGTTAGCACGTGTTCTTCTCCATCTATTATAACAGACAGACCTCCGTCTTTTACCAGCAGGTATTCTTCTCCAAGGTGAGATTTTGCTCCGTGCGTACAGCCAGGAGCAAGCGTCACAATATATACTTCAAACTTTTTTTCAGGGTGATAAGGAAAGAATGGATAAACAACGTAGCTGCCTTCATTGTCTGTAATAGGTTTAAGATCTTTTAGCTGAACTTTTTTCACCTGGGCTTTTTGCTCTTGAATAAACGATGAAAAGGATACTTGGAGGCCATTGGCAATCTTCCATAGCGTCGTGACAGTTGGGCTGGATTTTCCATTTTCAATTTGCGCGAGCATCGCTTTACTGACACCTGTTAGCTCAGAAACTTGTGTGAGGGATAAATTTCTTTTTTTTCGAATGCTGATTAAGTTAGCTGCAATCGTTTGTTGAATATGGTCCATAATAAGTCTCCTTTAACATTTTTATACAAACAGTATAACATACGGTTGTTTGTTATAACAGTTGGTTGTATAATATAATGAACAAAGGAGGGGTAATGTGATTACAGAAAGAGCATTTGTTCAAAGTGAAAGTGCAGTTCCAACTTTTTCACAAGGAATTAAAGATTGTATTCCCACGCTATTAGGATACATAAGTATTGGCATTGCTTGTGGAGTAGTAGGAGTAGCTTCAAAGCTTAGTGTTTTAGAAGTAGCACTATTGGCAATATTTGTTTATGCAGGAGCGGCTCAGTTTATTATTTGTGCGCTGCTTGTCGCTAATAGTCCAGCATCAGCCATTATCTTAACTATTTTCATTGTGAATTTAAGGCACCTTTTATTATGTGCAACGCTCGCTCCACACTTTACGCGCTATTCATTGATAAAGAATATAGGTATTGGAGCTCTTATTACAGACGAATCATTTGGAGTTGCCGCTAATAAAATCGCAAAGGGTGAACATGTAACGGATCGTTGGATGAATGGCTTAAACATCACGGCATACCTTTCATGGATTTGTGCCTGTGTTGTGGGAGCGTTATTTGGAAACGTCATTGCAGATCCTGAAGCTTTAGGTCTTGATTTTGCTTTGATTGCTATGTTCGTTGCCCTGCTTGTTCTACAGCTGCAAAGTCTTGCTCCAAAAAAACTTAGACATTCTCTTACCCTAATCGCATACATGACTATTGCGATGATTACGCTATCGTTTTTTATGCCTTCGCACGTAGCCGTTATTGTGTCAACTATCATTGTTGCAACGATTGGAGTGATGACTGAAAAATGAGTCTGGATTTATCAACGCTACTGATTATTTTAGGATGTGCACTTGTAACGTTTATTCCACGGGTTGTACCATTTGCAATTGTTCGAAACATGACGTTGCCAGAACCGGTTCTTAAGTGGCTTTCATATATTCCCGTTTGTATCTTAACCGCTTTGGTAGTAGAAAACTTCACCGTACAAACAGAAAATGCTCTTCAAATAAACTGGGAAGTTATCATTGTAATTATCCCAACAATTTTCATTGGGATTCGAAGCAAGAGCTTATCCGTTACGGTTTTAAGCGGAGTAGCCTTAATGGCCGCAGTTCGCTTCATTATGGGATAAATAAAAAACGACTAGCCAATTGGTTAGTCGTTTTTTAATTAATTTTGTTTTGAAAACGCAAGCTTAACTCCAAAGCCAATCAGTACTAAGCCAGTTGCCCTATCCATTGCGCGCTGAACCTTGGCCGATAACAGCCAGCTTCGCAAATAGTTAATGAAAAAGACATAAACAAAAAACCAAGAAATAGATAGAAACGTATATATAACACCCATCATTAGTAATTGCTGAATAGAGCTTGAACCTGGCGTGACGAATTGAGGTAAAAACGTCAGAAAAAACATCGCTACTTTTGGGTTTAATACGTTTGATAACAATCCCTGCTTAAATGCAGACTGACCAGGTTTTATTTGGTCTTTTAAATTCTCTTCTTTTTCTTGTTTTTTTCTTGTCATAAATGAAGAAACGCCGAGATAAATCAAATAAATAGCTCCCACGTATTTTACAATTTCAAATGCTAAAGCAGACTGCATGAGAATGGCTGAAAGGCCAAACGCTGCGGCGAACGTATGGACTAATGAACCGGCAGTAATACCCATGGCCATTCGATAACCAGAGGTGCGCCCTTCACTAACGGTACGTTTTGTAATAAGCGCAGTATCAACACCAGGACTCATGACAACAAAAGAAGATAGTAATAAAAACGTTAATAAGTCATTCAAAATGTTCACTCCTTTGTTAAAATAGAAGTTGTAAAATATAATTAAACTATATTAAATTAATATTAACATAAAGAATGAATTTTTATTTAATTTAATTAAATAAAATCAATTTATATTTAATAAGAGAGGTTTGTAAAGTGGAAGATATCAATATAGGTAAAAAAATTGAAAAAAGTAGAAAAGAAAAAGGTATGACAAGTCGTGAATTAGCCAAATTAGCAGCTATTACACCGTCCATGTTAAGTCAAATTGAACGTGGTATCGCTAATCCATCCATTCAAACGTTGAAGGTTCTGGCAATGGTTTTAGGAGTGCCTACATTCAGTTTTTTATTAGAAGATACAAATACAAAAGATCTAGTTGTTAGGTCAAAAGAGCGGAAAAAAATGTGTATTGACAACTTATCATATGAGCTGCTTTCTCCAGGGTTTACAGGAACTCTAGCTACCGCTATTATGATCGTGCCACCGCAGCAAAAATCGTCAGAAAAATTGTTAGATCATAAAGGGGAAGAAGTTGCATTCGTGTTGCAGGGGAAAATCATGCTATACCTGGAAGGAGAACGTTATGTTCTTGAAGAAGGAGACAGTGTTAAAATCCCTCCTTACATGAAGCATAAATGGGAAAACGACTTTAATGAAGACGCAAAGATCTTATTTTCTGTGACTCCCTCGATTTTTTAACAACAAAGCAAATAGCTAGTAATACTATTTCTGAAATAAAGGCAGTAGACAAGCTTGTATAATTTATAAAAAAAAGAGTCCAACTTATAGTAGGGCTCTTTTTTTTGATTTTAACGATTTTGTAAACCGTCCGGCTCTGGGTGAATCATAATGTGAGCGTTCGGAAACTTTTCCAGAATTTTATTTTCAATGCGATCACATAAGTGGTGAATGCTTTTGATGCTATCTTCAGGCGATACGATAAGGTGAAAATCAATATGTTCATGGGCACCAGCTCTTCTTGTTTTAAAAGACTGAATTTCAATATATTCACTTTGAAAAGTACGAATGGCCGCTAAAACCTCCTCTTCTTCGTTTTTGTTTAAACGAGCGTCAAGCAGTGGCGGGAATGCTTCTTTCATTAACTTCGTTGCTTCAATCATAATATAAAGCGCTAAAGCAATCCCAATAATAGGGTCTAGAAACGTCCAATCCGTTAAGGCAACTAAGATTAAGCTAAGTCCTACACCAAGCGATGTATACACATCTGTAAGAAGATGAAAGGCATTTGACTTCATTGCAACGGAGTTAATGCGAGTTGCTTCCTTATTAACAATTCTAGAAACTACAAAATTAATAAGAGCACCTAAAAGCATAACACCAATCGCTAGAAGCGGAAGTTTGATGGGTTCAGGTGAAATTAGTTTATGTACACATTCATAGATAATCCAAATACCTGCTACATAAATAAGCAACGTCTCAATTGTTCCTGAGATATTTTCGATTTTCCCATGACCGTAAGGATGGTCGTCATCTGCTGGCTTACCAGATACTTTAACAGAAACAAAAGCGATAAAAGAAGCTAATAAATCTAGAGCTGAATGAATAGCTTCGGACAACACAGCTACTGACCCCGTAAGGATGCCAACAATTACTTTCATAAGCACAACAAAGGAATTGCTAGCGACAGATAAAAAAGCAATGTTTGAAGATGAGCGCTTCATAGAAAAAACTCCTTTCCGTTAGATGACTTTCATCGTAACAGTGGACAACCAAGTGAATCTATAGAAACGTTTTCAGTAAGAAACACTGGTTTTCAAAGTCGATAAAAAAGTTGAATAAAGACAAATCTATTTTAGGGAAAACGACTGGTTTTTATTCCTTTTATAACAGTAGTTTGTGCACTTTAAAAACGCTTTACTTACAAAACTGTAAGCTAAATGTAAGATAGCGACATCGTTACGGCTGGGAAAAGGTATTACAATTTAAAAGAAGGGAGGTTTTACCAATAGAAGTGAGAAAAAGCATCATTTTTTTTGACGGAGACTGTCATATGTGTAATCAAACTATTTTATTTATAATGAACCATGACCCAAAAGTTACGTTTTATTTTGCTTCTCTGCAATCATCTTTTGCTGAAAAGATGCGAACTAATCACAGAATTCCTCAAGAGTACAAGTCAATTGTCTTACTTCAAAGCGAGTTAATCTATACAAAGTCAACGGCAATATTACGTATTGTGAAAGAGCTGACAGGACCAATTAAATATGCATATGCCTTTATTCTTGTGCCTAGACGCCTTCGAGATAAAGTGTATGATTACGTAGCTAAACGCAGGTACAAACTGATGAAAAACAAAGCTTGCCGGCTGCCTACTGCAGAAGAAAAAAACCGATTTTTAACAGAAAAAGAGGTAAAGGAGTGGACAAATGAAAGATTCTAAATGGATTTCAATTTTTCGTCAATCAATTCCAGCAACGTTTCGGATTTTTTTAGGGATTGTGTTTCTTATTTACGGTTCTGTAAAGATTGTATTCGGTCAGTTTGGAGAGCCTACTCCTGAAGCACTTGCGCTAAATGGTGAAGGGTTTGTTATGGCATGGAGATTTTTTGGTTACTCCAAAGAATATGAAATTATAATTGGGATTGGAGAGGTAGTAGCTGCTATTCTCATTATGATTCCGCGTACTGCGTTATTTGGAGCAATCTGTTATTTCCCAATTGTTATAAATGTCATGATGATTAACTATTTCTTTGATATTGGCGTACAGGATTTAAGTACGGTACTAACACTAATGTGCCTAGCTCTTTTATTTTTTGAAAGAAAGAGGCTCATTCAAGCGCTATTTGTAAAGGAAGAAGGGAGAGTGTAAGATGACGCCGTTTATGATAAGAATGCTAGTGGGGATTTTTGTTGGAACTACTTTATACTACTGGTGGAAAGAAGTAAGAAAAAATGCAAAGCACAAGCAGAAGCATGAGTTTCCACTGAAGTAAGAATAATAAAAAACTGCAGCCATGCTTGGAAGAATTCCGCTCCAAGCATGGCTAGTATCAATATGTAATGATACTTACTAAAACGCATTAAAGAGATGCTTTATGCTTTTTATAAGTAATCGCACTGGCCAAAGTAAAAGCTGAGGAACCTCCAAGAGTAAATCAAAAAGAAAATCAAAAATATTATCTCGATTACCTAATTTTTTCTTTTTACGCATTTGTTTTCTTGGCATCAACTGAGCACCTACCATCTTTTGGTTATTTATTTTATTATATTGTTTTTTTGATGAAATGTATATTTTTTTCAAAGATAAGCAGATGTGGTAAAGTAGAAATAGAGGATAAAAAGGAGCATTGATAGTATGAACATCAGAAAAGCAAAAAAACAAGAAGCGGGCATTATAAGTGAACTTTTATATAGCATGCTTGGTCAAATTGCCAGAGACCATACTGCTAGTTCAACGGATGACGAAGCTCTTCGCGTGTTACAAACATATGTAGCGTCAGACTGCAGCCGATATAGCTATAAAAATATTACCGTTGCTGAGCTTAACGAGGTAATCGCGGGAGTAATGATTTGCTATGAGGGTGAACATATTGAAGCTTTCGATCAGCCGATGATTTCGTACGTTCGTGAAAAAACAGGAAACAGCACATGGCTTCCAGATAGGGAAACAGAAGCAGGAGACTTTTATCTTGATTCAATTGTTGTAAGTGAAAGTTATCAAGGTAAAGGCATTGGATCTATGCTGCTGCAGAGTGCTTTTCAAGAAGCAGAAAGTAGACAGCTTCCATTAACCCTAAATGTTGAATTTGAGAATGAAGGAGCTCGTGCCCTTTATGAAAAAATGGATTTTCACGTGACGGGTACACGCTATATTAGTGGAAAACCATTTTATTATATGAAGCGAAACGCATAGTGATGAAAACCTCTTTCTACACATGAAAGGGGTTTTCATATATATTGTATGTACCGAGACTTTAGGGTACAATTATATAAAATGGATATATAAGGAAGGGTTCTTTATGGATATAAAGCGTATTCCCTTTAATATGAATTATGGTTTTAGTCAGAAGCTCCGCGAAGTGCCTTTTAGTGAAGCTGATATCCGAAAAGGGATTGCTCATTTAAAAAAGAAAGCAATCTCAGAGGAAGATGAGAGAATAGCTGCGGGCATATACCGGATAATTGGTAAATATGAACGCATTGTAGGCGAATTAAAAAGCAGCGTAAGGCATTTGCAGCTATCCATTTATTTATATGAAAGGTATCAAGAGCACAAGCAAGTATTTAAAAGCTCCATTTATTTAGGACAAACATTCCATTGGCAAAGCAATTGGTGTAAAGCAAATGAAATGTTCGAAACACTCCTCAATCAGCTTCACATAAATTCATCGCTATATACATACGCAGATTTTTTGTATCAACAGTACGGCAAGTGTTTATTAGATCAACAAAATCTTTCAAAAGCCCATCATTATTTTCAACAGTCGCTTGAAATTCGCTTGAAAACAGGAAATGATCAGCTTATCGAAGAGGCAAATGAATGCATAAAGCTTTGTTTAAGAAAGTTGAAAAACTCATAAATTTCAAAAGCTCCCATCTTTATTCTTACTAATACACTATGTATAATGAGATATAAAGAGGGGGTTATTTGTCATGGGGATTCCAAAACCACTTGTTCAATTCAATCAAGCTTTTATTGTCGTATGCGTAATATTATCATTTTTCACAACAACATGGATACTGCTTGCTCCATTTATTGTAGGAATGATTACTCTTTTAACAAAACAAAATCCCATTATGAAGATAGGAAAACAATTTCTTAAACAAGAAGTTTCATCCTATCCGTTAGAAGAGCGTGATCAGCAGCTTTTCAACCAATGGATTGCGACAATCTGTTTAGGATTATCACTGTTGTTTTTTATCACAAATCTACCGGTTATATCAGCAGCTTTTAGTATTATGGTGCTTATTGCAGCAGGAGTAGCTTTAATGGGATACTGCATCGGCTGTACGATACGCTATCGGTATATAATGTGGAAGTACAAGAGAAAGAAGCAAAAGCAAGCTGCATAAAGAAAAGGCAAAGCGCCTTTTCTTTTTTAATTGAGAAAAAGATTGACAGAAATGTCTTACATTCAGTAATATAAGGATAGATAATCAATTGAGAATGATTATCGTAGAACAAATGTGAGGGTAATCATATGAGAGTGATATCATTTAAAAGCTACGAAGAATATCGGGAATTTATGTTTCAAAAGTTTATCCATAAAGCCAAGCGTAACGGAGCAAATTTTGAAAGTACAGCGTTTCAAGAGCGACTTGATGAACGCATGAAGCGAGTTAAAGAGTTTTGGGATGAGAGAGAATGTGAAAAGCAAATTGCTGATCGAGGAAGCGCAACGTTATCCGTACATCGAGGTATGTTTAAAGAAGATCAGCGAAAAGTTTCAAAGGATCTTGATAATGCAAGGCTTACCGAATCGATTCATGTACGATTAGACGCCAATACATATGATAGACTGCTTACATTTTGTGAACAACACAACATGGATATTTCGCAAGCCGTGCGATTTTTAATTCAAAACAGCTAATACAAATCTATAGGTGAAAGGAACGATTAAAATGTCAGCATCCATTCGAGACGTAATAAGAGAAAGAAGAACCATTCGTACGTTTAACAATAATCCAATTGACAAAGAGACTATTATCCAACTTTTAGACGATGCGTCATGGGCTCCAAACCATAAACTACGTCAGCCGTGGCGACTTGTGATGTTCTATGGAAAAGGCAACAAATCACTAAGTGAGGGGATGAGAAACTTGTCCAAACAAGTTTCTGATGAAGGGGCAGCAAAAAAAATAGGAAAGATGGCAGAAAAGTTTTCTCAATCACAGGCCAATATTGTTGTTACAGTCCCTAAAGATGAAAATGAAATGAAGCAAGAAGAAGATTTCAGCGCTGTGTCTGCTTTTATCCAAAATTTTTTACTGCTAGCGTGGGAACAAGAAATTGGAGTTCTGTGGAAAACAGGAAAGCTTATTCATCAACCTGGATTCAGAAAAATAGTAGATGTAAAAGAAGATGAAGCCATTGTCGGTGTACTCATGTTAGGTAAATTTGATGACGTTCCGGCACCTAAGCCGCGTGAAGCAATTATGGAAAAGCTCACGCTGATTGAAGCGTAAGAAAAAGCTCTTGTTGTAGGGACTGACCCCGTAAAGTGAGACAAATAAAAAACACCTTTAAGTTGAAAACTGGGTATGTAGTACCTAACCATCACTTGGAGGTGTTTTTTCTATGGGAACAAGAGTTAGTTATCCAGTCGAACTAAAGTTAAAGGCAATTGAAATGAGATTAGCCGGTGTATCTGTAAAAGAAGTCTTATCACAACTAAACATTCGAAATCCTACCCAATTAAAAACGTGGATGAAGTGGTATCAAACTGGGGATGTACACCGGTTGGAACAGCCAGTAGGCAAGCAATATGCCTATGGAAAAGGTCCTGATTTTGAAAGCGAGACAGCGAAGTTAGAGGCTGAGAACCGACAGTTAAAGCAACAAATCGAGATTTTAAAAAAGTACAAGGAATTGGAAAGGAAGTGGTACCAGAAATCGCAGTGAACCTAGTGGAAGAGTTAAAAGAACAAATCCCTATTTATCAAATCTGTTTCCATCTTGGTATTCCCCGATCCACTTACTACCGTTGGAAGCAGCATAGTCAACAGGATACACGAAAGAAATGGATGGAACAGCAAGTGGGTGAACAATGTCGTGCACACAAGTTTCGATATGGCTATCGAAAAATCACAGCTGTACTCAAGCGAACCATGAAGATTAACCACAAGTTTGTGCAGCGTACCATGCAGAAATACGGTTGGCAATGTCGTGTTAAACGAAAGAAACGGCAGCGAACAGGGCAACCTTATCAGGTTGCAGAGAATGTATTAAATCGTGACTTTCAAGCTGAACGCCCTCTCCAAAAGCTCGTGACCGATATTACGTACTTGCCTTTTGGGCCGAAACCATTGTATCTTTCAAGTATTCAAGATTTATTTAACGGAGAGATTATTGCGTATTCCATAGGTGATTGTCAAAATGTCGCGTTTGTTTTAGACACGCTTAACCAACTCCCTTCTCTACCGGAAGGGTGCACGTTGCATAGTGATCAAGGCTCTGTGTACACATCGTATGCTTATCAACAAACAATTAAAGAGAAAGGCATTATCATGAGTATGTCCCGAAAAGGGACGCCCGCAGATAATGCCTCAATTGAATCGTTTCATTCCTCACTAAAGTCTGAAACGTTCTACCTTGACGAGTTGACATACACTACGACTACCATCGTAGAGCAAACCGTCAAAAGCTATATTACGTATTATAACCATGCCCGTATTCAAACAAAATTAAACAACCAGTCTCCTGTACAATACAGAAAACTGGTTGTTTAAAAGGTGTTTTGATTCCTGTCTCAAAAACAGGGGTCAGTCCCGTAAAACAAGGGCTTTTTTGTATACTTGTATAAAAGATTAGTGAAGTACATCCGCACAATTGCTTCAAAAGGAGAGGATTATTTGACAAATGTTCAAAAAGCATTTGGCTCAGCTTTTTTATATGCAATCATTACAGGGTTTGCGCTCATGATTGTAAAAGTAGCGCTAAATTATGCAGGGGTCATTGACGTACTTGCTCACCGCTTTACGTTATCCTTTATAGTTGCTTCGCTGCTTCTGCTTGTAAACAAACAGAAAATGAAGGTGAATAGGCACGATGTTCTTCGGATTTTGCCTTTAGGTCTTTTATTTCCAATATGTTATTTTGGCTTTCAAGCGCTTGGTCTTTTATATACCACATCCTCTGAAGCAAGCATTATTCAAGCGTCAGTTCCAATTTTTACGTTGCTCCTTGCTACCTATCTATTAAAAGAAACGTCAACACCTCGTCAAAAATTTTCGATTCTATTATCCGTTTCTGGCATTGTATACATACTGGCGATGAAAGGCGTAAATTTCTCAGTCAGTGGAAGCATAGGTGCTCTCTTTATTTTGCTAGCAGCTTTATCAAATGCTTCTTACAACGTACTCGCTCGTAAACTGACACGTTCTTATTCTACCATTGAGCTTACATACGTTATGATGTTCGTTGGATTTATTGGTTTTAACGGAGTCGCAGTTGTTCATCATAGCCTTAATGGCTCGCTGGCAACATTCTTTAAACCGCTGTTTCAACTGGGGTTTTTGCTATCAGTAGCATATTTAGGTATATTTTCTTCTCTTATTACAGCTTTTTTATCCAACTATGCATTAAAAACTATTCAAGCAGCACAGATGAGCGTATTTACCAATTTAGCTACGCTAATTGGCGTAGTAGCAGGCGTAGCATTTTTACATGAGCACTTGTCTTATTTTCATTGGATTGGCGGTATAGCTATTATGATTGGTATTATTGGAACAACGTATCAAGAGCGCTCCCGAGCTCAAAAATTAAGCAAAAAGCTAATTGACAAAAAGTTAGAAAACTCGTAAACTTTTGAAATTATGATTAGCATTATTTGCTAAGATACATACTTTGGAGGATTACGACATGAAAAGACAGATATGGAAAACAGCAATTATGATGGGAGTAGCGGTGTGCATGCTCACAGCTTGCTCTGGAAATCAAGCAAACAGCTCTGCAACTTCTAATTCCAATACGCTTACCTTTTTATCTAACTTTCCAACAGATACGCTAGACCCCCAGCTTAACTATACGCCGCTGCGAGCAGGCGTTGTGGAAACATTAGTAAAAACAACAGAAGATTCACACATTGAGCCTTGGTTAGCTGAAAGCTGGAAAGCGTTAGATAACGGAACAACTTGGGAGTTTATCATTCGAGATGGGGTTACGTTTCAAAATGGAAAAGCGTTGGACGCTAAAGCGGTAAAAGCATCGTTAGAACGTACGGTGAAGGTGAGTGAAGCAATGAAAGGTTCATTAAAAATAAAAGAAATGAAAGCAGATGGTCAAAAACTAATGATTTTAACACAAGAGCCTGTTGTTTCATTGCCGTCTGAACTTGTTCACCCAAATGCTGCTATTATCGACGTAACGGAAAAGAATATTGAAGCACATCCAGTGGGAACGGGACCGTTTGAAACGGTATCTTCTCAGCCAAACAGTAAACTAGAGCTAAAAAAGTATGATCAGTACTGGGACGGTGACCCCAAATTAGATCGCGTTACAATGTTATACAATGAAGATGCAAATGCACGGACAGCTGCTCTGCAATCTGGAGAAGCTGATATCGTGTATCGCCCTGAAATTGAAAGCTTAGAGCTACTAAAGAAAGATCCGTCACTTGTAGTCGACGTCGTTCCCAGTTTGCGCACGCAAATGCTTTTATACAACACGAACATCGAAGCGTTTAAAGACGTTAACGTGAGAAAAGCGTTTGATGTCCTTTTAAATCGTCAAGACGTTGTAGACTATACGCTTGCAGGACAAGGCGTAGCAGCAAACGGCCCATTTTTAAAGGAGTTTTCTTTTGCTTATGATGCTCCTAAAAAAGAATCTGGTCCAGATTCCGCTAAAGAATACTTAAAAAAAGCAGGCTACAAAGTTGAAAACAACCGAGCAGTCAAAGAAGGTAAGCAGCTATCGTTCACGATTTTAACATACCCATATCGCCCAGAACTGCCCTTAATGGCCCAGCTTATCCAATCGGAAGCGAAAAAAATTGGGGTCAAAGTTGACATACAGCAAGTTGAGAATATGGATGAATATATGACGACAAATTTTGATTGGGGGATAGCTACATACAGCTTAATTACAGCCCCACGCGGTGATTCTTCTTATTATTTAAATAGTGTTTATGGCAAAGATGGTTTTTATAACGTAGGTCATTATGATAATCAAGCGCTTAGTCGTTTAATTAAGCAGTTAAACGAAACTGTTGACGAGCAAAAGCGCGTGGAGTTAACAAGGCAAGCGGGTAAAATAATTAATGATGAAGCCTTACACTCCGCCATTGTCCATCCAAATAATTTTGTTGCATATAAGGAAAATGTGAAAGGGTGGCAAATGACGAAAAGTGAATACTATGTTATTACTAAAAATTTAGCCATACAAGAATAAAAAAATCTCCTTCGTGTGCCTATATCTAGAAGCGGATTTTTAATAAAATAATGACAGAGAGATAACTTGCTAAAAAAGATATCAATAGAAAAGCTGAGAATAGATATTCTCAGCTTTTTTTGCTGTAGTTTATTAGTATGTATACTGATAAAATAAGAAAGCGCTTTATTTACAGGTTGATAAACTCTTGTATGGATAAAATCAAAAAATGTGGAGGAAATTATGGATCAGGTTGTTCGAGACGTAGCCAGCTTAATTAAGGGTAAGAATGAAAAGATGATAATTGGAATCTCAGGTCACGGTGCATCTGGAAAAACAACATTTGCTCAAAGTCTCATAAATGTGCTTGGAAAAGAAAAAACCAACTATATTAATACGGATCCTTATATTGTTGACTCTGAACTTAGGAAAAACACTCTAATGAGCTATGAATATAATGGGAGATTACATGAGAGCAAGGTGACGGCTTGTCATCCTGCAGCTCATAATCGCTATGCTTTAGAAAGAGATATTCAAATGATAAAAAAATCTTTAGACTTTTATACAATCGGAACGAGCTATTCAAAGAGTATCTTAATTTCTTCGAAAAAACAGATAAATATTATAGAAGGAATGAGCGTAGCTTTTACCGATTTGAGTTTGTACGATTTGAAAATTTATTTATATACTGATGGAGAAACTGAGCTAGTGAGGAGAAGTGAACGCGATGTGTTCGAAAGAGGAATGGATCTCAATTATTTAAGGAGGACCCATCAAGAACGTAGAATTCAATATAATGTATTTATGCATGAGCTTCATAAGGACTTTGATATTGTTATTAAAAATTCAAATGACAACTATATGCTTAAAAAAGGTAAATAAAAACGAAAGAAGCACTGGGTTATTCCAGTGCTTCTTTCAGCTTCTATTTAATACATTTCAATACCCCGAAAGCATGTTTGTCATCCATGTTTAAAACAATTCAATCTATATTTTTCGTTATTCCGTATGGTAAAGTCAGCATTTACTTTTGGTGGAGTTGAATTTCAAAGGTTGGCTCTTCTGGAACAAAGTCGTTTAACCTTGCATCGTATAGGTGAGCCTGCACAGCCTTCATGAACGTTTCATTTACGTCATATCATTTCATAATGGCTAATGGAACGATGGATCTTTTAGTCAAGCCAACTTGTAAAATGAGGTCTTTATTTTTACCTCTGTTTCAACATACCAGGAAAAACATAGATAAATTTTACAAAATAAGAAACTTTTTAAAGTTGTTATTCGTATTACTAAGTAAGGAAGAAAAAGATAAACAATGTGTGTTGAAAAGGGGAATAATGTAATGAAACCAAAACATACCAAAACAAAATTTCAAATCGAAGAGTTTGCTGAGTTTTTTTTAGCTGGTGAGTTTGCCGTTATTTATCATCAATTAAGCGAAGAATTTCAGTCAGAAATACCGTTTGCAGACTTTTTACATATGAGCGAAGAGTTCAATCAAGGAGTTGAGAAATATAGTTTAGAAACGCTTCTTTCCATCACGTCGTCTGTTCAACAATATATCTGGGTTGATAGTAAGAGACATAAAGGAATTAGCCTATTTGTTGAAAGTGATGGAACAATTGTTGGTTTAGAACTTCAGCTACTTGAACAGCAAGAGAACATATGCAAAACATCGCGTACATATAGAATGCCTATTAACAAAGAGTGGCTTGTGCTATGGGGAGGTACGAACGCGCTGTTAAACTATCATTATCCAGTTCTCTCACAGCGCTATGCTTATGATTTAGTTATTCAGCGTGATGAAAGCACGTACAAAGAGTATGGTGATGAACTAGAAGACTATTATGCGTTTAACCAAAAGGTGGTGGCGCCGGCTGAAGGGAAAGTCGTTGCCGTAGTAGATGGATTAAAAGATAATCCAATCGGCGATGTGGATACCGAACACCCAGCAGGGAACTATGTGATAATTGATCATGGAAACGGCGAATATAGTTTATTAGCCCACTTTAAGCAAGGAAGCATTTTAGTAAAAGAAGGAGATTTTGTTTATGAAGGAAAGTGGATTGGAAGCTGTGGAAACTCAGGTAATTCAACAGAGCCTCACATCCACTTTCAGGTTATGAATGATCATCATCTCTTTACAAGTGAGTCGCTGCAAATTCAGTTTACAAACGGTATAGAACCAATTCGTGGCGACTACGTCATTCCAACTTTCAGTTGAAAGCGAACAGAACAATCGAACGTGTTTATTTATAATAATTGTTTGGAAAAGCCGTTATGCTATAACGGCTTTTTTGTACAATTATTGAACCCGAACACGCCTTCAGCAAAGTCATTATGTACATTAAATTTAGCAGTTCTTTTGTTGAAAATATACAAATAAAAAACTGAAAATTCACTCTTTTTCTAATGAATTAACACTAAGCATCCTGTAAACTAAAAAAAACTAAATGTTATGTTTTATAACATGAAAAGTTAGGTTTAGGGGGATGAGTAACAAATGGAACAAAACGCTGATTTGCGTCCGATTGCGCATGAGAAATATCGAATTTTAGGTCCAAAAGCATATGTAGCAATGTGGTGGGGAGATGCCGTAATGGTTGGTTCATTTATGTTAGGGTCAAGTTTAATTCCACCTTTTGGAAAGCTGAATTTAACTCAAGCTTTTATCGCTTTAATTTTAGCGAATATTCTCGCTGCATTGTTATTTGCGCTAAATGGACGAGTAGGATGGAAACACGGGATTCCTATGGTTGTTCAGCTGAGGTCTTCTTTTGGTCCGGTAGGCTCTCGAATTCCAGCATTAATGAGAGCGGTCCCTGCGTTATTCTGGTATGGAGTCCAATCCTGGCTGGGAGCGCAAGCGCTGAATCAAGTGTTTATGGGACTGATCGGTTTTGATAACGTTTGGGTTTGGTTTTTCGCATTTCAAGCGCTCCAAATTTTTCTATCAGCAAAAGGCATTCAATCGATTAAGTGGATTGAAATTGTAGGGTCTGTCATTATTATGCTGGGCATTGTGTACCTGATTTTTCTCTTTTTATCAACCTTTGGATTCGAAGTTGAGAAAGTTGCTAACACTGAAGGCTCCTGGGGAATTCCATTTTGGCTGGCGATGACAGTGTTAATTGGTCAATTTGCTGCATTGCTCATTAATATTTCAGATTACACTCGCTACTTTCCGCGTAAATCTACAGCGGGTACGTTTGTAGGAGCTCATGTTGTTGGAATCGTTCCACCTATGATTTTACTCCCGTTCGTTGGAATTTTAGGAGCAGCGGCCGTTGGCGTCTGGAATCCTGTTGATATTATCTCAAATCATATTTCGAATGTAGCAGCCAGTATAATTGTGTTAATCTTTATTGCTCTAGCTCAAGTCACTACAAACTTAGTAGCTAATATTATGCCTCCAGTACTTGTGGCAATGGATATATTTAAAATTTCATGGGAAAAAGCATGCGTGATTGTTGGAATACTAGGCGTAGTAACATGTCCATGGTTTATCATGACTGATTCATTATTCTTAACATTTATCGCAGTGGTTTCTGCTTTCTTAGGTCCGATTTTTGCGATTATGGTAGCGGATTTTTACTTGATTCATAAAGGTAATTACAATGTCGCTCCTCTATATGAAGGCAAGCTATTTGCAGCATTTAAAGGATGGAACCCTGCTGCCATCATCGCCACCATTGTTGGTACATCTCTTGCATTTATTAACGTAGATCTTTCGTGGTTCTTAGGTTTAATCCCTGCAGCCCTTGTGTATGTTGTGTTAATGAAAACATGGATCATGAAACATGAGCAGTACGTAAGAGACGGATTGAATCAAACATTCCGTCAATCAGCACCATTAAAACGTGAAGAAGCAAGCTAGAAATTAATGGAACAAATGAATGGGCGCAAGATTCCGCTAAAGGTGACGGTACCTACAAAATTAGTAATTCGAGATAGCAGTGGTTTAACAATGAATCGGATGGCTAGCGGTGCATAAACAGTATAATTGAAAGAAAAAAGCATAAAAAAGAGATTAAAAAACCTGGAGCGCATGCTTCCGTTGTATTGACAGATAACGTATTAAACACAGGTGGTCTAATTAGCAACTTGCCGCAAAAAGCGTGCGTAGAAGTCCTATGCATTGTTGATTGCAGCGCATTGTTCCAGGTTATACCTCAGATCTATCACAGCAGTTAGCAGCTCTTAACAATTGAAGAGCACGGTGATTGGCTACCACAGCTTTCAGGAAAAGTGTATTATTCGATTTAATAATAAACGAGTAGGGAATTCCCTACTCGTTTTCTTCTTGTTCCAAACGTTTGTAGTGTGTTTTGCCCATCTGATAGACGAAAAATAAAAAGATAGGCAAGAGAATGATAAGGGAGGACATGCGAATCAACGTATCCACAATAGCTCCTTTAGTAATAATTAAGTTCACAATAAACATTAAAACAAAAATTACAACACCTACAGTTTTTAGCGTTTTTTTCAACTTTTCTACTTTCACTTTTATCACCTAATGTTAAAAGTAACGGATAAAGCGTTGAAAATCAACTCTTTCGATGAAAAGAGAGCAAAGAGGTTTACAGGATAGAAAATGTGTTGTACGATAAAAAAAGTTTAATTCTTACTAAATCTATAAGATATGAGGTGTATATCGTGACATCAACAACTGTGCAAACTTCTAAGCATACTAATTCAGCTCGCACAACGGTTGTTACGGAGCTTAGTCCAATGCAAAAGCCGTTAGTTATTGTCGGAATTTTAATTTCGGTGATATTACTAACAGCGATTGTCAATACAACAAATTGGACG
Source organism: Bacillus sp. 1780r2a1 (assembly GCA_024134725.1). NCBI lineage: Bacteria > Bacillati > Bacillota > Bacilli > Caryophanales > Bacillaceae > Bacillus > Bacillus sp. 1780r2a1. Next base: position 2,301,622 of record CP099863.1, on the reverse strand, counting down.
CAAGGTGTATTATTTATTATCGGTCTCGCTCTTGGCGCGACGTTACTATATGCACGATTCGGTTTTACTTCAGCGTTTAGACGATTAATGTCGGTCGGAAATGTACAAGGCCTACAGGCACATATGCTTATGCTAGCGGTAGCTTCAACGCTATTTGCTATTATTTTAAGTACCGGATTTAGCTTTACAGGTACAACACCAGCGGGTTATGTGTCACCAGTAGGCGTGAGTGTGGTTGTAGGAGCATTCTTATTCGGAATTGGAATGCAGTTAGGAAACGGATGTGCGTCCGGTACCCTCTATAACCTCGGTGGCGGTTCGTCTTCTATGATCATTACACTCGTTTCATTTATTGCAGGTTCATTGCTTGCCGCGTATCACTTCACGTTTTGGATGGAGGACATGCCGTCATTCCAACCAATTTCGTTAGCTGAATCAACTAATCTTGGTTATTTTGGCGCGTGGGCTGTTCAAATGGTAGCATTTGCAGTTATTTACTGGATTACAGTTCAAATTGCTAAAAAGAAAAATCCGCCAATGATGAAACAGCTTCCGACAACAACAGGATGGAAAAAAGTTATTCGTGGTTCTTGGCCATTATTTGCGGCAGCAATCGTTTTAGCGCTTTTAAATGCTCTAACGCTAACAGTACGCGGTAATCCTTGGGGCATTACGTCAGCATTTGCTTTATGGGGTGGTAAAGCGTTAATGGCAACAGGGATTGATGTTTCGACTTGGGGTTATTTCCAAGGAGCAAATGGTCAAGCATTAACGCAAACGGTTCTTGCCGATTCAACAAGCGTAATGAACTTTGGCATTATTTTAGGTGCATTTATCTCAGCAGCGGCTCAAGGAACGTTTAAGCCTGGTAAAATTAAGCCAGGAGTTGCAGGAGCAGCAGTTGTAGGTGGCTTATTAATGGGCTATGGTTCTCGCTTAGCATTTGGTTGTAATATTGGTGCTTACTTTGGCGGAATTGCATCGTTTAGCTTACACGGCTGGGTATGGATGGTTATGGCAATGCTAGGAACAACGCTAGCTCTGTTTATCCGACCATTGTTCGGATTAAAGAACCCAAAACCAAATGATTCGATTTGTTGAGAGGAAACCTGCTTGCTTATGTTAGCGAGTGGGTTTTTTTCTTGTACTTATATAAGAAGTGCGATAGAATGATAAAATAGAAAAACTAAAAATGTTTTATGAGTTTATCACGAGGAGGACTGATAATGAAAGATCGAATTATGCAGGCATTTATCGAAGAAATTCATCATAAAGGAATGAAATTTACAATGGATGACTTAGCCAAAAGGCTAGGCATTAGTAAACGGACGCTGTATGAACATTTCTCGTCCAAAGTAGAGATTTTAGATACCATTATCACTCAAACGCTACAGGATTTTGATCAGAAGACCGAAGCGATTATGAATAATGAAAATCTATCTTTAGTGGACAAAATCAAGCGAGTGATTACCGTTATTCCAGAGTATAATGACTTCTATGACTTGCGTATCATTGAACAAATGAAGCGCTATTACCCGGCACAGTGGGAACAGCTGAACGTTGCTTTGAACCAGTGGGACTCACTGAGAGAGCTAATGAAGCAAGGAATAGAAGAAGGGATTATTGTAAATCGAAACCTTGATTTAATGATGAAGGTAATTATTGATGCTGTAAATTCGACCTTAGATCGAAGTTTCTTTTTAGAAAATCGACTAACCGTATCAGATGCGCTCGATACGATTGTTGATATGTTATTGCACGGCCTTTTAACAAGTAAGGTCAAATCAACATTTTAAATAGAGCGCATGTGACAGAGTCTGACAGACCTTTTATTTTGTGAAGTCAGTCTCTTTTATCGGCTAAAAAAACTAAAAAAACAAAAATAGTTTTCGTGTTTTATAGAGAACACAAGAGAAAGTTGGAGGGTTATTTATGTCATTACTGTTAAGAAATAAAGGGGCTATGCTACTCTTAATGCTTAACATCTTTTTGGTGTTTATGGGAATAGGTCTTGTGATTCCTATTATGCCAACCTATATGATTGAGCTACAAATTAGCGGAAGTATTGTCGGAATGCTTGTCGCTGCATTTTCGTTAACACAGCTTATCTTCTCACCTGTTGCAGGTAGATTATCCGATTCTTTTGGTCGTAAAAAAATGATTGTGATCGGCATGGTAATCTTTGCTGTGTCAGAGTGGCTATTTGGAATTGCAAATGCACCTGCACTATTGTTTGGCGCTCGTATGCTGGGGGGGATTAGCGCTGCATTAATTATGCCAGCTGTTATGGCGTATACAGCTGATATTACAACTCCAAAAGAGCGGGCAACAGGAATGGGATACATCAATGCAGCCATCACAACTGGCTTCATCATTGGCCCTGGAATCGGTGGATTCATTGCTGAATTTGGTATGCGAGTACCGTTTTACTCAGCGGCGGTTGCGGGGGCTTTCGCAGCTTTACTTACACTATTTGTTCTCCCTGAATCACCGATGGAAGAACGCGTAAAGGCTGATCCACTTCAAACGGAAAAACAGAGCTTATTTACACAGTTACGCAACTCTTATAAGGAACCGTACTTTTTAAGCTTAATTATTGTATTTGTTGCATCGTTTGGCTTAGCGAATTATGAGACGGTGTTTGGCTTGTTTGTAGATCAGAAATTTGGGTTTACGCCAAAAGATATAGCCTTTATTATCACATTTGGCTCCATTGCAGGAGCAGTTGTTCAGCTCACTATCTTTGGTTGGATTATTAATAAATTCGGCGAGAAAAAGGTTATTTCAACCTGTCTGTTCGTAGCGGGCTTATTCGTACTTTTAACTTTGTTCACGCATGCATACTGGCTAATTGTTGTCGTAACGTTTACGCTGTTTTTAGCAATCGATATTTTGCGACCAGCTATTAGTACACAAATGTCAAAACTTGCTCAAGAACAGCAGGGCTACGTAGCCGGCTTAAATTCTGCTTACACCAGCTTAGGAAACATCGCGGGGCCTCTTGTTGCTGGGATTTTATTTGATATTGATATCAACTTTCCATATGCAGCAGCGGCTATCGTTTTATTCGTTTGTTTCGTCTTATCGTTAACGGTAGGAAAGCGAGTAGTTCAGCCAAATCCAGTTATTGAGAAGTGAAAAAGGATGAAAAACGTTCTATTCCTGGTGGATAGGACGTTTTTCATTGACTTTTGACAGGTTGTTTCATACACTTTTAGTAAATTATTGTTGCTACTTACTAAAAGTAGAGAAGATACATAAGGAAGGAACGAATATATGAATGAAACCTCATCTGTAAAGTCGATGGGCTATTTAATTAGTCGCAAGCTTATTGCAGGGCTAATTATGATTGTTGCCATCAGTGTCTTAGCGTTTGTGACAGCGATTATGCCTGCAGATAAACCAGCTGACTTTACTATCCTTAACTTTATTCGAGAGTTTAAGAAAGAAGGTAGTTTTTTAGCACTTGGGTACTACTTTTTTATTGTAGGCTCAGCCGTTATTTTAACCTCTTTTGTGGTAGAGCTAATTGCGCAAACGATTACAAATCGCTGGGAAGGAAAGTACAAGTGGTGGATTACGGGTGCTTTACACTTTGTTTTATCACTTTTTTTCATTCCAATGCTGCTTTTTTTCTTTATCGTGGATCGCTTGTTAGCATTAAAAAAGACCCCATATCATTGGAAGCACGTACTTGGTTTTTTTGTAGCTCCAATTGTCGTGTTTAGTTTGTTTGTTGCTATCGTTTAAAACCTCTCTGTTTCAGAGAGGTTTTTTTATGGAAACGTTAGGAGAGATTTTGTTGAATAAGATGCCTTGGTACTTACGAAATAAGTGTTTAATGATTATCTGCTTTATTACTCCGCCCATTGGATACATCATAATTGTAACGAACAAGAAAAAGTTGAGCCGGGAAAAATGGCTTGAATACTTAACGATTTCGACAGTTATGGCCAGCATCTGGATGCTGAAATTTTTACCGGACTTGCTCCAGCTATCAATTCTAGTCGGAATTTTTGTAGCCTATTTAGCTTATAAAGTGCTAAAAAGAAGAAAATAACGAATCTTATAAAAATAATGATATACTGAATTTATTAGTACTGTAGGGGGTTATTGTATGAAAGGGTATTTTAAGCCATTTGCGATTATAATAGGTGCGCTTTTAATTTTTCTAGGAGGGTATGTATTTGGAAAGTCGACGTCTGATCAAGTCACGCGGGAAATTTGGGTTGGTGAAGGGAAAAACGGAGAAGCAGAAGTCCAAAAGGTCATTACAGACTTAGAAAATCAGGCTGCTGTCGATAACTTATCAATGATTTACGCTCACAGAGAAAGCATTGATACCGCGAATGTAGATATAAATAATCCGGATCTTTACGTAGCATTTAATAGTCCGAAGCAATCAGCATTATTAGTTGAATCTCGCCTTTGGTTAAACGATAAGGGAGCTGTTATAGCGGAACGTACGGGTGAGACGTGGGATGAAGTTGACTATTCTACAATTCCTGTGGAAGATGCTTCTTATATTCAAAACTTGTTGAAGAACAGTAGTGAAGAATAAATTACTTTATTTTCCACGAAATGAACCTTTTTGAATGTTCGTTCGTAATAGAAATAAAGGGGAGGCGATATTCATTGAAAAATTACATAGTCTTTATTGCTAGCTTTGTCGTCTTAATGCTTGTATTTCAAGTAGGTAGTGGTATGTTGCTAACCATGCTGTACGATCCAGAGGTGGGAGAAAAAGTTGGAACGTTAGGAAGTACTGTTACCTTTGGTGATAGTGCCTACATGTTTCCGCTTGTAGTCGCAATGCTAGCAGCAACAATTTCCTTTTTTATTTCAAAACGACTTTCATAACGTAGCGGAAAACTAGGCATATACGGTGCTTAGTTTTTTCGTTATATTTTAATAACAGAACGTGTGTGTTTGTTTCGTCAATAGCACAATAGAGAAAATATACCATTTATGACGATTCGCTTTACTACAACTTATTTCCACTCTTTAGTATAATTAGTCATATTATTAAGGGAAAAGGAGCCGATCCAATGCCTGTTTATAATAAGCTAGTCCGTGATTATATTCCGCAGATTATCGAACAAAGTGGAAAGAGATATACAACAAGCAACTTAACTATTGATGAATACAAAAAGGAATTAAAGAAAAAAGCTGAAGAAGAATGGGGCGAATATATAGAAGCGAAAACGGAGCACGAGGCTGTAGAAGAGCTTGCGGACTTACTAGAAGTTGTTTATGCGCTTGCTGCGTTAAATGGCGCAACTCCTGAGCAGTTGGAACATGTGCGTCAGCAAAAAGCGGATGAGAAAGGTGGCTTTAATAATAGAGTTTTTTTAGGAGAGGTGGAAGATCAATAACTCTTACTATACAAACCTTTTTAAGCACAACTAACCTCAAGTTGTGCTTTTTTATGGTACACTAAAACTAAGAAAAGAGATCTACATCAGGGGGCACAATTGTGATTACAGATTTACAGTTTGGTGAGGCTTTTATACGAGGAAAGCGATATCGCCGCAAGCAAATTCATGACCTTTATAAAGGGCAGGAGCAAAGTGAAATTTCAACGCCAAAAGAGCATCCATATATCTTTATTTTTACAAAGATGAGTGGTGAAGAATACGGTACTTCTCATGGGTGGAACGATGGTCAAACAACCTTTTTTTACACTGGAGAAGGACAGCGCGGTACGATGCAGCTAATTAAAGGAAATAAAGCCGTGATGGAACACGCAGCGAACGGCGAAACCATCTATTTATTTCAGTACGTAGAGCCTGGAATTGTCGAGTTTTTAGACGAGATGACGTATGCAAACCATCAGCTTGAGTTGATGTGGGATGCAGACGGAAGCTTTCGGGAAGCGATTATGTTTGAACTAAAACGCAACCATATATTAGAAGAGAAAGCGAACGCAGTTAACATTGACTCAACGGTAAAAGAAGAGTTATTAGAACGGTTCTATGAGGAAAAGAGCTTAACGAAAAAGATAGCACTCCTTAATCATTATGTGAAAGTGCGAGCGAATGGAAAGTGTGAATCATGCGGAGCACCAGCATCATTTAAAGATAAAAAAGGAATGCCGTATTTAGAGATTCACCACATCAACCACTTAACTGACAGCGGGTTAAACAAAGTGGATCAAGTTGCGGCACTTTGTCCCATTTGCCATAGTCACATTCACCATGGACAGGGTGGAGAAAATTACAATGCAAGGTTGGGTATGCTAATTAAAGAAAAAGAATTAGAAGCAGTTCAGTAATGGAACGAATAGAAAGGCGTGAAAGTAATGGAACTACTAGGTCTGCATCACGTTTCAATTTTAACGGGAAAAGCCGAAAAAAATTATGACTTCTTTACCAATATACTGGGGATGCGTCTTGTAAAAAAGACGGTTAATCAAGATAATCCGCAATCCTATCATCTTTTTTATGCAGATGCAGAAGGGACACCGGGAACGGAAGTCACTTATTTTGATATTCCTGGTCTTGGTAGAACCTATCCTGGAACAACAGATATTTCAACCGTCTCCTTGCGTGTGCCCACGACGGAGTCGCTTTACTATTGGAAACAGCGCTTTGAAGAGCTACAAATCGATCACGATGAGCTGACAACTCAAGCAGGTCGCAACGCACTTGCGTTTCGCGATTATGAAGGCACACGCCTCATGCTTGTTGCAGATGACGGAGAAAAAGGTGTACGTGCCGGTGTTCCTTGGAAGCGAGAAGATATTGAAGAGAATCATGCGATTATTGGCTTAGGCCCTGTTACCTTAACAGTTGCAGAAGCGAAGCTAACAGCAGATATCTTAACAAACGTTATGGGCTTTCGTCATGTAAGATCTTATGATTCAATGGAAGTGTATGCAACAGGAGAAGGGGGAAGCGGAGCTGAAGTACATATTGTAGAAGAACCTGGTGTGCCAAAAGCAAGGCTAGGAAGAGGTGGCGTTCATCACGTTGCGTTTCGTGTTCCAAATGAGCAAGAATACCGCTACTGGCTTGAGCGCTTAAAGCAGGCTCGTATTCCTCATTCAGGCGAAGTCGAACGCTACTATTTTAAAGCGATTTACTTTAGAGAGCCAAACGGCATTTTGTTTGAACTTTCAACCGATACGCCTGGCTTTGCAACCGACGAACCAAAAGAAATGATGGGAGAGAAGCTCGCTCTACCACCATTTTTAGAACCGCGTCGAGCAGAAATTGAGGCGAATTTGCGTCCACTAGATATATAGAAAGCACAGCTGCTTTTATGGCTGTGCTTTTTTGTATTTCGTTGTGTGTTTTTTAAGGTCGAAAATGCCCATAGTAACGCATGTTAGCCCTACAATTACGCCAAGAATCGTCCAAAACCAGTTGCTGCCCCAGTTCGAATAGGTAGTTACTAAGCTGCTGCATCCGATAGTTATTGTTCCGTATTTAGCACGCCATTTGTCTAACTTTGATTCTTTATTCGTAGATATCGTCCTTAACTCCTTCCATAAACAATATGAAAAAAAGGTTTAACGTTCATCGAGGCTCCATCTAATGATATGACCTGCATGAGTTAGTCCTCCTCCAAACCCATACAGAAGTACAAGATGATTTTTCTGCAACTTACCCTCTTTTAAGGCAAGCTGTAAAGCGAGAGGAATGGAAACAGCTGATGTATTGCCGTAATACTCGACGCTTGTTAATAGTTTTTCGCGGGGGAATTCAGCTTTTTCACAAATGGATTCAATCATACGCAAGTTTGCGCTGTGCGGGACGAACCAATCAATGTTTTCTTTTTGAAGATTGGTTTGTTGTAAAAGCGAATCAATACCTGCTGGAACGGTTCTGGTAGCCCATTTATACACTTCACGTCCATTTTGAACCATTTTCCCAGGGGTTTGAAGCTGTTCTCCGTTCATCGTTACAGATAAGTTTGTTCGATACACATGCTTACCACCGCTGCCCTTTGATCCCATATGAGTTGCTATAAAGCTTGGACTTTCAAAATCTTGTTCAACTAATACAGCTGCTGCTCCGTCGCCAAATAAGATGCAGGTAGAGCGGTCTTTATAATCCGTTACTTTTGATAGCGTTTCTGCTGTAACGACTAAGACTTTTTGGTGTAATCCAGATGTGATAAAGCTATTAGCGATATGTAATCCGTAAGTAAAGCCAGCGCACGTTGCGTTAAAATCGAATGTTCCTGCACTATTAATCTCAAAGTAATCTTGAATTTGACAAGCTACGCTCGGAAAGGCATAGTCAGGTGTCGTAGTGGCAACGATAATACAGTCGACGTCATGGATATTTTTGTGATAGCTTGCTACTAAGTTTTCAATTGCTTTAAACGCTAGATGAGAAGAGTACTCCTCACTGCTTGCAATTCTTCTTTCTTTCATACCTGTCCTTTGTACAATCCATTCATCGCTAGTATCAACAAGTTGTTCAAGTTGGTCATTAGTTAGTTTATTTTCAGGAACATAGGTCCCAATAGCGGTAATACGTGCTGAAGAATTCATTTTAAAACACCTTTCTCTATGACTAGGTTATATCATTAAATGTTAGTACTGAATTACAAAAATGTCAATCATTGTATATTCAATATTCTTATCATTAAAAAATTTTTACATAAATTAAGGAAGGATTTTGTCGAAAAATAGATGTAGAAATTAATAGTTTTATTAGAAAAATAGTAGTATTATAGTCGTGAGTAAAAAGTAACCAAATGGGGTTTAGGGGGATTTTTTGATGAGTAAGAAGAAGGTTGTCACAGCATTAACTGCAGGATTATTGGTTTCTTCGTTATCAATGGGGACAGGTTACGCACAAGAGAATAATTACGATGTATCAAAAAAAGCAATTGAAGAGCAAGCAGAAGCGAACAAAAAGCTAGAAAAAAACATTGTAAAGCCAGAAGTGATAAACGCAGTAAATTCCGATGTTTTGAAATCGTTAAATATGCCAGTGCCATTTTCAGACAAATCAGCAAAAAGCCTTCAGCGATCAAGTGTAAGTTTTGACAATGAAGAAATCGTTTTTGAATCAGAGCCAAATGATGATTTTCATACAGCAAATACAATGTCTTATGGTAACACAGTAATTGGACAGCTTTTACCTCTTTACGATTTGGACATGTATAAAGTGAATGTTCCTACAGCTGGCGCATTCATTATAGCAGGGGGGGCTTCTTCACCTGCAATTGAATTAGGCTTTACGGTTACGGAAAAAGATTATAAAGATAATAATGTAAGCTACTTAGGAAGCGAGTTTGACGAAGAAATTGAAACGCAGGTTTATCAAGTAAGCAAAGCTGGTACTTATTATGTTCCAGTCATTGACTTTGATAATGTTGATGACCTTGATGATAATACGGAAGAAGATATTTATATTTTGTCAGCCGCGTTTGTTGATAATGTTGCTCCAGCAAAGCCAGTAGTGAATCAAGTTACGAACAATGATAAAGTAATCACTGGAAAAGCAGAGGCAAACTCAACAGTAACGGTGAATGTTGGTAAAAATCGAATTGGCTATGCGAAAGCAAATGCGAGCGGAACGTTCTCCGTTGCAATTCCATCACAAAAAGTTGGAACAACGTTAAACGTAACGGCAAAAGACGCAGCTGGAAACGTGAGCAGTTTAACATATGTAAAAGTAGCAAGCGTTGACGTGACGCCACCTGCGAAGCCAATCGTTAATCAAGTTGATGATAACGATAAGGTCATTACAGGAAAAGCAGAAGCAAACTCAACGGTAACGGTAAACGTTGGTAAAAATCGAATTGGCTATGTAAAAGCCAGCTCAAACGGATCATTTTCTGTTAGTATTCCTGTTCAAAAAGCAGGAACAACGCTAAACGTAACGGCAAAAGACGCAGCTGGAAACGTGAGCAGCTTATCTTATGTCAAAGTTGTAAAAGCTGATGTGACGCCACCCGCAAAACCAACGGTTAATAAAGTAAAAGAAACTGATAAAGTAGTGACGGGTAAAGCGGAAGCAAATTCAACGGTAACGGTGAATGTTGGTAAAAACAGATTGGGGTATGCAAAAGCGAACTCTAAAGGCGTGTATTCAGTAAAAATTGCGGCACAGAAAAAAGGAACTCTTCTAAACGTAACGGCAAAAGATGTAGCTGGAAATGTGAGTAAACTTTCGTATGTAACGGTTGTAAAGCGCTAATAAGCATAAAAATGCACTTCAGAATTTTAGCTGAGGTGCATTTTCTATGAGAGTTCATTGTAAATAACGAGGCGTATCCGTTTTTGGATGGTTAATCTCCTGAAAAAGATCCTGTTGAGTTCCTTTGTCACTAGGTGGCTTGTTCTCTAACTGCTGGGCTAAGTGAGGAAAATAAAGATTCATTAAGTTTTTAAATTCTCCAATTGTTAATGGTTTTTCTAGTTGTTTTAACTCATAGCCAAGTTGTCCATTGGGTTCAATCGTGGCAGATTTTACGTGCTCTAGCTTTGCCACGCCTTGATTGCGAAGTCGCATCTCTAATTGATCAACGGTTAAACGTAGTTTTTTTAACTGTTTAATATCAAGCTGTCCATTTTCAATTACAACTTTTGATTTGCCGGTAATAAACTTTTCTAATGCATTGGATTTCACCTGTACGTATTCTAAAACTAAAATAGCTAGTACAAAAACACCAGCTCCTACAATTGCTTTAAACATGCTTTTTTCTACAATAGGCTGAACGATAATTGTCCCTAATGAAATCATTACAACGGTTTGAGCTAATGTCATTTGAGCAATTGATTTCCTGCCGGCTATCCTCAGTAAAAAGATGCCCGCTAGGATTAAAATAAGCGACTGCCATATAAAATTCATCTTCTCATCCTTTCCTATTTCTTCCTAAACTTTAGTTTGGTTAAAAGGAGATTTTTTTATGTATAAGTAGAAGGCGGAAAATTTCATATGGTAAAATATATGAAGGATATAAAATTAAATAGTATCAATGGAGGAACCAATGAACGAGTCTATTAGAAGCTATTTCAAAAACTTAGAAGCAACTGATAAACAACTTCAGTATGAAGCTTTTCAAAAAATTATAAACGCAACTTCTGAACAGGTGGATTGGGCCTATGAAGTGTGGGATGAGTTAGTAAGCTGGTTAGGAGATGCTGATAACCATAAAAGAGCAAGAGGTGCTCAAATTCTTGCAGGTCTTGCAAAAAGCGATCAAGAAAAACGAATACTGACTGATTTTGTTTCCTTGTGGAACGTAACCAAGGATGAAAAATTTGTCACGGCGCGTCACGCTCTACAGGCAATCTGGAAAGTAGGGTTAGCAGGAGACCAACAAAAGATGTTAGTTTTCCATCATTTAGTTAATCGCTTTCATACATGCAAAGACGAAAAAAATGCTACTCTTATTCGTTATGACGTCCTTCAAAGCTTACGAAATCTATATGATGAAACAAATGATGAGAAGTTAAAGCAACAAGCACTAACGCTAATAGAAGCAGAAACAGATCCAAAGTATCAAAAGAAATACCTTAAACTATGGAAGTGAGAGCCCTTTTTGTTTTGAATGGACCTATGCGAGTAGTTAGGTTATTACTGCGCAGCTCTATAAGTGTATTTTGATACCAACTAGCTTAGGATATGGTAAAAGTTATAAAAATGAGTATATGGAGGAGGTTGTTACGTAGAGATGATTCAAATTTGTGGAGAAAAAACTGTACTAACTGAACTAAGCGATAGTGATTTAGACGAATATTATTATTGGAAATTCGAAGAAGAGCAAAAAGAAGCTAAAAAATGGAACGGACCGTATATTCCGGAACCTTGGAAGTCAAAAGAAGAGTTTAAACAGCTATGGGTTCAAGCAAATGAGCTGTTACCAGGCGTTCCGAGAGAGTTAGCTATTAAAGGTAAAGGAAGCAGTAAATTTATTGGAACGGTAGGTACCTATTGGGTTGACCGGAATACCAACTGGGCAGAAACGGGAATCGTTATTTATAATCCTGACTATTGGAGTGGTGGGTATGGAACGGATGCTTATCGACTTTGGATTGATTTTTTATTCGAGAATACAAATTTACACCGTTTAGGTATGTCAACTTGGTCTGGAAATCATCGAATGCTCAAGGTCGCCAATAAAATTGGAATGAAAGAAGAAGCGAGAATTCGAGATGCTAGAATGGTAGATGGAAAATATTATGATGCAGTGAAAATGGGCATTTTAAAAACCGAGTGGGACGCTTTTGCATAATTAAAAGTAGCTCTCAATGAAAGGAAACCAGCATATGCTTACAGGACCTACACTAACACCCGAGCTATCAGTTTCAAATATAGAGAAAAGCTTGGACTTTTACATCAACTTATTAACATTCAAGGTGAAATATGAACGAAAAGAGGACAAGTTTGCCATGTTAATCTTAGGTGGATGTGAAATTATGATTGAACAAGTAAACGGATATTGGAGCACAGGTGAGTTAGCTTATCCATATGGACGTGGTATTAATTTTCAAATTATGGTGGAGGATGTTGAGGTTATCTACAGGCGGTTAAAAGCTCACGCTTATCCTATTAAGTATGAACTTACAGAAAGCTGGTATCGGGTTGATGATAAACTTTATGGACAACAAGAATTTTTAGTTATGGATCCAGACGGTTATTTGATACGGCTAGCTGAGGATATAGGAGAGAAAGCAGTATGAACACGCTAGAGTTACACTATCATATTTATCAAAATAATGTAAGCGTTGCTGATCATTACTTGCCATGGGCTTTTTCGATGATAGAGAGTGACTGTGAATCTGCATCTTTATATATTCTTGCGGCGCTTCAAGAACCTTATAATATTTTTGAAGCGGAACACTATTTTCGAAGAGCTGTGGAAGAGCTTGAACTAAAAGTACCAACTGAACAAGAATGCACTACATATGTCGTATATAAAAGGCTTGAAGAACTAATGAATCAGCCAGATGATCTTTTCAATAAGGTATATGATTTGTCTACCCTCATCATATATGAGTTAGATTCTCCAAAACAACTAGCATCATTTGTAGAGGTTAGTGATTTAATTGATGACTTTTTATACGGTGATAATTATTTAAAGTTGACAGAATGTACGTTAAAAAAAGAGGTGTTAACGCGAGTTGAAGAGGTGTTGCAAAGTTCGAAGAAAGCAGGGGAAGAAGGCGAATAGTTTCCAAATATACAATGGTGAAATTTTTACTAAAAAGATGCATTTAAAATGAATATTATATTCCAAAAAACGGCACTCAATATGAGTGCTTTTACAGGAGGGGGTATTTAATTCTATTTATTTTATTGATGATTTTAAAAAACAAAAGCCGTTTGTTCTTTAAATATCCCAATCTTCTCTTATTTGATTAAATAAAAGCTTTGCACCTACGGGGCTTAAAATGAGACCTTCTGCATAACGCTTATTTTGTGGCGTTACTTCTCCGGTTACGAGACATCTATTATCCTGTTCAAACCTTTTTAATGTAATCTCTCCGTCTTTCACGAAAATTTCCAGAGGATCTTTTATATTAATTCCTAAAACTCTTCTCATTTCAACTGGAATGACAACGCGACCTAATTCATCTACTTTTCGTACAATTCCTAGATTTTTCATATATTCCTCCTCAAGGTGTTTCGAATGAACAGGATTGTTTTTAATCCTACACTTAAATTATGTGAAAAGGTAGTAATAAATGTTTAAATTTTAATGATATGAATAGTAATTAGTAAAAAAAATCACTTGTAAAAGAATGTAAAATAATTTTTGGGATTCACATGCATAGAATGAATAACTAAACGAAACCAATCCATAAATAAAGGAATTACTTCTTGAAATACCTATTTTGTATCGTAAACTATTGGAATAACTGTAATAACTAAACTTGGAGAGGGTGGGCGCTTGTAATTGTTTGTACTGAAGAAAAAGTAGTATTTTAAATGAATTTGTCGATTGTTCTGAATATCTGTTGCTAGATATGTATATTAGGATAGTTTTTTTACTGAAAGAATTTACACTATGCATGGAGATTGGTATAAAGGAGAGCTAATTGCAAGCTTTGCATTTTGAGGTTTTGTCGCAGTGGTAGCGAGTTATTTATAAAAAGCAAAAAGCTGTTAAGTTTAACAGCTTTTTGTTTTTACTGATTATTTTGCTCGTACAGGTATTGGTCTTGATGGAGAGCTTTCATTATGAGTACGATCTAGTGCTGTGATTACATATGTATACTCCTGTCCTTTGACAGCGGTTTTGTCAAGGTAAGTTTGATCGGAGTGCTCTAACCGTACGGTATCTAAGAGGTTATTAGAGTCATTAATGTCGCCGGCTTTTTTGCCATCAAAACGATAAATTGCATAATAAGATGCGTCATCGTGCTTAGATTCTTTTACTTTAAATTCAATGCCTTCTTGTTTTTGCTTTACATTAATTGCTTTTGGTGATGCTGGTGGCGTATCGTCAATCCATGGCATAGAGGGAACAATCGCTGGCTGTTTATAAAGTTCATTGGAAAGGCGATCTGCAATGCCAAGTGGATTTTTTCTTAAGTCTTTCGCACTAAAATGCATGCTTCCTTTAAAAGCTTCGTACGTACGATTAAGTTTAATTTGGTTTGGCATTTCTTCTGGATTAAACCAATTTTGAACACCATTTGATTCTGTATTAATTTTATAAGTAGCTTGTCCAATATAGAGCTGAACATCTTTGCCTTCTACTTCTTTTGACCACCAGTCTAAGAGCTTAGCATAATCCGCTACAGGAAGTCCGATGTTCCAGTATAATTGAGGAGCAATGTAGTCAATATCTCCATTGTTAATCCACGTTCGCGTATCTGCGTACAAATCATCATAATTTGTTTGTCCCGCAGCTGTATCTGAGCCTGTAGGATCTACGTTTTTATTTCTCCACACTCCAAATGGGCTAATACCGAACTTCACATAGGACTTTTCAGCTTTTATTGCTTCGTTGATATCTTTTACGAGATTGTTAACATTATCACGACGCCAGTCTGCTATATTACTAAATTGATTTTTTCCGTATTGTTCATAGGTGTTTTGGTCAGGAAACTCTTTTCCAGCAATTTTGTATGGGTAAAAGTAGTCATCCATATGAACGGCATCGATGTCATAGTTTTTTACGACTTCCATGATTCCATCAATGACAAATTTCTGTACTTCTGGTACTCCAGGGTTAAAATATAGCTGCTGTCCATAAGGAACTACCCATTCAGGGTGCTGACGAGCAGGGTGGTTTTCAGGCAGTTTTTGAAGGTCTGAGAGGTTAGCTTCTTTTCCAAGAGACATTGTGATTCGATAAGGGTTAAACCATGCGTGAAATTCCATGTTTCGCTTGTGAGCTTCTTCAACCATAAATGCTAAAGGATCATATCCAGGGTCTTTCCCTTGCGTTCCTGTTAAATATTCGGACCATAATCCGTATTTAGAGGGGTAAAACGCATCGGCAGTCGGCTTTATTTGCATAACAACTGCATTCATCCCCATCTGTTTTTGTTCATCTAGGTATTGAATGAACTCAGCTTTTTGTTGAGGGATTGATAAACCAGGTTTTGATGGCCAATCAATATTTAATACGCTAGCCATCCATGCTGCTCTTAGTTCGTGTTTTACATATTTAGGTTGATTTGCCCCTTGAGATGGTATTGTATCTGCGTATCCAATCGTAGCAGATGGTAATAACACGGAGCTACCTATAACTGACGCGATTAATAAACTTCTAAATTTTTTCTTCTTAATCATCTTATAACCTCATTTCTATAAAGTTGTTAGCGTTTTCAATAGATATTATACTTTACAAGTTACTAGATTGATAGACTAATTAAAATTTATTTTTAAAAAATATAAAATACATTGATAATTAATTTTAAAAATGATATATTTTCAATTAAAGATAAAAGTTAGCAATATCTCTTTGAACTAGCGATGCCTGTTGCTACATCATTTGGTGGAGGTGAATGATAGGGGTTGATTCCACATTACAGCATAGAAAGCATCTAGTTAACGTTTTAAGATAAGCTTCGCTACAAAGAGTTAAGAAAGAGTAAAGTTATTGCTAGATTTATCATGAATATCTCAGGGTTTTAACAATTCTGATAAAAGTATTGGGGAGGAATTAAGAATGAAAGTATTGTTTGTATGTGCAGGTGGAATGTCCAGTGCAATTGTTGTAAACGCTTTAAAAAATGAAGGTAAAAAACATAATATTGATTTAGAAGTTCTAGCAGTAGGCACTCAAGAGTTTGATGCAGAGGTTCGTAACGGGTGGGATGTTTCAATGGTAGCACCTCAAGTGAGACATCGTTTTGATACATTTAAGCAGTCTGCTGATGAAGCTGGAGTTCCTTGTCAGGTTATTCCGCCACAAGCATACAGTCCGCTTGGAGGACCTACTCTATTAAAGCTAGTTAACGAGCTTGTAAGCAAATAAATGTATGTAACTATTAATTAAACAAAGGGGAAAATAATACATGAACAAGTTTGTTGCTTTTTTAGAGAATAATTTATCAACGCCTATGGCTAAATTATCTGAACAAAAGCACTTGCGAGCGATAAGGGATGGGGTAGTTTCGGCTTTACCGTTTATCATTTTTGGAAGCTTGTTTCTTATCATCGCATTTCCACCAGTTGCAGCTGATTCAGCATTAGGGGAATGGGCAGCTAAACACGCAGCGGAAATCTTAATTCCATATCGCTTAACGATGTTTATCATGACGCTATACATAACGTTTGGAATTGGGTATAGCCTTTCGCAAAGCTATAAACTAGATCCGCTATCTGGCGGTCTTTTATCAGTAGCATCTTTCCTATTCACAATAGGTATTGAAACAGTGGAAAACATTGGGTTCGTATTGCCAATGACAAATCTAGGAGGACACGGTTTGTTCGTTGGAATGCTTGTTTCAATCTTTTCTGTTGAAGTATTGAGGTTCTGTAAAGCAAAAAATGTCACGATTAAAATGCCTGATTCAGTACCTACATCAGTAGCACGTTCATTTGAAGCTTTAATACCAGTAACCATTGTACTGGTTATCATGACGATTATTACGGTTACGTTTAACATTGACATGCATTCGCTGGTAGATAAAGCAGTAGCACCGCTCATTAAAGCGGGAGATACACTTCCTGGCGTATTGATTCCAGTATTTTTAATTACGTTCTTCTGGTCATTTGGTATTCATGGCGTATCGGTTGTAGGTGCAGTAGCTAGACCGGTATGGGAAGTTTATCTAGCGAACAATTCTGCAGCAGTAGCAGCTGGAAAAGCGATTCCTCACGTAGCACCTGAAACATTTTTCCAATGGTTTATTTGGATTGGAGGATCTGGTGCAACGATTGGCTTAGTATTAGCAATGCTAATTGCGGCGAAATCAAAATACAGTAAGACTTTAGGAAGAGCAACGATCATTCCTAGTATTTTTAACATTAACGAACCGGTTATTTTCGGAACACCAATCGTATTAAACCCAATTTTAATTATCCCATTTATTGTTACGCCTTTAGTTGGCGCAACAGTAGCTTACGTTGCCACGGCTATGGGTCTGGTAAATCCAACGTATGTAATGGTGCCTTGGACGTTACCAGCTCCAATTGGTGCGTACTTGTCAACGGGAGGAGATTGGCGAGCGATTGTTTTATGCTTAACTAATATTGCAATTTCGTTCTTTATCTATCTTCCGTTCTTTAAAATGTATGATAGAAAATTAGTTGAACAAGAAGGAACGATTGAGACGTCGAAAGAAAATAATATTGCTTTATAAATGAAACGATAGGAAGTATGAGTGTTTACTTCATACTTCCTACGTTGAATTTAGGGGAGGAAACGGTGAACAATACATCTGGGATTCATTTTTTTAGCTATAGAAGCGCATTTTTATTCTTTGGTTTTATTCTTATCTTTAATCTTATTTTTAACTATGTGATGAGCGCGCTGGGTGTTGGGTATAATCATGCTCTTTATATTGGTAACATGTTCGCCATTAGCGGTAGTTTAACGTTCATTCTTAGTGTTGTTGAAGGTAAGATCAAAGGTAAGAAGCAATGTTATACCTTATTTTTCTCACTGCTGTTTTTAAGTGCAATCGCTGGTTATTTTATTGTTTATAAATGAAAAACAAGGGGTGTCAAGGATGGAGAAAGGACTTAAAGTCGTTACCATTGGAGGAGGCTCTAGCTATACGCCAGAGCTAGTAGAGGGATTCATTAAACGATATCATGAGCTGCCAATCAAAGAATTATGGCTAGTAGATATTGAAGCGGGAAAAGAAAAGCTTGAAATTGTAGGGGAATTAGCAAAGAGAATGGTAAAGAAAGCGGGCGTTCCTATTGATGTACATATTACGCTAGATCGCCGTCAAGCGCTAAAGAATGCAGATTTTGTCACAACTCAAATGAGGGTTGGTTTACTGGATGCACGAATAAAAGACGAGCGCATTCCGCTTGAGATGGGAATGATTGGTCAAGAAACAAACGGTGCTGGTGGGTTGTTTAAAGGATTGAGAACAATTCCTATACTTCTAGAAATTACGGAAGAAATGCAGGAACTTTGTCCAGATGCCTGGCTTATTAATTTTACAAATCCAGCCGGAATGGTAACGGAAGCTCTTTTACGCTATAGCGCTCACAAGAAAGTTATTGGCGTATGCAACGTCCCGTTTAATATGCACCTATCTATTTCTAAAATGCTAGATGTTGAGATGGAGCGTGTCTATATTGAATTTGCCGGCTTAAACCATATGCTTTTTGGATTACATGTCTACTTAGATGACCAAGATGTTACAGAAAAAGTTCTTGAGATGCTCGGGGACCCAGCTATTCAATTAAGCATGAAAAATATTGCTCCGCTTCCATGGAATCAGCAGTTCTTAAAAGCATTGGGAGCTGTACCATGTCCATATCACCGCTACTACTACAAAACTAAGGATATATTGGATGAAGAATTGGAAGCGTTTAAGAATGGTAAAACAAGAGCAGAAGTTGTGAAAAAATTAGAAGAAGAATTGTTTGAGCTTTATAAAGATCCTACCTTAACCATCAAGCCTCCACAGTTAGAGCAGCGTGGTGGTGCTTACTATAGCGATGCAGCTTGTAACGTTATCTCTTCTATTTATAATGATAAAAAAGATGTTCAAGTATTAAACGTGCAAAATAAAGGTGCGATTCAACAGATTGACTATTTATCAGCAGTAGAAGTTAACTGCATTGTGACAAAAAATGGTCCAATTCCTATTACGGTTGGAGAATTGCCTGTACACCTTCAAGGTCTTGTACAGCAAATTAAATCATTTGAGAGACTCGGTGCAGAAGCAGCCGTTACCGGCTCGTATGAAAAGGCATTGCTAGCATTAACAATCAATCCATTAATTCCAAGTGATGAGATGGCTGAGCGCGTGCTTCAGTCTCTTTTAGAAGCACATGAACCGTATTTACCAGCCTTTTTTAATCAATCAAAAGAGCATGTTAAACAACACTAATAGCTCCTAACTTGATTAGGTTTTTCACTCATACTATTAAAATGATAACTTTAGGGGGATTCACCAATGACAACAGAATTAAGCCATAACAACGAAATGGAAATCTTCGAGATTATCTCACACGCAGGAAACGCACGAAGCTTAGCGTATGAAGCGCTTGAAGCGGCTGAAGAGCTAAAGTTTGAAGATGCAGAACGTTTGATTAAAGAAGCGTCAGATGAACTAGGATTAGCGCATAAAACGCAAACAAAGCTTATTCAAGCAGAGCTTAATGGGAACCCTGCAGATAAAACGCTGCTCATGATTCACGCTCAAGATCACTTAATGACGGCTATCAGTGAACAAAAGTTAATTGAACATATGATTCGAATCGTCAAAAAAGTATCTCGTACATAAGAAAAAGCATATCAGGAGAGGCGGAATCTGCAATGAAAAAACTAGGTATTTCCATTTATCCGGAACATTCAACGGTAGAAAAAGATAAAGCGTACATTGCTTTGGCACATCAGTACGGATTTAAAAAAATCTTCACTTGTTTACTTTCAGTAGAAGGGGATAAAGAGAAAGTCATGAAGAGCTTTAAAGAAAGCATTGATTATGCTAACGAGCTGGGGATGGAAGTGATGGTGGACATTGCTCCTCGTATTTTTAATCAGCTTGGCATTTCTTACAATGACTTGTCCTTCTTTCACGAGTTAGGTGTTTGGGGCTTGCGCTTAGACATGGGTTTTACAGGAAATGAAGAATCTATGATGACGTATAATCCCTATGATTTGAAAATTGAAATTCCTATGAGCAATGCTACAAGCTATTTGGATAACATTATGGCCTACAAGCCAAAAGTAAGCAACTTAGTGGGCTCGCATAACTTTTATCCACACCGCTATGCAGGGTTAAGCTATAAACACTTTGTCAAATGTAGCAAACAGTTTAAGGAACATAATATTCCTACCGCTGCTTTTATTAGTTCGCATGATGCTACTTTCGGTCCTTGGCCAGTGACAGAAGGGTTATGCACGGTGGAGATGCACCGAGAACTGCCGATTGTTACGCAAGCAAAGCACTTATATGCTACCGGTCTTATCGATGAAGTAATCATTGCCAATGCTTATGCTTCTGAAGAAGAGTTACAGGCTCTGAGTGAAATTAACAAAGAAAAGCTAACTTTTGCTATCCAGCTGCATGAAACGATTACGGACTTAGAGAAAAAAATCGTTTTAGAAGAGCCGCATTTTTACCGTGGCGATGTGTCTGATTATCTTATTCGCTCTACTCAGTCACGCGTGAAATATAAAGCAGAAGAGTTCAAACCTACTTATACACCTCCTATCAAGCGAGGCGATTTACTAATTGAAAACGAGCTTTACGGCCAGTACAAAGGTGAGTTGCAGATTGCACTACAGGATATGGAGAACTCTGGAAAAACAAATGTTGTGGGTCGTATAGTGGAAGAGGAAATCTTTTTGCTTGATTATTTAGAGCCTTGGGGGAAGTTTGCTTTCTCAATCAGATAGAATCAAATGTGTTTCACTGTGGTGATGCGGAGGGGAAAATAGAGGTTTCCTTCCGCTTTTCATTATATAAAAGGAGAAGATAACGTGGACTTTATTATTGGGGTTGATGGTGGAGGCACAAAAACAGAGGCGGTTGCTTACACCTTAGATGGAAAGGTACTTAGCCAGGGAGAAGCTGGGTATGGAAATTTATTAATCAATGAGGAACAAGCTACTTCTAATATTATTGCTGCTGTAAACAAATGTTTGTCGGTACTACCTCACGGCAACTGCGCTTTTATTTATATGGGCCTTGCTGGGTATGAAGGCTTTAAACATAAGGAAAAGATAAAGGAAACCTTAAAAGGAGTGTTTAAAGTTCCTCTAGAAATCGTAAACGATGGGGTAATTGCACATGCTGCACTCCTAAAAGGCGAAGATGGAATCTTAACTATTTCAGGTACGGGATCTGTAAGTGTAGGTATTCATCAGGGCTCTCGATATCTCTCAGGTGGTTGGGGACATATTCTTGGAGATGAAGGTAGTGGTTATTGGATTGCCTTACAAGCATTTATTCAGATGACTAGAGAATATGATGAAGGCTTGCCTATAAACTTGTTAAGCAAAGATATCTTAACTCAATTGAAATATGAGAATATTGCTGACATAAAAAAATTTATCTATAGTGCGTCAAAAGCAGAAATTGCAGCTTTTGTTCCGTTAATTGTACAGCATGCACAAAATGGAAATCACTTTGCACAAACGTTACTGTTAAAGGCAGGAGAACATTTAGCTAAAGTAACGCTTTCTGTTTACCGAAAATGCGGTTTTCATGATAGTATAAAAATTGCTATTAAAGGAAGTATTTTAACTAAAATCTCTATGGTTCAAGAGGCATTTATAAAAGAGATTCAAAGCCATCAGTTGGATGTAGGATTTGTATTAGAAGACCAATCATCGACGTTAGGCGGTTATTACTTAGCGCGTAGCAAGATTAAAAGAGAAAGCTAAGGAAGTGATTTATAGTGAATGCTGTAAATGTTTTATTAAGAATTGAGAGCTCATTATACGAACTCCCGAAATCAGAACGGAAAGTTGCACAATATATTTTAGATCATCCAGAACAAGTCGTTCGAATGACAATTCACGAGTTGGCAGCACATGCTGATGCAAGTAGCTCAGCCGTAACCAGACTTTGTCGCTCTATTGAAATTGGAAGTTTTGCCGAATTAAAAGTATCATTATCTTCCCATATCTCCACGGATAAAAAAACAGGTTTTTATGATATAGAACCAAATGAAACAATTGAGTCCATAAAAGATAAAATTGTATCCAATTCCATACAAGTCATTCAAGAAACGGCTCTAAACTTACAGGAAAAAACTATTTTAGAACTTATCAAAATCATTAAAGAAGCGCAGGTTATTTACGTATATGGTGTAGGAGCTTCGTGGTTAGTTGCCGAGGATATTTCTCACAAGTGGCTACGTGTTGGAAAGGTCATCAGTGCTCATCAAGACTCTCACATTACAGCAACAGCTCTTGCTTCATCCAACAAAAATGCACTATTCTTTTGCGTATCAAATAGCGGTGAGACAAGAGAAGTTCTCCAGCTTGTAGACATTGCGAAAGAGTCGGGGATTACGACAGTGGGACTTTCACGATTTGGTCATAATACACTATCCAATAAGGTTGATATTTCACTGCACCACGTTCGGGCACCAGAAGCAAAGAATAGAAGCGCAGCCACAACGTCGTTGATTGCGCAATTCTTAACAATTGATATCTTGTTTTATGCATACGTATCGAATTACTTTGAAGATACAATTGAAGAAATACACCAGTCTAGAGATGCGGTTGCTAAATTGACGGAAAAACATAAAAAGTAAAAAAGAGTACGTTGACAATGTTGAAATCAACATTTCACAACATTACTACGTAACAAAAGGAGAGTTTCAAATGATTAATAAAAGCTCTTCTATTCCTCTCTATTATCAAATTAAAGAAATTATAAAAGAAAAAATTATTTCAAAAGAATGGAAAACAGGAAATGCTATCCCCTCTGAGAAAAAGCTTTGTGAGTTATTTTCAGTAAGTCGATTAACCGTAAGGCAAGGAATTCAAGAATTAGTGGATGAAGGGTACTTGGCAAAAGAAAGAGGAGTAGGAACATTTGTATTAGATAAAAAAATTGAACAAAAATTAGTCACGGCTACTAGCTTTACATCATTGATGCAGCAGCAAGGAAAAGTTCCTAGCAGTAATATTTTATCGATTGAGCAAATGATTCCTTCAAAATCAGTTAAGCGTAATTTAGCGCTGGGTGAGGATTCACAAGTGATATCAATTAAGCGAATACGCTACGGAGACGACGTGCCAGTAGCCCTTGAAACAGTCTTTTTACCCGTTGACTATAAGGACTACACGCTCGAAGCGAATATTAAAGATTCACTCCATAACTTTATTGAAAAAAATTTCAACGTAAAGATTGGTAATGTGAAACAAACAGTCGAAGCTACACTTGCAAACGAGCAGGAAGCAAATTATCTAAATTTGAAAGAGAATGCACCGTTACTGCTGATTAAAACGGTTACGTATCTTACAAACAATAAGCCTTTCGAGTATGTTATCTCTGTTTATGCTGGTGAAAGATTTAAGATATCATCACAAATAGGAGAGTTACACACGGATCGGGTTATTTAAAAAGGAGAGATTAACGTGTATATTGTTGGTCTGATGTCTGGAACATCTTTAGATGGAATTGACGCAGCGCTTATTCATGTAGAAGGCAGCGGCATGAATACAGAATTAACTATTATTGACTTTGTCACATACCCTTTTTCGAAAGAGCTTGAACGCGAGATTAAAGCTGCTTTGTCAGTTGAAAAATCAAATGTGCAGTTAATCTGTAGCCTAAATTTTAAGCTAGGGTATGCATTTGCTGAAGCGGTAAAAAAAGTGTGTGATAAAGCAAACTTTCCTCTAGAAAAACTAGATTTAATCGGTTCACACGGCCAAACCATTTATCATCAACCTTTTAGTGAAGACAATTTGATAGCTTCAACGCTTCAAATAGGAGAGCCTGCTATAATTGCTTATGAGACGAAGACAGCAGTTATATCTAATTTCCGTACCATGGATATGGCGGCTGGTGGACAAGGAGCTCCACTTGTCCCATACACAGAGTACATTTTATATAGGGATAAGCAAAAAGGCAGGTTGCTTCAAAATATCGGCGGAATTGGGAACGTAACGGTTTTACCTCAAAACGCCCTGTTTGATGATATGTATGCTTTTGATACGGGACCAGGAAATATGATTATTGATGAGCTATGCCAACAGCTTTTTACTATTCCTTATGATCAAGAAGGAAAAATCGCAGCGAGCGGTAAAGTGAACGAAAAAATGTTGGGCTACTGCTTAGAGCATGATTACATGAACGTCTCTCCTCCGAAATCAACTGGTAGAGAGTTGTTTGGTAAAGAATACGTAGATAAACTGCTGGCTGCATTCTCTGATGTACCACGTGAAGATATCATCGCAACTGCAACAATGTTTACAGCAAGGTCAATTGTTGACCATTATCAACGTTTTATTTTACCAAATCATGATATTGATGAAATCATTATTGGCGGTGGAGGAAGCTATAACCTTACCCTGATGAAGATGATTAAGAGTTTAGTAGGTGAAAGCATTGCCGTTTTAACACAAGAGGAAATCGGTTATTCATCCGAAGCAAAAGAAGCGGTGGCTTTTGCGCTGTTAGCGAACGAAACGTACCATAAGAATCCAAGCAATTCACCAAAAGCAACTGGCGCAAATTATCCAGTTGTACTAGGCAACATTACGCCGGTACCTTTTGTTGATTGATCAATTATGCTAATAGAAAAGCAGCTGAATCATTCAGCTGCTTGTTTGTTTATCGCTTTCCTGCATAGGAGAAAATGGGATTGCGAAGCTCGAATTTATACGTTTGACCGTCTACAATTCCAACGATTTTATCTCCATCGTATAGATCTAACAAGAAGCCTGCCATTTCTTTTGCGGTGTGGTACTGAGGCACATTTCCCCTGTAGTTAAATCCTTTAGTCCCGCGAGCACGATCGGCAAACTCTGTTTCAGTAGCGGCTGGTGCTAATACCTTTGCCTGCATTTTTGCACCTTTTCCTTGAAGTTCTTGGCCAAGGCCTTCTGTAAATGCACTTACGTAGAACTTTGTTGCACAATACGTTACGGCGTTTGGCACAATGTTATATCCACCAGCTGATGAAATGTTGAGTAGCTGTGCGCCTTCTACATTTTCATAATCGCGAACGTACAGTGAAGATAAAATGGTCAATGCTTCAATGTTTAAATGAAGCATTTTACCGATTTTGTTTAAGTCCTGCTCACCAACCGATGCAAAATTACCAAAGCCAGCGTTATTAATCCATGTTTCAATCTCGTACTTTTTCAAGTCTTCGTATAGCGTATACGCATTTTCTGCTGTGGCTAGGTCTGCTGTATAGACCACAACATCAGCTTCTGCGTTTATATCTTTCACTGCGGTTTTTAATTCTTCAAGCTTGTCTTGGCGACGTGCAATGATAATTAAATGCTTCCCTCTTTTTGCAAATTCAAGCGCAGCTTCGTAACCAATTCCTGAGCTTGCGCCCGTAATCACTGTATATTTCATAAAAATCCTCCTTGAGATAACTAGTTTTTTAATGATAAAAAGAGTATACTGCTTAGAGTTAACTCTAAGTCAACCCGTAAATATACTTTTTTTGAGGAGCGGATATATGTACACAATTAGCCAAGTATCAGAAGAATTAAACATCAGCGCGCACACTTTACGGTATTATGAGAAAGAATCAATTATTACGCCTGATCGAAGTTCAAGCGGAGAGCGGTTATATACAGCAGACCACGTAGCGTGGCTAAAGTTTGTGATCAAGCTTAAAGAGACGAAAATGCCGCTTGCGAAAATAAGACAGTACGCGGAGCTTTTTAAAGAAGGAGAGAAGACGGCTCAGGCTCGCCTTGAACTTTTAGAGAATCATCACCTCTCGATCCAAGAGCAGCTCCAAACCTTAATTGCTACAGAAGAGATGTTAACTCATAAAATATCAACTTATAAAAAGGTGCTAGCAACGCAAAACGTGTAGAGACGTCTCTACACGTTTTCTAGCATGTATATTCGTTGTTTTTCAATGGAGATTAGTTAAGAATAATTGCGGCTATAAAGGATCCAATAAACAAACTAAGGAGTAGAGTTCCTGTGCTTTTTCAATCAGTGCCTACAGCTCCGGTTTCTGCACGGTGCATAGCGTCTCGCAGGTTTCCAGTCGGATTCTGCTTTATTTCAGTTTGACGCATCCTTTCTTAGTCATCTTCGGGAGTTTTATTACGAGTCTCTATGTATACACCTCCATTATATATCTTTTTACTATATGAAAAGCTTCATCCTAATTATCTAATATCTAGCTGAGTAAGAAGAGGTTACCCTTTATTAGCTATGCTTTTTTATCATCTTTTTCGCCAAATAAGTGCGCTAATCAGAAAAAGAACGCCCATACTAAATGCTAAGAGTGAATCCAACAGCACTTCGTTCGTTTTTGCGTAGCGAATTATTAACGTACCGCCAAATATCAGCATAATCATGAAGGAACACCTTATTAAATACGTATTGATACTCATTAACTTCACACCTTTTTATAGACTATTTTAACACAATAGGTAAAAAATAGTAAAAAACCATTCCCTAGCCGAATGAATGCAGGGAATGGTTCTCTTGGTTATGGTGTTACCTCTACTAAAATCGCATCTCCATTTTTTCCAACCTTGATTTTAGCATGTTTTGCTTCTTGTTCTACTCTTTGACCGGTTCCTTCTGGAATAAAGTAATGCTCAATGCCATACTGGATTCCCCAGCTGTAGTACGTACCTGTTATGAGAACATCATCTTTCTTTGCTTGATAAGGAGAATTCCATTTGTCATGAGTTTTATAATGCTCTGCATACTCAAAGATCCCTTGTTCATTTTTGCGAAGTACAAGCTGTATCCGTTCACCGTCTTTCACATCATCTAATTCAATTTCCGAAATCTCATAGTTCAATTCCACATAATCTCCTTGCAAAAGTGAACGCGGATCTAATGGAGCTAGCTCGAGCTTCACTTCTTTTCCACTTTGGAGAAGTAGTTCATTTTTCATAAACAATCCCCCAAGAATCACAAGCTGTAAAGCAATGATAAATAAGATTCTTTTTTTATGTTGATCGATAAAAGAAGGCTGTTGCTTTTCCACAGAGTCAAACTTATAGCTAAATGCAACAAATAATGCACCTAATAGTAAAAGCGCGAACGATTTATCAAGAAGGTCCCAGAGGTAATCATAATACTTTGTTCCTAAAAAGATAAACCAAAAAACCATCGAAACCGTAAACTCAAATTTTTTACCGCTGCGCACGCTTTTAAAGAGAAATACCGTAGAAAACACAAAGAACAAGATGCTGTAGGTTATGTTTAAAGTAGGTGAATTCACGCTTCCAATAAGGGAAAGTGAAAAGATAAACGTAAGCAAAAGCGAGCTTCTTTTAAAAGGTAAGGAAGCTGTCAAACAATACACGATGACATTTAACAGAATAAGCGCAATTAAAACGTAATCAAATTGAATGGCTTCGTAATAAGTTGTTGGTAGTTTAATAAGTATCAACAGCTGAGCAAGCGTGTAGATGGCTACGCGCAAGGATGTTTGTTTAGCAAACCACATAAGTGAAACAAAGAGTGCTAGATAGATAAAAAACAGCGCATCGTATACAAAGAATGCGGACACCCCACTTATTAAAAAACCTGTCATAAAAAGGGTATATTTAACGGTTGGAATAGCTGCTTTAATAAAGAAAAACGAAAGCATAATGGCTGTTCCAATCAGCATCATGAAGTTTTGTGAATACTCTCCGCTAAAGAGCGTTACAAGCCCACCGATAGATATGCTACCTAAAATAGAAGCGATTGCCGTAATTCCTATGATAATAATTTGTTTAATTACACGCAGCGATCTTTGCTGAGCATTGGTGTGGTGAGAAAGCCAGTTAATGAACCAAACGCTAGCTGCAACAAATAAAAACACAAATCCAAGTACCAAAAATAAGGTGAGTTCACTGTAGTTGTCAAACAGATACCACAAAACTTGCTGAACAACGAGCAGCGCAGCAGCAACGATTGAAATTCCTAGCAATCCTTTATGTGATTGCACTTTTGAAAAATAAAACAGTGACACAATTAATAGAACGATGTAAGCAATCAAAACGCTTACGCTTAACACAGTATAATTTGGCTGTGAAATGCTTAAAAAGATAAAGTGAATGATAATAAAAGCAGCGTACATTACAATAGTTGACTTTACATATTGCTTTTTTACGAATAGAAAGATAAGTGCGTTCACAAATGCCATTGTAAGGTAAAGAAAAATTTCTTCATTTTCTGTTCGCTGGAAAACGGCAGTAGGTGAAATATAAAAGTACATGGTGAGCTGAAGTAAAAGAAACGAAAGAACATAAAATGACTGATATTTTGTAAGTAAACTAAATAGGACAGTCGGTAAAAACCAAATAAAAAATAACCAATAAGCGTCCGCATGCGTGTTATAGATTTGGCCGACGAGCGCAGTACTTAAACCGAATGAAATAGAACCAGCAACAAGTAGCCAATGACTAAGAAACGCTTGATGAGGTAACAGCATTCTACCAACAAAACCACTTCCATAAAATAACAGCATCATGGCTATGCTCAAGGCGATTTTTGTATAGCGGTCAAACCCTTGCCAGTTTGATGCAAAGAAATACAGTATTCCTGCCAACAGTAACGAAATACCTAGTAAATAACCAAGCTTTACAAGGTTTTGTCTCATAAAATCTCCCCTTTTTTTCGCCTATATTACTATATACTAGCGCGGTAAGAAAAATTTGACAACAAGCGAGAAATTTTTCTGCTGTTGTATAATATAGGTAGTTAAATGAAAGGAGAGATTTTCATGAATGAAGCTTACATATGCAGTGATTGTCATCAGACGTACCCCGTAAAGGACATGCCATGGAAGTGCAAGTGTGGGGGAGTGTTGGATTTGCTAAAAGAAAAGGTAGCCTTTCAACATACAAGCGTTCACCATCAGTTGCCAACGATGTGGCGCTATGTTGATGCACTGCCTTTTTCAAAAGCAGCAGACACCTGGAAGCAAGTAACGATGGGAGAAGGGAATACGCCGCTTATTTCCTTGGAACCAAACGCACCCAATACGTATATGAAAGTTGACTACATGATGCCTACACTCTCTTTTAAAGATCGCGGAGCAGCGGTATTGATTGCAAAAGCAAAAGAGCTAAAGGTAGAAAGTGTCATTGCTGATAGCAGCGGAAATGCTGGAACAGCCATTGCAGCCTACGCCCAAAGAGCCGGCATTGCCTGTGATATTTTTCTTTCAAGTAGTACGTCTCCAAAAAAGGTGGCGCAAATAAAAGCTCACGGAGCGCGTATACGAGAAGTAAGCGGAACGAGAGAAGATGTTGCTGCAGCTGCTCAGCAGGCAGTTCACGATGAAGGGAAATTCTACGCAAGCCATGTGTATAATCCCTATTTCTATGAAGGTACTAAAACATATGCGTACGAAATTTGGGAGCAGCTAAACGGAGCGCCAGACACACTCATTGTGCCGGTTGGAAACGGAACGCTGCTTCTAGGTGCATACTATGGGTTTAACGAGCTAAAAGAGAACGGATTGATAGAAAAAGTGCCTAAAATTGTCGCTGTACAAGCCAAAAACTGTTCTCCAATTCACCAAGCATTTAACAGAGGAGAAAAAGCAGCCACTCCAATCTCAGGACAGCCTACTTTAGCAGAAGGAATCGCTATTGCGGCTCCTGCTCGCTCTAAGCAAATTTTATCAGCTATTCGAGATACAGGTGGAGACGTTATTAGTGTAAGTGAACAAGATATTCAAAAAGCAAGAACGTTGCTTGCTGAAAAAGGATTTTACGTTGAGCCAACGACAGCTGCGAATTATGCTGGGTATTTGCGATATGATTGTGAATCAGCAGAAAAAGTCGTGATTCCGCTTTGCGGAGCGGGGATTAAAGTGACGTAAGGAATAAAAGA